>NZ_JBHINI010000149.1:0-573 GCF_042194935.1 Bartonella sp. CL71SXKL | reverse complement strand
CATTATTTAACGGATGAAGAAAAGCAGCATTTACAAGAGGGTGCTGATGGCAAGGTGCATGTGTCCTTTAATGGCATCTTTACTCCACCAGAGGAAGCCGCTGTTTATGCAGAGCAACATGCGAAGGATAAAAATGATCCGCTTTATTTTGTTGTGTTCCCAGAAGCCGATTCTGCTATCTCAGAACTTTTGGTCGCGGGCTATCAGAAGTTTATGGAAAATAACTTTTGGGGTTTGACCAATTCAACACAAGAAGCAAAAGATTTGGTGTATAGCCATGGTATTACAGGGTTAGAACTTTATGGACATAGCCGTGGTACCATGACATTGGGGAATATGCTGAATTCTTTCAAACAAGAAGGGGTGCACGGGATAGCCGACAACACGAATATCAATTTCTATGGACCAGCCTTTAATGTTTTAGTTGCATCCGGTCTGTTAGGTTATGTGAGTGATGGCAAACAAACCACTATTGGTTTTGATGGGCATAGATATGACTTTGTAAGCCGATGGATTGGCGGCAATGGCTATACTTATGAGACAATACCTGCTGGCAGTAACTGGTGGAAAGAA
>NZ_JBHINI010000148.1:0-577 GCF_042194935.1 Bartonella sp. CL71SXKL | reverse complement strand
GATATCAACCGGTTGATACGGCAGCCTTTGATATGCCACAAGGGGCTTTTAATATCACGCAGATCAGTAAACACATGGTTGCGCCTGACTAGGAGGGAATCAGATTAACAATCATAAGAAGTTAATCTTAAAAGATTCCGATGGTAATGAGTATCAAATTTTACCGGAAACTGACATCGCTTCAGTGATCGGTTTGATTGATAAGATTGACGATTTACAAAAACAGATAAACGAAATTAATAAAGCGCTCGGTCGTACAAATGAACGGGTGCTTTTTCATATACATTCATAATAGGGGGATTAAATTATGGCTACAGGTACAAAAGCATATCTTCAAGACAAAGATGGCAAAAACTTATTGGTTGGAACTGACTGGTCGATGGTTGCTAACAAGCCAACGAATTTGGCTAGCACTGACCAGTTGCCAGTTTTGGGTCAAGTTCGTCGTGATGGAATTAATTTTTTGAACGGTTGTTACGACTGGGATCACGTCAACAATGGATACAATTGTTGTTACCGAATTGCAGATCTTGGTTCTTTTAAATTAATTGAATTACGTATGATGTTTGGTTGCTCT
>NZ_JBHINI010000147.1:0-578 GCF_042194935.1 Bartonella sp. CL71SXKL | reverse complement strand
AGGTGTTGATGTTCCTTCCCTTGATGCGGTTATGTTTTTACACCCGCGTAAAAGCCAAGTGGATGTGATACAAGCAGAATTCGGTATCATATCAAAAAACACAATAAAGTCAATAGTTTGTGTGCAATTATTTTATATGAATCCACTCAAGAATCCATCTTTTTATGCATGATTCATTTGACCATTTTTTATATAAGATTGCCATGTATGAATAGACCATAAAAAGCAAATCATAATGTAAATATTATAACGCATGTAAACGTTCATATGAAATGAAAAGCAGTTATCATTCATAACAGTTCATAAATTTTATGATACGTTTTTATCACAGCACAAATCGCATACGTTTAAAGATCCCATCTTGTTTTAAAGATTGGATTGTTAATCACATGATAAAAACATAAAATTACAGTTCTCAAAATTAGAAGCGTAAAATAGAGAGCTGTCATAACAGCATCATCATAACAGCGAACATTTTAAAGATTGCATAAAAGGATTAAGGACAAGATCGATTTTATAACCACGGTATTTTTTTACCGAGGTAGGAAATAAAGGTCATGAAATTCAAAATGCTATAT
>NZ_JBHINI010000146.1:0-579 GCF_042194935.1 Bartonella sp. CL71SXKL | reverse complement strand
TTGTTGGTACAAAGATTGGCAAAAATCCTTACACTTTTGAGCAAATACCTCCTGGAAGTGGTCCTTGGAAAGAAGCATGGCAAATATTTAAGGGCTACCCCAGTGTCCATGCTTGTTATGGTAATGCAGGTTCAATATGTCGACAGGCTTATGGATTACCTAATCGTACGCCAATTTATTCAAAATATTCAGGAAGAAAAAAATGAAACAAATCTTGAAATTATTAAGTGGTCTCATTCTGTTAAATATTGCTGGATGTAACATCGACAAGCCTCCACCAGGAGTTTTGAGTGCATGGGAGAAACCAGGAGCAGATTTTACTGAGGTAGGAAAAGCATTGTTAGAATGTGGTATGCCAACCCCTTATGATGTTTTTCCAGAAAATAGAAAGCTAAGCATCAATGCAGAGGCTTCCATCGATGCTTGCATGATTCAAGCAGGATTCCGCTACAAATGGGGAGGACCATATTGGTGTTATACTTTTAGAGCTGAAAACCTTCCCATTTGTCGTCCAGGTGCTGTCATACCACAGCGCAGTGTCAAGAAGCGTTTGAACAGCCCTTTTTGTAAAAAGTATAA
>NZ_JBHINI010000145.1:0-584 GCF_042194935.1 Bartonella sp. CL71SXKL | reverse complement strand
GAAGAAGGAAAAGATTGGAATGCAGAATTATGGGTGACATGGAACCCGTTGCGAGAGAATGCCCCCGTTGAGAAGCGGTTTCGCTTTTCAGACAATGAGGCAATCAAACGTGTTGAGATCAACTGGTCAGACAACCCGAAGTTTCCGAAGATCTTGAATGAAGCGCGGCTTGATGATCTGAGAAACCGTCCAGAGACCTATAAGCATATCTGGGAAGGGGCTTATCTTACAGCGGTTCAAGGCGCTTATTATCAAAAGGAAATGTTGGCAGCCGAGCAGGAGGGGCGGATAGGGCGCGTTGCTCGTGATCCTTTAATGCAAATACGCGCCTTTTGGGATATTGGGGGCACGGGTGCTAAGGCAGATGCCACGGCGATATGGATAGCACAGTTTGTGGGGCGAGAAATTAGAGTGCTTAATTATTACGAAGCACAGGGACAACCGCTATCAGAGCATGTAGGCTGGTTGCGTCAAAACGGTTATGAGAAGGCGTTGATGGTGTTACCCCATGATGGTGCGACCAGAGACCGTGTGCACAATGTGAGTTTTGAGAGTGCTTTAAATGATGCGGGTTTTGAAACGCA
>NZ_JBHINI010000144.1:0-585 GCF_042194935.1 Bartonella sp. CL71SXKL | reverse complement strand
ATATATTAAAGATTGTATTTATGTTTTGTGTTTAATATAGGTTGTTTATTTGAAAGATTAACTTATTGAAATATAATGACTTTTATTTTTTATTGAAAAATATGTAAAGGGGGGAGCGTAAAAAGCACCTCCAAAACCCCCTAAACCTCCAAAACTCATAACCATAATGGTCTTGATAGCATCTATTATGATTATAATCCCTTTCTTTTGAAAGGCTTAAAGGATCATATGCTTTTCATAAAGCACATTTTAATCATTCACTAAAATCATAAGATTCGTCTGTTAAATAAACTGACATAACCGATAAAATAGACAAAAGCCCATAAAAAGTAATTTTAATAATCTATGAAATAATAGGCTGTTTCATTAAAATCTTGCACCAAAACCATGATCAGAGCCACACTACTGTTGAGTTTCTCAACTAGTGATCAAGGCTTTGGAGCGCGTCTTATTTTCTAAATTTCTGAAATCTTTTCGATATTTTTTAGGTGCTATTTCTTGTCTTTTTTTCCGATAAAATTGACTATTTTCTCTTTCCACGAGCGGGGTTGCTCCTTGCTGGTAACCTCTTGTGGATCATCAAGC
>NZ_JBHINI010000143.1:0-586 GCF_042194935.1 Bartonella sp. CL71SXKL | reverse complement strand
TTTGCTATACGAGCGTTTTCATAAACCCTAGCATTGTCATAAACATAGGCATTATCATAAATAATAGCCTTGCCATACACATGAGCATTACCATAGACATGGGAATTATCAGAAATAACGGCATTGCCATAAACATGGGCATTATTATAGACATAGCCAGCAACGATAGCATTGTCATAAACCCACGCATGACCATAGATATGACCACAAGTGACAGCATTGCCAAAAACTCTTGCATTTTCATAAACGTGACCATTTTTAAACACAAGAGCCTCATCATACACCCAGCAATTTCCCTCATGAGAGAGGTTATCTTCCTTTTCAATAAAGCCACCCAAGGCACCAGCTCTAACATCAGAAAAGTCTTTTAATGCTTTAATGCGATAAAGGGTATGATTACCAAATACACGCGTTTCATTTGTGAGTGCAAACTTCTTTTGCATGAGCACAATTCCTTTATAAAGAGATTTAATTTTTAAATGAGATGTTTAAAGGAGGGCGCCCCCGCTGCGCCCACGCGTTATTTAAGCAGCGTCTTTTAGTGACTGATTATCATCACAGATATCATTACGAATTTTTGCACGGC
>NZ_JBHINI010000142.1:0-588 GCF_042194935.1 Bartonella sp. CL71SXKL | reverse complement strand
ATCCTAGGCTCTAATGTCTCTGTTTTATTCTTAGCAGAATTCGCTACTTCAGTGACTGTAGCTACAGATTGTTTTAAATTGGTATTCTCTTGTTCAACAGAAGTGATTTTCCCTTCTAAACTATCTAATGCCTGCTTGGCTTTCTGAATATCAGGAGAGCATGCTTCTAAAACTGTTAGCTTCGTATCAACAGATTCAGCTTTTTGCTGTGCTTCAAGAGCTGTAGCTTTAACAGCTGTTAATTCATTCGTATGAGACTCTGTTGTTTCTTCTAACTTATCAACTTTACGCGTTACATCATTAACTTTGGTTTCAGCACGTTGAGAAATACCCTTGGCTTCTTCACAGCATTCTGTTGCAGATTGAGAGATCTGTTGCGCTAATGTCTGAGCTGCTTCCGCTTTATTCTTTGCTTCTTCTGCTATCGTTTGCGCTTGCTTTGATACTTGAGAATTTTCTGTGACAGAAGTATGAGCTCTCTCCACCAAGCTTTTCGCCTCATCTGCTACTGTCTTCGCTTCATTCGCTGTGGTTACCGCCGTTTCCGCTATCGTTTTCGCATTATTAGCTATTTCCTTCGCTTTATTC
>NZ_JBHINI010000141.1:0-592 GCF_042194935.1 Bartonella sp. CL71SXKL | reverse complement strand
TTGACAGATCTCGCGGCAAAGAGGAACAACAAAGCGTGGTGTTTTATGGCACGCGTCCCTTTATTCAAAGTGGTGAATTGAATGAGGTTCAAACCATCATCAGGGGGCGGCATGACCGCTTGGGGCGCCTTGTGGCACAAGAAGGAGACCGCGTTGAACGGGCTGATGCATTTGTCAACAAAGAAACAAAGACCGTCACTTTAACGGATGGCAAAATTTATATCGCAGGCGATATTTTCCCCGTTGCACCAGCTGTACTCAACAATGTTGCCATGATTGGGCGCTTGGAAATTGGTGTGAAGCTGCAAAAAAAATGGATAACCCATGAGGATGATCCAGAGTTGTTGGGGCAAGTCCCTGGCACATTGGCAGAAGGAGAGCCTGGTGCCGCACGCGAAACAGCACAGCTTGTTTGGGCACTAAAAGAGGATGCGCAGAATGGCACTTTCTTTCCGGTTTATATCTTACAAGATGGTGTTCTGATTGATCAAAAATCCCCATCACTGCTTGAACCTGCCATGCAAGCCATTGCGACGTACGACCGCGCCCATGGACATTATATCGTGAGTGGCTGCCGTGTGAGCGCATTGGG
>NZ_JBHINI010000140.1:0-593 GCF_042194935.1 Bartonella sp. CL71SXKL | reverse complement strand
ATGGGTTCAGTAGCGGCCGTAACTACCACTGCGGCATCAACATTTGCAACCAACGGGCGAACCAATTGATTTCGTCGTGGCTTAATCGCCAATAAGTAACCATCCGCAAATTCAACATGGTCACCAACCAAGGGTTTAATCCCCCTTTTACGAAAATTGCCCCGGCCCCGAGTACGGTAGATTTGTCCGTCAGACACAATATCATAAAAACCGCTGAGGGACTGTTGAATAATTCCTTCTTGCAAAAATATCCTCCATTAACCAGTGATGTTGGTAGCACTCATGATGGTCCGGCCATTCCGGATCACTTTATATGCCCCCATCTGGTGATTCTTTAACGTAAATGGCACATTGATGGTCGTCTCTTGATTAATTGTAATATCTTGATATTCCATCGTGAGGTTGTGGTAAGCATCAGAAATGTAGACTTGAACCCGATTTTCCTTTTTACCACCATTGCCATCAAACGGAATATTAATTTGAATATTAGTGGTTTTAAGGTTAGCACCAGTATCTGCTACTTGAACCGTGATCGTATCGTCTTCAGATAGTTTTGAACCAGCCTTAGGGGTTTGCTTAATCACATGGTTGAC
>NZ_JBHINI010000014.1:0-44004 GCF_042194935.1 Bartonella sp. CL71SXKL | reverse complement strand
GAAACACCAGCAATGGCTAGAAACTTTCTGAAAGCCCTTAATGGACTTTTTAATTGGGCAATTGATCAAGGTCTTTTGGAAAATAATCCAACTTTAGGCGTCAAAAAACCTCCTCTTAAAAATAAAAGCGGCTTTCCTGTTTGGACAGAAGAAGATGTTGAGAAATATTATCACAAATGGCATCATGGTACCCATGAACGTGTCTGGATTGATGTTCTTTTATATACGGGCTTGCGTCGTGGTGATGCGGTACGAATTGGCTGGAAAGATGTCAAAGACAATATTATTCATCTCAAGACAGAGAAAAGTAAATTCCAAACAGATGTCTTTCTACCTATTTTACCGGAATTAGCCAAAACGCTTGAAGCTGGTCCTATTGGAGTAGAAACATTCATCTGTAGTAAAACTAATCAAAAACTCTCCAAAGAAAGCTTTGGCGATACATTTAGAGACGCTTGTAATGCTGCTGGAATTAAAAAATCGGCGCATGGATTAAGAAAATTAGCAGCAACACGCGCAGCTAACTCTGGTGCAACAGTATCACAATTGAAAGCACTCTTTGGCTGGACAAATGATGCTATGGCATCTCTTTACACAAAGAGCGCAGACCGTAAAAGGTTAGCTATAGAGGCGATAAAAAAGCTTCAAAAAGATGAGGGATAGAGGCAAAAAAACTCAATAGAATCAAGATTCACCTATTCCCCCATATTAGACATAACTATTTTATTTTACTTGCTTTTTATATACCCTTTACGAACAGCGTCGCAAAATAGGCTTGGATACCTTGAGAGATATTTCTATAAGACAATGTATCTAGTTCTCTCATGATCATAATCCTCAATCTGATAAAGTTGAAACAAACAATAGGATTGCGAATATGATTTAGGGAGCTCATCTGAAAGATGAAAAATGATAAAAAATTCCGCTATAACAATTGAAGAAGCGAGCATTCGTTGAGCCGTAACTTCTTTATTTTAGAATTTTTATATCACACTTTACTGTTGAGATGCATGACCACTGTCTTTAACATCAAGCTTTGGCGAGAAAAACATTTCAGTATCTGCTTGTAAGACATTTTGACAGTTTTTAGATTCCTTAACAGCTTGTCCTGAAAAAAAACACTTCATTCCCCATTCTTCTTTTAATTTTGCATCTTTTTTAAAATCTTCTACGCTATAGTTTTTTTCACACCCCACGACGAATAATAGAGCCGTGCATAATAAAATAATTTTTTTTCATTTTATCCCTCTTTAAATATCTTATCTGTTAATATCATCCCCCCAAATGAGGGTTGAATTTTCACACTGTATGAGAATACAGCCTCACTATCACTGACTTGCTTTCAAAGTGAACACTCTGAGTAAAATAACGAAAAGAAGAGCTCACAATAGCTATCATATGAGTTTGTCATAAAATACAATGAGAAGGAAAGAGCCCAAACTAAACACAAATGACGAAATCAGAAGGCGCATTAATGCTTTTGTCAAACTAATTTCAAATAGTTACATTGCAATAAGCATCGCCCCTAGCCCTATAGAAAGCCTATGAGCATTATAATACTTAAGTCTCACGATCAATGGGTGACAAAGCCATAACAAAAAAGTATGAGCTCTTTTTACCTATTTGTATGTTGATTATTGTTCCCCCATCGAATGCTTAAATAGAAACGTTTTACGGTACATAGAAAACAATCAACAAGGCAAATCATTTTTACGAAGATTTCTTCGTGTAGAGTCTACTTGAAATCCATCCATCTTTTAGAAATCTGAATTTAGAAGCAGATAATTATGAAAGCTTTTCAAGGAATGCAACAGATTGATCACTTTTAAAGAAGTAAAAAACGTGATCCAATCCTGAAGATAAAATTCTGATGAAGAAAACTTTTGCTAGGAATTCTTTTAAGGCATTGTAAAATATTCTATCAGTTATATCAAACGTTATCCCATTTTGGGGGCCGTTCATTTTTTACTTTTTCAACTTCGCTCTAGAAATCCGTTTCTTGAGCGTTTTTTATCGTCTCACTTTCTCCTTCAAACACAAATACTCAAAAATGCTTTGCCACCAACAATGAAGTTTTCCTGCTTGTATAAAACACATAAGTAAAAATAGAAGAGCGATTTTGAGAGCAAACCTCCCTGAAAAAGGAAGTATCATCCATTTACTTCATAAACGAAAATAATCTCACGGTTTATTCAAATTTGCTCTATGGTTTGGTACAATTTTATTGATAAAGCTTTCTCTATAAAGATTTAAGTAAATATGTTCGTTAAAACCAATCACGGACTTGCAAAGGGGTTGTAAGATCCATTATCTCTCCGCCATTTTAAAGGTTCAGTGAAATCACTTGACCAAAGACCAATCTTGTTGCCACGTGCTTTTTCTTCCGCATGATGATACTGGGCTGGAATAGGATTTTTTCCCTCTTTTGAGAGTACCAACATACCTTCTGTAAGACCTGCCTCAGCTAAATCAACCCCTTGAACAAAACATTGCGCATAATAAACACCATTGTGCATCAAAGCCTGTTTACAGGATAAATCCTGCCCAAGTGTTTTGGTGACAAGCCAAGCCATTGTAACCACACCACAGGGCCATTCTTGATCATTTAATCTTGCTTTTTGACGGGGTGCACATGTGTCTACACCATAAAGATGAATATCACGGATGATATGTGATCGCCAAGATTGTGCAGAAGGCGTCAGTAATTTAAATGTAACCCCACTTGTAACAGAGGCCTTACCATGAAAAACAACAGCATTATTTGCAACATCGTTTAATGAAACACTCTTCTGCAAATCGAGATCTGATTCATTTTTTTCTAATTGCTGTTTGGTGATAGATTTACCCAACTTTTTTTCTTCTCGATAGAGATCGACAATATCTTGTATATCTTGCGTCTCAAATGTCTTAAGAATGCTGAAATCCATTTTATCTTTATATTGGCTTAATCCCCACACTATGGAACCCATAATGTAAACAATAACAATCAATTTAAATAGCATTTCTTAACACGCTCGCTCAAAAAATTCATTGTTTTTCTATCCTTTCACATTATTTATCAGCAATCCCCTTGTTTTTAAAGAAAAAATTCAAATATCTGTGTTGCATATTAACTACACTTTGTAAAGAATAATATTCCTTCTTGCATTGTTTTAATATTGTTGTTTTTACAAACGAGTACAACTTAAAATTGCCATTTTCATGTAGCACAATCTCAATTTGAAAAGACTTCTGTCTCTTTAAGAAGAAGAGCTTGAGAGTGAACAGATCCACGATCAAGGCTTTAAAAACAAACAAATGAGGAGAATTAAACTGTCATCAAATGACAACACTCTCCAGTTTGTTAGAGGCAATGGAATGTCGACATATGAACAAATATTATTTGTTAAAGAGAGGTAAAATGACAGATAATAGATTCCAAAACATCATTTTTATCGTGACCATGCTGCTTTTTACAGCATTGCTTGTATCAGATCCTTCTTATGCAGCTGCTGATGGAGGTGGTTTCGGGAAGCTCGATGGTGTTTTAGGCAACATTGTTGCGATGATGACGGGTCCAACGGCAAAGCTCATTGCTATTATATGTGTTGCTGCTGTGGGGATTGGCTGGATGTACGGCTTTATTGATTTACGCAAAGCAGCTTACTGTGTTCTGGGAATTGCTATTGTTTTTGGTGCCCCCGCTCTCGTCGGTAAATTAGCGAGCACAGCATAAATGAACGAAGATACTCTTTTCCTTGCCTGTACACGACCGGCCATGTTTGCTGGTGTTACAATGGAAGCGATGGCGCTTAATGTCATGGCGACATCCATTCTTTTCATTTTGACCAGTGATTTTACCATGTTTGGTCTTGGGATTGGGATACACTTTATTTTGCGAGAAGTGACAAAGTATGATCACAACCAATTTCGCGTATTATTTGCATGGCTCAATACCCGAGGAAAACAAAAAAACCTCAACAGATGGGGAGGAGGTTCGACCTCCCCTTTACGCCTTATCCGCACTTATAAGGAACTAAGCTGAAGGAACGAAGCCGGTGAAACAGATGTCAATAATGAAACGGGAAACTTTGCCTGAAGAATATATTCCCTATATACGCTACATCAACCAACATGTCGTTGCTTTAAATTCACGTTGTTTAATGGTTGTGTTGGCTGTTGAGGGTATAAATTTTGACACTGCGGATATTGATCAATTAAATTCTTTACACAACCAATTAAACACCCTTTTAAAAAATATCGCAGACGAACGGCTTGCTTTATATTCTCACATCATCCGCCGCCGTGAAACGATATACCCAGAAGGTCATTTTCTTTCATCTTTTGCAACAACATTAGATGAAAAATATAAAAAGAAAATGGTTTCACAAGAACTGTATAGAAATGATTTGTTTATTTCACTGCTTTGGAATCCGGCAGCGGATAAAACAGAAAAGCTGGTTTCATTTTTTCAGCGCTTGAGCAAAGCGAAGAAAACACAATCTGAACCCGATGAGGAAGCTATTCGTAAACTCGAAGAGTTAAGTCAAGATCTTATGCAAGGTTTGGAAGAATATGAAGTCCGTCTGCTATCAATCTATGAACATGAAGGACTTTTATTTTCCGAACAAAGTGAATTTCTCCACCAGCTGGTAGGGGGAAGACGTGAGCGTATTCCTCTCACATTTGGAACTATTGCTTCAACAATTTACTCGGATCGTGTTATTTTTGGGAAAGAAATTATCGAAATTCGCCATGAAAGCAATGAACGCTTTGTGGGCATGTTTGGATGGAAAGAGTATCCTTCTAAAACACGCCCAGGTATGACTGATGGTCTGCTTACGGTGCCATTTGAATTCATTTTAACACAATCCTTTGTCTTTAAAAGTAAGGCAGCCGCCAGTGCGATTATGAGCCGCAAACAAAATCAAATGATCAATGCAGCTGATCGTGCTAGCTCACAAATCGATGCACTAGATGAAGCGCTAGATGATTTAGAATCAAACCGTTTTGTTTTGGGAGAACACCACATTTCTTTAGCTGTTTTTGCTGATCATCCCAAAATATTGTCTGAAAACTTATCAAAAGCACGTTCCCATTTAACCAATGGAGGAGCGGTGATTGCCAGAGAAGATTTAGGATTAGAAGCAGCATGGTGGGCACAGCTTCCTGGAAACTTTAGCTATCGGGCGCGTTCAGGCGCCATTACTAGCAGAAACTTTGCCGCTTTATCGCCTTTCCATTCTTTTCCCGTTGGCAAACTGAAAGATAATGTTTGGGGAGCTGCTGTCGCATTGCTAAAAACACAGGCTGGTTCACCTTACTATTTTAATTTTCATTATGGCGATCTTGGAAACACGTTTGTTTGTGGTCCATCGGGATCCGGTAAAACAGTGATTGTTAATTTTCTTCTTGCACAATTACAAAAACACAATCCAACAATGGTTTTTTTTGATAAAGATCAAGGAGCAGAGATTTTTGTACGGGCTGGAGGAGGGAAATACAAACCTTTAAAAAACGGGCAGCCCACGGGTATTGCTCCCTTAAAGGGCATGGAATACACCGAAAAAAATAAAATCTTTCTTCGTAATTGGATCTTAAAGCTGGTAAGCGCTGAAGGGCAAATCGTAACAGAAGAAGAGCGACAAGATATCGCCAAAGCTATTGATTCCTTAGAAAACTTACCCCCAACCCAGCGCTCTCTTGGTGCACTTCAACTGTTTTTTGACAACACATCCAAAGAAGGGATTGCCATACGGCTGCAACGCTGGATTAGAGGCAATGATTTAGGATGGGTTTTTGATAATGATCAAGATGATCTCAATTTAAATGCGCAATTCATTGGATATGACATGACCGATTTCTTAGACAATGAAGAAATTCGGCGTCCCTTAATGATGTATCTCTTTCACCGCATTCTTGATTTGATTGATGGGCGGCGCATCATTATTGTCGTTGATGAATTCTGGAAAGCTTTGGAAGATGATTCATTCAAAGCTTTTGCTCAAGATCGGCTAAAAACAATCCGTAAACAAAATGGCATGATGCTCTTTGCAACACAAAGCCCTAAAGACGCTTTGAACTCAACAATCGCGCACACAATTATTGAGCAGTGCCCCACTCAAATATTTTTTCCAAATCAAAAAGCAAATTATAATGATTATGTCGAAGCTTTCAAACTTACTGAGCGTGAATTTGAACTGATACAGTCAGAATTAAGCAGAGAATCCCGTCGTTTTCTCGTCAAACAGGGGCAAAGTTCCGTTGTTGCAGAACTTAACTTACGTGGAATGAATGATGAGATCGCCGTTTTAAGCGGCACAACAAAAAACATTGAACTCATGAATGAAATTATCAACGAATATGGAGCTGACCCTGACAAATGGCTGCCCATATTTTATCAAAGGAGAAAAAATCAATGAAAAAATATGGCTTAGTTACACTGTTATCTTTTTCTTTTATTTCTCATGCAATATCACAAACGACACCCGATGCGGAGGAATATTATAAACAAGCACTCGAGAACACACAAAAATTAGATGCTGCAAAATCAGAAACAGCTGAAACCATTTATAAGACTGCAACAGATACTGCAAAAAAAATTAAAGAAATAAGTAATCAACTTGAAAATATTAAATCAAAACCAGACACAAAACCCGAAGAATTGCAAACCCTTCGACAAGAGATTCAAGTAAAGCTTTCTCTTCTTCAAGCAGATCTTCAAGTAAGTTCTTTAAAACTTCAGTCTCTCGATATGATTCAAGCAAGAGATACGAAAACAAAAGATGAATTACGTGAAGAAAAGGAACAACAAAAGCATAAACATCTTGAGGCACAATTAAAAGAAAAAGAAAAACAATTAAAAGAAAAACTTGAAAGTACGAATACAAATGTCAGACTTTAGTTTTTCTCCCTTTGAAAGCGTTTCTGGGTATATTTTAAAACCCTTAGATAATGTGATGGACACAACGGTGAGTGGGCTATCTTCTGCTATTTCAGCGCCCTTAAATCTCGCTGCAATCATTTTTATCTTTCTTTATGGCTATAATGTTATGACAGGTCGCGTTGCGCTTTCCATGCATAGTCTTCTCAATAATGTTGTTAAAATCGTTGTTGTTACAACAATGGCAACGAATGCGGATACATTTAATACTTACGTCAAGGATATTTTCTTCAAAGATTTATCCAACGCTATTGGGAATGCGCTTAACAGCAATCCTGCAAGCTCCAATGTTTTTGATTATATTTTGTTAAAGGCAAGTTCGCGCTATCAAGAAGTCTTATACAATGCTTGGTTTTTTGAAAAGATCATTGTGGGTCTTCTTGGTTCTATCATGCTTCTCGCGGTTATTCTTTTTTGTATAGGTGGTTTTATTGTGCAAATGTTTGCACAAGTTGCACTCGTCATGATTATAGGTCTTGGTCCTCTATTCATTAGTTTGTATTTGTTCAATGCAACGCGAAAATACTCCGATGCATGGATTACAACTTTGATCAATTTTACCATTTTACAAGTTCTCGTGATCATGCTTGGAACCATTATATGTCAAGTTATCCTACAGGTTCTCAAAGTTTCATATGAATCAATCTATGTTCTTTTCCCCCCTGTCATCGTCATTTCGATCATAGGGGTTATTATCTTCCGTGCGCTTCCCGGTATTGCAACAGCGCTGGCCTCTGGCGGACCATACTTTAACACTGCTGTCTCTTCAGGAGGACAGGTTTTCACAATGCTTGCCAATAGTGCAAGAGCGAGTGGGAATGCAATAAAAAGTGCCACTTTACAAATCTCAGGAGCTGCCGGTAAAGGTGCGGCAGGTGCGGCGGCAAAAGCAGGAAGATCCGGAGGTGGACGTGGTCGATTTTAAGATAAAGCACCTCTTTAAAAGAATAAGCATTTTTGTTTTTGCCTTGCGTGCGCCCTTTGGCGCACGCACCATGATCTTTTTCCATGAAAGATCTAGCATCTTGGGTCTTACAACAAAACCAATCAAAATCTTGCATCATATAAATTTGTAAAAATGTTCAGAATAAAGGCTCTCATGCATTGTATTCCAAGATATTTGTGAGTTCAAAAAATGAAACGAAAAATAACTTTTGTTATGGTCCTAACAATCGCTCTTACTGGTTGTGCCTCTTTGAGTGGCCCTAAAAAACCACCACGCTGTAATGGCAAACATACACGTGCTTTAAATAAAGATAAGTGGAATTGGGACAATAAAAACGTTGTCCACTCAGAAAAGAGCGTAAAGCCTGTTACCACTCCCATCATTCTCAATACTTTGGAAAGTGAAAAGGTAACAGCCAATTTGGCACTCAATCCAGCTTTATTAAAGCCGGTTATTCATGAAGCACGATCTGATAAAAAAGTGGAGGTTATGCGTGAAAAGTGATGCCCTTGAAGAATATATAAAAGAAGCGCGCTCATTTGACATTGATCGCATGCATAGCATGCGCGTGCGGATGAAAATTTCCATGGCTTTAACAGTGCTTTTGGGATTGATGACGATTGCGCTGGCTTTAGCTGTCGCAGCTTTGACGCCTTTGAAAACAGTAGAGCCTTTTGTTATCCGCGTTGATAACTCAACAGGCATTATTGATACTGTAAGCGCCCTAAAAGAATCCCCTAACGACTATGATGAAGCGATAACGCGTTATTTTGCCAGCCAATATGTTCGTGCTCGTGAAGGTTTTCAAGCATCCGAAGCAGAAAACAATTTTCGCTTAGTTTCTCTTTTATCTTCTCCAAAAGAACAAAACCGTTTTGCAAAATGGTACGCGGGCAATAATCCAGAAAGTCCGCAAAATATTTATCATAACATGATTGCTACGGTCACAATCAAATCAATCTCTTTTATAAGCAAAGATCTTATCCAAGTTCGTTACTATAAAACGATCAGAGACTTTAATGAAAAAGAAAATATTTCCCATTGGATTTCAATCTTAAATTTTTCCTACGTGAACGCACACATTTCAACGTCTGATCGTCTTATCAACCCTCTTGGTTTTCAAGTATCGGAATATAGATCTGATCCAGAGGTGATAAAATGATCAGACTTTTACAAACAATCTCTTTAATTTTTACGATCACTCTCAGCTTTCACACAGTTCTCTCACTTGCAGAAACAGCGCCTGTCAGTGCACGTAAAGATAACCGCATCAGATTTGTCAATTATGACCCCTACAACGTCGTACAAATCATTGGCTCCATTCGCTCTTCGGTTCAACTAGAATTTGCCGTTGATGAAGAAGTAACCTATGTAGGAATTGGAAATTCGGTTGCTTGGCAAGTTGCTCCGGCTGGACACTTTGTTTTTCTCAAACCACGTGAAGTCCAACCTGTGACCAATTTACAAATTGTCACAAGCCGCCAAGATGGAACACAACGCTCTTATCAATTCGAGCTACAAGTCCGTGAAGGTGATGTTTCAGCCGGCAATGAGACGTATTTCTTGGTAAAGTTTCGTTACCCAGAAGATGAAGCATTACGTAAGAAATTAGCCGAAGCAGAAAAAGAAAAACAACGTGAAGAAAACTTTGTCAATGATATTTTAAATATCCATGAAGATTTTGGACCACGCAATTGGGCTTATGAAGCCCAAGGCTCTTCCCTTATTGAACCCGCTTCTGTCTATGATAATGGGAAAACAACAACCTTTATCTTTTTAGGCAACATTGAAATCCCTGCCATTTACATTGTATCGCCTGATGGGCAAGAAGCGCTTATTCCCAAATCAATTAAAGGCAACAAAGTTATTGTTCATGCAACAGGTGCACAATTCACGTTACGACGTGGGAATGAAGTATTGTGCATCTTTAATAAAAGGTTCGTACCAGAAGGAATTAATCCTGAAACAGGTACGACATCACCATCTGTACAACGTAAAATGAACCTAGGAAGCAGCCATGAATAACACCGTGGATGAAAAAAGCATTAATGATCGCGATACAATAAAAAATGCTCAAGGGAAAAGTCAACAGAACAATGTGGGGAAAGCTATTGCTCTTATTATTCTTTTCAGTGTCTGTCTTTATTTAGCCTATTCAACACTTGTTACAGACAAAAAACAACCAATTGAATCTTCAAAAGAAGGAAACGTTATAAAACAAACAGAGCTTTTTCGCCCTGCAAAGCCTACCCCTCCCCCCTTTGAACAGCCTCAACGAAATAACGCTCTATTACCAAAAGTCGAGCTACCAACACCAAACATCAATCAATTAAATTCTGATAACTCACTGCTGGAAGCAGCACAACGTGCTCCTGTATTAGCTTATGCAAGTACACAACAAGGCAAAATAAATTCACAAACAAATAATGGTGTTTTGCCTCACCAACTTGAAAGCAAACCTGATGAAATAACACAACGTTTTAATCATCTTCTTAAACCCACAGTGCTTGAAGGTATTCGTGCTTCAACCCTTGGCAATCGAAACTACATCATCGCGATGGGAACGTCTATCCCTTGTATTTTAGAAACAGCCATCAACAGTGATCAACAAGGTTTTGCCAGTTGTATTGTTTCCAGAGATATCTTATCAGACAATGGTCGTGTTGTCCTTCTTGATAAAGGCACCCAAATTGTTGGTGAATATCGCGCCGGATTGAAAAAAGGCCAAACACGTCTCTTTGTACTATGGAATAGAGCAAAAACCCCCAATGGTATCATTATATCCTTAGCTTCACCGGCAACGGATGCTTTAGGGCGTTCTGGTATGGATGGAGATATTGATAACCATTGGCTTGAGAGGATTGGGTCTGCGCTTCTTGTATCACTAATAAAAGATGTAACACACTATGCCAATAAACGTTTATCAAAAAAACAGGAAAAAGAAGAAACTGAAACAGTCTCTTCAGGACAAAACATCGCAAACATTCTCGTAGAAAATTACGCCAATATTCCTCCCACATTATCCAAAAACCAAGGGGAAATGGTGAATATCTTTGTTGCCCGCGATTTAGATTTTTCCAGCGTTTATAAATTGAAAGTCATCGAAAACAAAAAACAGATTATCAATCGAGCTGTTTCAAGAAACTTTTACAAAAATTCGGCGGTAACTTTAGAATGAACTCAAACTTACATACCATGAGCGATGAAACCGTTGCGATTGTTCTCACAAAACTTGAACCCATCAGTACTTTTTTGAAAGATGATAGTCTCTTTGAAATTGTTATCAATCGTCCCTATCAAGTAATGACTGAAGGGTTTGATGGATGGAAAACAATAGAAGCTCCGGCTCTCTCTTTTAATGAGCTTATGGGGATTGCGAAAGTTGTCGCATCCTATTCCAAGCAAAACATATCGGACAAAAACCCAATATTATCTGCAACGCTACCAGGCAATGAGCGTATTCAAATTGTCATTCCGCCCGCTGTCGAAAAAGACACGATTAGTATGACAATTCGTAAACCGTCATCGCAGAGTTTTTCTCTCGAAGAGCTCGCAAATAAGGGCCTCTTCTCGCTATGTGAACGGGTATCTTTCACGCCCTTGCATGACTATCATTCTCGTTTTAACGAACTCAAAATCATCGAGCATAACTTAGCTCATGCCTACTGTAATAAAGACTTTGTCTCCTTTTTAAATCAAGCTGTAGAATGCCAAAAAAATATTTTAATTGCGGGAAAAACCGGTTCGGGTAAAACAACATTATCAAAAGCATTAATCGCAAAAATCCCTCAAGAAGAGCGTATTATCACCATCGAAGACACACAAGAATTGGTGATACCACACCCTAACCATGTCTCAATGTTCTATTCAAAAGATGGACAAGGCTTAGCCTCCGTTGGCCCCAAAGAGTTGCTTGAATCATCTTTACGGATGCGTCCTGATCGTATTCTTTTGCAAGAACTTCGAGATGGTACAGCCTTTTATTATATCCGCAATGTCAATTCAGGTCATCCAGGCTCCATTACAACGGTTCATGCCTCAACAGCCCTTGCAGCCTTTGAGCAGATGACCCTTTTGGTCAAAGAAAGTGAAGGCGGTGGTGATTTAGAGCGTGATGATATTCGAGGACTGTTGATTTCAATGATTGATATCATCATCCAATGCAAACGGATTGAAGGAAAATTTAAAGTCACAGAAATTTATTACGATCCCTTCAAACAACGAAACATCTTTGGAGGGGACTAAAGGAAGATCACACCGGCTGCCAAAGGCTCTTTTAAAGAAACGATTGCAAATAAAAGGAAAAATGCGTGAAAACCAAAGAAACAGAAAACAGAGAAAATCTTTTATCGATGACAGAAGAAGAATTGAAAAAACGCCGTGAAGCCGTTGAATCAGCCATCAGCACCCATGCAATAGAGGGAATAGCGCTTCATTCCAAAACGTTGAAAATTTTAGAAGAATACGCAAAGGGGAATATTTCACTCGAGGAATTTAATACTCTTATGGACAACACGACATTATAAGGAAGCTACAATGCCAAAAGAAAAATTAAAAAAAACAGATGTGACATCCACAGTGCCTTCCCCTGAACATTATATGTATCCTAAAAGCAAAACATTAAAAAATAAATATGGAATAACAAACCTTGACGCTTTTACGGCAAGATGTGCGCATGATTCAGCAAAAGCGATGGTTAATCTGCGTGAAGCCCCCTTACCAGAAAAGTTTGATAGCTCCTATCTATGCCTTATTCATCAATGTCTATTTGAAAATACCTTTGAATGGGCTGGACAAACCCGCAATGTTCCCTTTACATTTGAAGATGGTACTACTGCCGTCGCTCCAGTAATGAAAAAAATAACAAATTTTGCAGTCGGTAGCGAATTACAAGAAGGTTTACAAAAATTAGATCAAACGCTTGCCGAAAAAAATAATTTGCAGGATTTATCATGCAAAGAATTTGCTTATGAAGCAGCCAAAATATTTGCCTCTCTCAACTATACACACCCCTTTAGAGAAGGCAACGGACGTACACAACGGATCTTTTTTGAAAATCTTGCCAAAGCCGCAGGGCATCAGCTTGATTTTTCACTGGTTACAAAAGAACGCATGTTGGTTGCTAGTGTTGCAGCAATACAAAATGACAATCTAGAACCAATGCAACATCTGTTTGACGATATCTCTAATCCCAATAAAATACCTCTTTTAAAGGAATTCATGAGCAACACGAAAGAACTTGGGCGTAGTGTGAATGATCGCCCTGTTATGGTCACAAAGGAAGGTGAAACCTACACGGGCACCTATAGAGGTGCTGGTCTTAACAGCTTTGCCTGCAATGTAAAAGGAGCTTACATTATCGGCAATAAAGAACATCTCACACCAGAACAACTCAAAACATTAAAACCCGGTGATAAATTTACCTTTACCGTTCCCAAAACAAAAGAGCTTGAAAGCATTCTCATTCCAGAAGAGAAATTAGCCCCTTTGACAAAAAATGAAACGGCCCAAATGGTTGCAGAAGATGCCTGTGTCCACGTAAGCCTAAAACAGGTCCAGAAACTGTCAAAAATTGTTTATGGTAATACAAAAACATTAGACAAACAGATGGTAGAAATCATCAAAAATCCAAGCTTAGGCCAACAGCTCGCCAACAAGATTGAAAGGGCACCGAGCTCTGTTTCTCGTCTTGCAGGTTTCAGTTTATGTGGACTACAAAATCAGGCACGTGCAAACGCTAAAAATCATATTGGTATGCTCTGTACTGCCGTTGCAAATTTCGCGTATGCTGTAAAATATGCTGAAAAGGAAATCACGCAAGAACATGCAACAGAACAAAGTCGCCTTGCAAAAACAATAGAAATGCCAAGTCAAAGCTTGCAAGATCTCCTCGCCTTGCCAAAAGAATTACAGCAAGAAGCTTTAGCAAAAAATTCTTTATGTCAAAAAGAGCTCAGCAACTTTGTAAAAAAGATCAACACCCGTCTTTCACCAAATGAACATAAAGCAGTTCAAAATAATGATTATGAAACACTGGCTCAAAGCATTGGTGTATCAGAAAATAAAGCCAAACAAATTACACAAATTATTAAGCAAACCAAAGAAGTACATCAGCAAGCACAAATATGCACAATGCGCCATTCCAAAGCATTCGCTATGGCCTGCTAAGAATGGATAAAACCTTCCTCCTTGATGAGAAAGGCTCATAAACGAAAACTGTTTGGCGTTATCTGCACCTTTGCAAAAAGAGATGAGAGTTAATATCACGTACCTGAAAAAGAGCATTTCGCAACATATTCTGATAGAATTGAGAGTAAAATACAATGAAATATACCAAAACACAAATGGTACTTATTTTAACACCAATCGCTTTAGGTGCTTTAACGATATTCCTTGTCCCTCATTTTTTACTGTTAATAACAAATGGACTAAAGAGCGATCAAATTTATTGGACTCTTCGTTCTGAGCCTTTATTAGTCTTAGCACTAACGGCTGCTGTTTCATTGTTGTATAGTCTGTCGCAAAAACTGCACTTACGTAAAATAATCACTTTTGTCTCCGTTGTTTTTTTTGGAACAACCGCTCTTTACTATATTGGTGGTGAAATAAAACGTTTAAGTCCCTATGTTGGCCAACAAGGAATAACGTGGAGCTATGCGCTTCAATTCATGGACCCCATGGTTGTCTTTGGCATCATAATTGGTGGTTTTCTTTCCATCATTCAATTCATAACAACCTCTCCACCTAAAAATAAGGTCAAGCGTGCAAAAAAAGGTGTTTTTGGTGAGGCCTCTTGGATGAATTTAAGAGAGGCAGCAAAAATCTTTCCTGCCAATGGGCAAATTGTTGTGGGTGAAAGATACCGTGTTGATCAAGATAATGTGTGCAAAATTCCCTTTGCGCCTGGCAATAAAACAACATGGGGAAAGGGTGGAACAGCCCCTTTGCTAACCTTTAATCTTGATTTTGGTTCAACTCATATGATCTTTTTTGCTGGTTCTGGTGGCTATAAAACCACAAGTACAGTAGTTCCTACGTGTTTAACCTATCCAGGGTCTATTGTTTGTCTTGATCCTTCAACAGAAGTTGCCCCAATGGTCAAATTTGCGCGTCAAAAGATGGGGAATAGAAATGTCATTGTTCTCGATCCCAATTCATTTTTAACAAAAAATTTTAATGTCATCGATTGGCTTTTAGACGACAGCGTACCACGCACACAACGCGAAGCGAATATTGTAAGCTTTTCCAAGTTGCTCCTTACAGATAAAAAATCAGACAATTCTTCAGCAGAATATTTCTCGACACAAGCCCATAATTTATTAACAGCTCTTCTTGCTCACGTTGTATTTTCTGATGAATATGAAGACAGCGAGCGCAATTTAAAAACATTGCGTGGCATTCTCTCTCAATCAGAAACAGCTGTTGTTAATCAATTACGCATGATTCAAGAAACAACACCTTCTCCTTTTATTCGTGAAATGGTTGGTATTTTTACAGAAATGGCAGAACAAACCTTTTCAGGAGTCTATACAACCGCCTCAAAAGATACCCAATGGCTTTCTTTGTCCAATTACGCAGATCTTGTCTGCGGAGATGATTTTTTTTCCTCAGATATTGCAAATGGCAATACAGATGTTTTTCTCAATCTCCCCGCAAGCATTTTAAACAGTTATCCAGCTATTGGACGTGTAATTATTGGCGCCTTTCTCAATGCCATGGTTACAGCAGACGGTAACTATAAAAAGCGTGTTTTATTTGTCTTAGATGAAGTTGATCTTCTAGGCTATATGAATATTTTAGAAGAAGCACGCGATCGTGGACGTAAATACGGTACATCCTTAATGCTTTTTTATCAATCCTCTGGTCAGTTGGTCAATCACTTTGGAGAAGCCGGAGCACGCTCATGGTTTGAAAGCTGCTCCTTTGTCAGCTATGCTGCCATTAAAGACCTCCAAACAGCCAAAGACATTTCAGAACGCTGTGGCCAAATGACCGTTGAAGTCACCGGAACAAGCAAATCAAGAGGCTTATCCTTAGGAAAGAGTTCATACAACGTCAATTACCAACAAAGAGCCCTGATTTTACCCCATGAAGTTATTCAAGAAATGCGTCAAGATGAACAAATTATTCTTATGCAAGGACACCCCCCTTTGCGATGTGGTCGCGCCATTTATTTCAGAAGAAAAGAAATGTTAGCCGCAGCTGCAAAAAACCGCTTTGCCCCACAAAAGAAAAACTAACCTCCTATTATGAGATCTTGACTATGAAAAGAACAACCACAAAAACAACATAGATTTCTATTTTTTAAAAACCCGTTAACAAAAAGTTTTTGAACGCTTCCTCACACATATAAGGAAAACATGATAAAAAAATCCGTGTTTTTTCCTTTTTGTATTTTGTGTATCGTTTTACCAGCGCCCATCATCTTTATAAAAATACCACCCCCTCAAATCACCTATAACTAAACCAACATCTCCACTTGGGAAAGTCTGCAAATACATTCCTACAAAGCTTTTTGTGTATAATTTATCTCCTACAAACAACCAAAAACATTTCACAACGCTAATCCCCAATATCAAGACTTAAGAAAAACAAAAGATTGATCTTTGAGACAAGAACTCTCAAAACACCCACACTCAAGAACATCGATTTTTCCCAAAAAACATTTAAGATATACATCAAAATGAATAAATCATTCTTATACAAGCTTTTCCCCCTTTACGATATCATAAAGTGTTCTATTTTAATGATAAAGCGCTGAAAAAGGCTTTTCTCCCAACCAAAGAAAGAGTTTTCTCTCTTATGGATCTTAGAGCAGCGCAATACAATAAGAGCAACAATACAAAATAAAAAACATTTTGTTGCAAAAATACACAAACAAGATGTTCGTATGGCAAGATATTCATATGGAGCAGTAAGAAAAACATAATGGAGAAAAATTCTTGATAACTGCTTTTACCCATAGATTCACCAATCTGAGTACTGTGTATAAAAAGTACCAGCACCATCCGCTAACCAAGAGCGATCGCACCCGCCATATCCACGCCCCTCATCAAAGCGCTCTTGCAAACAACTTTGTTAAAGGAAAAAAACAACAATTTTAAGCAACATTTTTCTTTTTGACCTCTTCCTTACACCTCAAAGAACGAAGATTTTACCCAAAGTCAATTTGTAGAAAATTCATTTTCTAACTACTCATGGGATTCATATCAAGGCCCTCAATACCAGTATTTTACAGCACAAGGTAATAAACAAAGGAACCATCAGAAAAACTTTTCAAAAATAAATGAAAAAAGAAAATAGGCATGAAAACAATCATAACAGAACATTTTGCACCTCTTACACCAAAAACCTTTCAAAAGCATCACAAAACGATTGCTACAACTATCCATACACTGGAGGGAAAAGTGCTTTCTCTCATAACTACCAAAATCTCAAAAGAATACGCGAAGGGGAATTTTTCACATGCAGCGTTTAAGACGCTCATCAACCACCACCCTACCTACTTAGGAGAGATTATATGTTAGAGCAAAATTATCTATATAAAGGTACCCCAACACTCAAAAATAAATATGGCATAAAAGACCCCAAAAAACTGTATGAACGCTGTGCTCATGATACCGCCAGAGAAGCCGTCAATTTTCGCCACGAACCACTTCCACAAAAATTTGATGCTTCCTATCTAAAACTAATCCACTGGAGCCTCTTCCACAGAACTTTTGAATGGGCTGGAAAAACCCGCGATACATCCTTTACATTTGAAGACGGCACCACTGCCCATATGCCGGCGATGCGTCCCAAAGGTTATGAAGTTCCTTTTGCTATCGGACCGCAGATTCAAAAAGAACTAAAACAACTCGAAAAAACACTTAATGAGAAGAACAATTTAAAAGGTTTATCGCGCCAAGAATTTGCTGAAAATGCCGCAGAAGTTTTTATGGCGCTCGAGCACGCACATCCTTTCAGAAAAGGGAATGGGCGCGTCAATCGAATGTTTATGGAAAAACTTGGACAAGCCGCAGGACATACCATTGACTTTTCTTTCATCACAAAAGGACGCATGACAGCAGCTTGTATTGAAGCCATGCAATATGGCAATCCCCAACCGATGAAAGATCTTTTTGAAGATATCACACATCCGCAAAAATCCCTTGTTTTAAAAGAATTCATCTCCCAAATGAGAAACGCGGGACTGGATGAAATTAACAATCGTGTTGTTGTTGCAACAAAAGAAGATGTAACCTACGAAGGCGTCTTTAGAGGTTTTTCAGCAGAAGGTTTTGTCATGGAAGTAGAGGGTGCTTTCGTAGTCGGCCACAAAGATGATCTCCCCCCAGAACTCGTCAAAACATTACAAAACGGTACTCGCCTCTGCTTTCAAAAAACCAACGTTCAAAATGTAAAAGAAATATTGATCCCAAAAGAAACATTAGAATCTCTCACCCATGAAGAGTTATTCACAAAGATTTCAAATGACGCTTATGTTGAAGCATGCCGAAAAGAAATCAAAAATTTATCAAAGACTGTTTATGGTAAAATCCACGCCTTAAATACAAAAATAGATATCTTAACGGCTGATCCAAGCTTAGGAAATCAATTTGCTGATGAAATTTTACAAAACCCTCAATCAATTTCTAAACTTGCAGGGAGAAAAATACTTGACATGAAAAGCCCAAATCGCAGACTGGCGGAACAAACTGCTCCACAACTCAGCCAAGCCCTTAAAAATTATGCCACAATAACACAACAAACAAAAGAAGAAATTTTAGAGCAACATCAAAGAGAACAAAATCGCCTGAGTCACACTGTCGAAACACCTGGAAAAAATTTACAAAACCTTTTTGCCTTACCAAGAGAACAACAAAAGGAAGCTTTATTGCATTCTCTAACACTACGACAAGAACTCCATCACTTTTCGCGCCAACTACACAATCGTCTATCCTCAGAAGAGCGTAAAGCCATACAAGAAAAAGATCATACCAGACTAGCGTGCCTCCTTGGGACATCGGAAAGCAAAGCAAAAGAAATTGCGAATACTGTAAAGAACACCCAAGAAGCACAATGTCAAGCCCGCAGCTTGAAAGTTAGTCGCTCTTCATCGCTTGCTCTTACCGGCTAAAAACGCGTGAACTTTTGCCTTCCAACTAACTCTTAGCGCCAATCATTTTATCTCCATTACGCTCACCAATTGTTTTAAAATGGTACAAAAAATAGTCCTAAAAATGAATCCTTTAATTTGATGTAACTTATTGATAATATTTCATAAAAAAACTGTATAAAAGACATAAATGTCCACTATATATCAATATGAATAGCGCAAAATCTTTGGAGGTCATTTAATTTGATATCTTACCTTATCCTAAAGTTGTTATCAAAAAAGTGAGGAATGCGCCAAAGAGGTTTTCTAAAAATATTGAAAGGAAACAGCCATGAAAAAAAGTCACCCACAACCAGCCCCCCAGAACCCACAACCCCAGAGCCAAGACCCCCTCTATGCCAAGGTTAATAAACCACCCAAAGAACAGCGCAACCCACAACACTATACACTTCAACAACCACCAGAAACGGTCTTTGCTCCCAAAAAGCCACTTGACCAACAAAACCTAGGATCTCCTAATGTAGAAGACCTCTACGCAAAGGTTAATAAACCACCCAAAGAACAGCGCAACCAACAACAATACACACTTCAACAACCAGCAGAAACGATCTATGCTCCCCAACAGCCACTAGGAAATCCCTATGACAGACTTGGTGGAAGACCAAGTGATGGGCGACGCACCAACAGACTCGTAGACCCCTATAAAATAACGGACTTGGAAGCGCAAGGTTGGCAAACACCCTATGATACAATTGGTGGAGGAGCACAGGGTGGAGGACATCGCCAAGAACCGGAACATCTCTATGCAGAGCTTAACTTTGATGAACGTGGTGAGCCCTCTCCCCAAAGACCACTCGAATCTGTCTATACAACGGTTGGCATGGGGGCTGAAGGTGGGCAAGAGTCTGAACAACTAGAAAATCCTATCTACCAAGGTGTTGGCAGAGCAGCAACACCCCCTCCCAGAACCCCAAAAGATGTGGTTACAACAAGGCTTTTAAAAAACGTAGACTTTCAATATGGTGTAAGAGAAACGCAAGAGTGGTGCAGAGTTGTTTATGGTAACGAACATGCTTTGAATCAACAACTTGCTAAAATTCTTGACGATCCTCAAAATGCAGAGCAAATCTTATGGGGCCTTGCAGAAAATCCTGAAAGCGCTGGTAAGCTTGCGGGGAGCAAAATACTTGGTGTAAAATCTCCAAGCCGCAGAGAAGCTGAAGATGGTTTTTCTCCCCTTTGCTCAGCTCTTGAGAGGCATATACATACGGCAAAAAAGCTCCATAAACAGTTTACACGGGAGCATGAAAGAGAAAGAGGTCAAAGACAAGAAAGTCCAGAAAGAGAAGCAGAACACAGACACCACCACCACCATCATCATCGTCATGCAAGAAGACAAGAACAAAATAGTCCAGAGCACAGCCCACAAAGACAAAGACATGGAGAAAAAGGAATGGCTTTTGCCATGTAAGTGGACATAAACGTAAAAACAGATAGTTTTTGTTTTTCATTTAATCTTTTTTTCATAGAATCTCTTGGCGCAAATCATTTCATAGCGATTGCGCCAAGAGTTGTTTTAGAATGTTACAAAAAATAGTTCTAAAAGTGGATCCTGTAATTTATTGTAACTTATTGATAAAATTTCATAAAAAAACTGTATAAAAGACATAAATGTTCATTACATATCAATATTGAATAGCGCAGAATCTTTGGCGGTCATTCGGTTGGATATCTTCCTTTATATAAAAGTTATCAAAACTAAAAGTGGGGAATGCACCAAAGAGGTTTTCTAAAAATATTGAAAGGAAATATGTATGAAAAAACATCATCCACATCCTTCTGCAAATCCAGAAGCCCTCTATGCACAAGTTAAGAAACCAACCAGAGGAAACCAGCGCGGTCCAACCCCAGAAGAGGAAGTTACATACGCAACTGTTAGTAGTGTTTCTCCTTCAAGAGGGAGACACCATAATCAAAGGCAACAAGAATCTGAAACCGATTACACAGAGGTTGCTCCCCCAAAACGCGAAGAAGAAGTTACATACGCAACTGTTAGCAGTATTTCTCCTTCCAAAGGGAGACACCATAATCAAAGGCAACCAGAATCTGAAACCGACTATACAATGGTTGCTCCACAACAAAGAGGAAGACCTTCATCTTCCCTCACAGCTGATCAAATAAGTGTCATGCTTTTAAAAAGTCCACAAGTTCAAGCATATGCACAAGAGGTCGTGCATTGGGGTACAACTGTTTATAACAGTGACACGCTTTTCCAACAGCACTTGCAAGACATACTTAAAGATCCCACTAAAGGAAAAGAGCTTTCAAATCAACTTGCTGAAAATCCTGAATCTATGCACAGGCTTGCTGGACGCTCCACACTTGGCTTAAAAAATCAAGCACGCAAAGCAGCTGAAGACGGTTTTAAACTGCTCGTTGATGCCATTGATGGTTATACGAAAGCTGTAGAAAATGCAACGGAACAGCTATTGCACACCCCTCTAGCGGAACAAAGACGCCGTCAAGAAAATTCTCAGCAAGTTGAGAGACACCATCATCGTCATCATCATCACACAAGAGGACAAGAACACAATAGTCTAGAGCACAGCCCTCAACGACAAAGACATGGAGAAAAAGGATTTTCTTATGCCATGTAAGGAGGCATAGACGTAAAAACAGATAGTTTTTGTTTTTCATGTAATTTTTTTTCAGTGAGTTTCTTGGCGCAAATCGTTTCATCGCGATTGCGCCAAGAATTGTTTTAGAATGTTACAAAAGATAGTCCTAAAAATGGCGCCTGTAATTCACGACAACTATTGATAACTTATTGATAATATTTCACAAAAAAACTGTATAAAAGACACAAATGTCCATTAAGCTGATTGCAAATAGCGCAGATCTTTGGAAACTCATTCAGCTCGATATTTCTTTTGTCTCAAAGCGATCCAAGCATAAAAGGCAAGAATGCACCAAAGAGGTTTTCTAAAACAATTTTTGAAAGGAAACATGCATGAAAAAAAACCACCCTCATCCTTTTCCATCCTCTTCAATACAAGAACTTATAAAGCTCTATGAACAAGCAGCGGCAGAGGTCTCAGGCGCAGCCCCCCTTCCTAAAGAAACGCCTTCAAAAAGCAAAAGACTGTCATCTATACCGGAAGAAGATGAGGAAAGACAATCTCTTTTAAGCGAAGAAACTGTATATACATCAACAAATCCAACAGCTTCGTTAACAAGAGGCAGCTCGACCAAAAGACCGCAAAAAACTGAAACGACACACGCAACAATTCCTTCACAAGTTACCCAAAGGACAACAAGAGTTCTCTCAGAGGAAGAAATCATTCTATTGCTTCCACACCATTCATTGGTTCGAACCTATCAAGAAGAAATCCAACGTTTATCCGCAAGTGCCTATGGTAACCCAAATATTTTGCAAGAAAAAATGCAAGAAATTCAAAGAAATCCAGCTGCAGGAGAAGAGCTCTCATGGCGCATGGCAGCCTATCCTGAAAGTATTGCTAAACTTCCAGGCACCAGCATGTTGGGCTTTAAAAATCAAGTGCGTAGACAAGCGGAAGAGAGTTATTCCACTCTCAGTATCACCATTGATTGTTATACAGAAGCTGTAAAACAGGCAAGAGAGAACCTCTTACAATCTCCAGAGCAAGAACTCAAAAACTATGAACGCTTTATGGGGAAGGAAGCCGTCGCTAAACTTCTACAAAAACCAGATCAACGTGAAAAAGCAACGCTTTCAGAAGTAGAAATTTCTACCCAAATTCACCAACATTCAAAAGTCAAAAGACACCATGCCCAAATCCAATATTGGTGCGGTGTTGTTTTTGGCAACAAAAACATTTTGCAATCACAAGTGGAAACACTTTTCCAAAACCCTGAAACAATAGAAGCACTCGCACAGCAACTTGTCGGAAATCCTCAATCTTTTCACAAGTACGCTGGTCGTAAATTTTGTGGCTTTAAAAATCAAGCACGCAGGCATGCTGAAGCTGGTCTTTCTCACCTCATTGACGCCACTGACAATTATGCAACGGCTGTAACACAAGTAAGAGAGAGCATTTCACAAACCGAGCAGATAAAACAAAAACACAATGAAGCATCTTCTGAGAGATCGCAAAACTTGCATCAACAACAAAGCGTCTCACAGTCTGCTCAACGCCCCGAGCCTTCAATAGTAACGCATGAAGAAGCAACAACCTCTACGCAACAAAGAGAAACAGATATTCGTCCTCGCAAAACTACCGCCCCAAAAGCGATGGCTTTTGCCAGCTAAACAGGACATAAGTTTTCACATTAAATCTAACATCTTGGCGCAACACAGAACAGGGGTGTTTGCGCCAAGAAAGCCCCATCTTGTGAAACCATTCAGTTTGATATCTGCTCTCGTAAAGACCGAGTAAAAAAGCATAAAACAGAATAAAAACCAACGTACGTTTTTAAATAGTATTTAAAAACAATATTGGAAGAGTTTGAAAGGAACATGCATGAAAAAAAGAAATCCCTCCCCTTTTATCACCGAAATGATGGAAAAATTTCAACAACCGGCTGAACAATCCCCCACCAGAACCCCTCCTTCCCAAGTTTCTCAAAATTTGCCAAAACCAACTGTAGAAAAACGCCCAGAAAATTTATCACACCACCCAAAGGTTGCGCCACCGCCCCCCCCCCGCATGAGAGCAAACACTCAAACCAGCACAATGCCCTCCAGCGCTAAAATCCCCAGCACCAAAACCCAAGAGATACCTCCTCTACAAACAAAAGTAGCTCCGCCCAAACCCCCACGCACAAAAGAAAATCTACAACCCAGCTCACAAATCCAAGAACGCTCCTCTCCGCACACAAAAACGCCTCCACAAAGACCACCACGTGCAAAAGATAGAGAACAAAACAAAACAACAGCTCAAGAGAGAGAACTCCTCTATGCAACGCCTACTTCGCAAACACCCCCACGCATGAGGGAAAAAGCACAAACCGGAACAAAAATCCCCAGCTCACAAATCCAAGAAAACTCCTCTCCGCACACAAAAGCAGCTCCACAAAGACCACCACGTGCAAAAGATAGAGAACAAAACAAAACAACGGTTCAAGAGAGAGAACACCTCTATGCAACGCCTACTTCGCAAACATCGCCACGCATGAGAGACAGAGTGCAAAACGGTACAAAAATCCAAAATCCTGAAACATACGACCCAAGTGTTAGACCCAAAACACCATCACATATGAAAGTCAGACAGCAAAGCAGTTCATCATCACAAGACAGTGGAACATATGCCGTCCCTCCTTCAAGAAAACCGCACCGTATGGAAAACAGAAAACAAAGCGATACTATCGTCCCAAAACCTGCCTCTCCACACACAGCAATTGAACAACCAAAACCGTCTCACGGACAAAAATCATCTATTAATACAATGGAAAGAGAGCTGTTACTCGTAGCATATCAAGAAGAAATACGATTTTTGTGCGAAAAGGTTTATGGCAACAGGCTTATTTTAGAAGAAAGAATAGAAGCAATCAAAGAAAACCCCAATATGGGAGAACAGCTCTTATGGGATATTACAGAACAGCCTAAGTCTATTTCTAAGCTTGCTGGTAGAAAAGTTCTCGGCATAAAAAATAACGCGCGCAAACAAGCTGAAGAAACTCTTCCTACCCTATGTGCTGCTATTAACGGTTATATGTATACTTCAAAATATACAAAAAGTGAAAATATTTCACAAGGTTCTCACACGGAACAACAACATCAGCGACAAGCACAAGAGAAAGAGCCAATAAATCAACATTTACAAAATTCGCTCAATTCAGAAAAGAAAATAAAACCTCTCTCAAATCAGGAAATTGCCCGCAGAGTTCAACAAGATCCATCGGTTCAATATGGTCAAAGAGAGATCCAATATTGGTGCCAAATTGTTTATGATGATCCATTTATTTTACAATATAGAATGGAAGATATGCACAAAATTCCAGAGATGGGAGAAGAGCTTGTATTTCAAATTAAAAAGGATTCTACATCTTTTGCTCCACTTGCTGGTAGAAAAACCCTTGGCATAAAAAACGGAGCACGCAAAGCCGCTGAAGAAAATATCCCTACCCTTTGTACCGCCATTAAGGACTATGCTGATACAATAAAACAGTTAAGAGAAACCATTGTGCAAAACCATCAGGAAGAACAACAAAAACGTCATCAACCACTTACCGATCTCGATAAAAAATTACGAAAGCAGCAAAGCTTATCGCAGCCCCCGAAGCTGCCTGAACGCTCAACAGTAAAGCGGCATCAAGAAGTTGCAGAAACTTGTAGACAAGAAGACCAGCCGCATATTCGACCGCGCAGAGCCGAAACATCAAAAGCAATGGCTTTGTCGTGATAAATCTCCTAATTGTTGGCTTTTTATCCAAAACTTTGGTGCAATTATCTTGCCAAGATTGCATCAAAGACGGTGTGTGAAATACAGAAAACTTTGAATAAGACACCCCTTTATTTTACAGAATTCATTGATAAAATTTCACGATAATACTTCAAAATTATAAACTTTAACTTTGTTCCATGCGAATAAGGTCAATTTTTTCAATCATTCAAATAGGCATTCTTCTTTGAAGAAAACGCTATGAAAATAACATAAGGCAAAAAATGTAAACAAAGAAGATTTCAAAAAATAATGTTACCATTTGAAAGGAAATATGCATGAAAGAAAACACAGAACATTGTGCCTCCTCTACACAGGAAGAATTGCAAGAACAACACTCTGTAATTAATGCAGCCATTTCAAAGCAAATCAATGAAGAAGCGCAAAATTTTTTCTACCCCAATAGCAAAGTGCTTAAAAATAAATACCGCATCAAAGATAAAGAAATATTAAAAGAATGCTGTTCTAATGATGTAAAAAAAGAAATGATAAAACTGCATCAAGAACCTCTACCAGAGCAGTTTAATGCCTCTTATCTAAAATATCTTCATCAACGCCTCTTTTCCCGTGCATTTGAATGGGCCGGACAAACACGCGAAGAGCCTTTTACATTTGAAGATGGTACTGTTGCTTCTATGCCCATTTTGAAAAGAAAAGAATTTACAAAACCTTTTGCGATTGGCAGAAAAATACAGAAGGGACTAGAAAAGTTAGATAAAACGCTTTCTGAAAAGAATAATTTACAAGGCTTAACGCGCGAAGAATTCGTTGAACAAGCCGCTGGAATAATGATAGATTTGCACCACTTGCATCCTTTCAGAGAGGGCAATAGGCGCACAAAGAGACTGTTTGTTGAAAAACTCGCTCAAGCAGCAGGACATGAGCTAGACTTTTCTCTTGTGAGCAAAAAACGTAAAGACTTTGTCCGCGCCGCTGCCATGGAACATGGCGATCCAGAGCCTATGAAGCATCTGCTTGAGGATATCTCAAATCTAGAAAAATTGCTCATTTTACAAGAATTTACCAACTCTATGAGAGAGCTTGGATTGGATGAAAAAAATTATTATCTCACTGTCGTCGCAAAAGAAGGAGAAACCTATCATGGTACCTACAGAGGCAGTGGACCCAATGGCTTCATGCTTGATGCCAACGGGACTTTCATCTTAGGAAATAAAAAAGATCTCACCCCAGAGCAAATACAGACATTAAAAATCGGTGACGCCCTCTCCTTTACAGCGCCCAAAACTCAAAACCCAGAAAAAAACATTGCTTCCAGAAAAAAAAGAGCCGTTCTCACAAACGATGAAATAACTGAAAAGAGCAAAGACAACGCATCCATTCAAACAAAGAAAAAAGAAAAAGCCCATTTTTCACCATGGAGTGCCCCTCATGCTTTACATGACAGCATTGAAGTTATGCCCGAAAATTTGCAAGAACAAGAACAAATGACCAAACCAATTGCTCAATCTGCTTCCTCTATGAGGCAAATGCAAAAAGATTTCCAAAAAAACATTTTACAGACCAGCAATACAGCGACAAATAATCCAATATCTGTCCAAATGACAAAGGAAAAACGCTCTGATCATCAAGAAAGAATGAAACAGCCCCCAAAAAAAGCAATGGCATACTGGGACACTGGTACAAAAAAAACGGACACCGTCCCTCTCACCTTACAGGAGAAATTATCCTCATCGCCTCAAACTGAAGAAAATAAGACAATGTACCGTAATTTCTTTTGCCCTAATAGTATCACCTTAAAAAATAAATATGGAATAAACGACTATAAAAAATTAAAAGTGCAATGTGCCCATGATACAACAAAAGCAATCATTCATCTACGCCAAGAAGCGCCACCGCAAAAACTAACTTCCACATATCTCCAATATATTCATCACACCCTATTTAAAAATACTTTTGAATGGGCCGGACAAACACGCGAAAAACCATTTACATTTGAAGATGGTACCGTTGCTTATATGCCAATGATGAAAAAAGCTGGGATTTCTTTTGCCTCAGCAAAACAGATACAAGAGGGACTAGAAAATTTAGATAAAATACTTGCTGAAACGAATAGTTTAAAAGGCTTAACCCGCGAAACATTTATTGAACATGTCACTGAAATGTTGATACAGCTCAACTATACGCATCCCTTCAGAGAAGGTAATGGACGCACACAACGAATGTTTTTTGAAAAACTTGGGCAAGTTGCTGGCCACACACTCGACTTTTCTCTTGTAACAGAAAAACGCATGAATCTTGCCAGCATTGCATCGCTAAAACATAACGATAAGGAAGAGATGAAACATCTGCTTGAGGATATCTCAAATCCAGAAAAAATACTTATTTTAAAAGAATTCATGGACAATATGAAACATATCGGATTTGAGAGTCTTCATAATCATCTTATTATAACAGCAAAAGAAGGTCATACCTATAAAGGCTTCTACAGAGGCAGTGGGTCCAATGGCTTCATGCTTGATGCCAACGGGATTTTCATCTTGGGAAATAAAAAAGATCTCACCCCAGAGCAAATACAGACATTAAAAATCGGTGACGCCCTCTCCTTTACAGCACCAAAAGTTCAAAACCAGCAAGAAGTGCTTATCCCCGCAGAAACAATAGCCCCCCTTACCAACAATGAAATTGCCACAAGGATAAAAAACAACGCATCCATTCAAGCAAGAAGAAAAGAAATCGAAACTTTGTGTCAAATCATTTATGGCAATCGTCATATTTTGCAGGAAAGAATTGAGATGATCCATGAAAATCATACTGAAGGAGAACAGCTCACCTATCAAATTACCACCTCTCCCCAATCTATTTCTAAGCTTTCTGGTAGCAATGTATTTGGCATAAAAAACAACGCGCGTGCCCATGCTGAAGCAAATATTTTGCCCCTCTGTAGAGCCATTGATCGTTATATCAATATTTTTAAACAAACAGAAAGAGACATTCTCCATACCCATCATGTAAAACAAAGGCGGTGTGAACAGTCGGTAAAAATTCCTGAGGCTTGGATGAAAAATCTCTTTTCCTTGTCAAAAGCACAACAGCAAGAAACTTTATCAAACTCTCCTGAATTAAGGGGGGAGATAAGGACTTATATCAAAAAAATCAATGAGCGCTTATCCTCAAGCGAGCATGAAGCTATAAAGGAAAATAATCCTGAAAAACTTGCGAAGAGTCTTGGTACATCAACCGTTAAAGCAAAAGAGATTATGGAAATAATCAAGCAGATAAAAGAGATAGAACAGCATATACAACCCATGTATTTTTATAACCATAAATTCGATGAGCGCTTAGCACCAAACCAGTATCAATCTATCCAGCATCAATCTATAAAGAAAAATAATGAAAAAAAATGTTCCAACACTCTTGATAAAGAAGCAATTAAAGTGCAAAAAATGACAGAAAACGTCAATCAGAGTCCTAAAAGACAAGAAAATATTCAACCTCACAAAACAGAGCACACAAAAGCAATGGCAATGAATATCTAAAGGGTCCATAAACTTTAACTTTTTTGCCCTCTCTGGTAAAAATGATAGCCTTTACCCCCCCTGCCTTCATCGGCAAATCAATCGACCTCAACGAGAATGGAAACCATGAAAGAGCAATTTTATCTTATTTTCTCAGATGTTATCCTCATCAACTGTGAAAAGAAACCTGAACAGGAAAAATAAAAGGATCAATCATTTTTGAAAATGATAATGAATCACTTTCATTACCTGTCGTGCTAAAAACAGACAAAATGCTGTTGAAAGATCACGTCTTCCTATCCTTTTGTTTATGTAATCTCTAAAACGAAAAGGCAGCCAAATTTGGAGAGAACATAAAGCCGTAAAAGTGAAAACCAATCACCAGCTTTACCATTACCTTTTAGCTCAACCTTACGACTTTTTAAAACATCTAAAGCGCTGTTTTTTAAATAATGGAAATTGCACATTGTTTCATGCTTTTATTTTATTTGCGTTCTTTAAATAGGGTCATGCCCCTCACGTAAAACAGTAAGGTATTGGGTTGCATTATTCACGACATCAAAACATAAAGAGAAATTATCATTATATATCCTTATATGTCCCTTAAAACTGTTATGATATTTCTCCCATATTTCAGTTTGAAAAAGAAATTTTAATTATTTTATGGCAACAATAAAAATTTTAATGCAACAGTAAACAAGGAGCATAAAAAAGTCTTCAAGCACCATTGTTGACAGAGAGATAAACACCGTCGTAAAACGCTTTCCAAAAGTATCCTTGATTAGGATAGAGATCAGATTTTTACGATTTAAAACGGTTTATTTCTCCTGTCATCGCTTCTCTTTTACAACAAAGTTGATATATCTTTATGACATTGATTAAAAAAATTGCAACAGTTGCTTCCGGAACCCTTATGAGCCGTATTTTTGGCTTCGTACGCGAAATGCTTATGGCAGCAGCCCTAGGGACAGGTCCTGTTTCTGATGCCTTTAACGCTGCTTTTCGTTTTCCCAACACATTTCGTCGTTTTTTTGCTGAAGGTGCCTTTAACGCTGCTTTCATTCCTCTTTTTGCAAAAAAAATCACTGAAGAAGGTCACGAAACGGCATGCAAATTTGCAGAAGAAGTCTTTGGCGTTCTCTTTTCGCTGCTCTTACTGTTAACGATTGCGATGGAACTGAGTATGCCTTTTTTGGTACGAACCATTATTGCCCCAGGTTTTACCGAAGATGCAACAAAATTTAACGCTACCATTCACTTTACTGCAATCATGTTTCCCTATTTAACCTGCATGTCGCTTGCTGCCATGATGGGGGGCATGCTTAATGCTCTGCGACGCTATTTTATTGCCGCCATTGCCCCACTCTTTTTAAACATTATTCTGATTGGTGTGCTTGCCTATGCTTGGATCTATAAACTTGACGCTTGGCATATCGGCTTAAATCTCTCTTGGGGTGTATTAGCAGCAGGGCTTCTTCAACTCACCTTAATTGCCCTTGCTTTGCGTCAAAGTGGAATGAAAATTTCCTTCCGCCAGCCCCATTTAAGTCCTAATGTTCGCAAGCTATTAACTTTAGCATTCCCAGCAGCCATTACGGGTGGCATCACACAAATTAATTTGCTCATTAATACCAACATTGCTTCTAGTCAATCGGGTGCTGTCTCTTCTTTGATGTATGCTGATCGTCTTTATCAATTGCCTTTAGGCGTAATCGCCATTGCCGTTGCAACCGTTCTTTTACCAGAATTAACACGCGCTTTGCGGAGCAAAAAGCATAAAGAAACCCACCATTTACAAAATCGCTCTATTGAATTAACATTGTTGTTAACACTTCCAGCATCCATTGCTTTTTTGCTGCTCTCCACTCCCATTGTCAGTTTGCTCTTTGAGCGAGGACAATTTACCAGTCAATCAACACACCATGTTGCACAATTACTGGAGCTTTATGGACTAGGACTTCCAGCTTTTGTTCTCATTAAGGTCTTTATTCCTAATTTTTTTGCCCATGAAGATACCAAAACACCGATGATTTTTACAGGTATTTGCGTTTTCATCAATATCAGTCTCGCCTTAACATTATTTCCTATTCTATCTGCACGAGGCATTGTTATTGCTGAAATTACCTCTGGATGGGCCAACACCCTGTTGCTGTGGAGTGTCCTTATCAAACGCGGTTATTGGAAATACGACTTCCAACTGATAAAGCGAATATTATGTCTCATGATGGCAACTCTTTTGAGTGCACTAGCCCTCTATTACGGATTGAATGTGTGTGTTTTTTTGTCTTTTCCTTTATCCTCACAAGCATCATTTTTCTTGCGCGCGATCACCTTAGCTGGGATCATGATTGGCATATTTTTGATCTATTTTAGTGCCTATTTTTTATTCAACACCCGTTCCTTTTTTCACACGCTTAAAAATTTGAAAAAACGCTCATAATATCTATACTTTGTCAAAAAAAATAAAATGAATAACCTTAATTGAAGAAAGAGCACTCCTATGGATACCTTCACACCACTTGTCTTTTCCGGCGTACAACCGAGTGGTCATTTACATCTTGGCAATTATCTTGGAGCCATTCAGCGTTGGGTTGAACTGCAAAACTCTCATCACTGCCTCTATTGTGTTGTGGATATGCATGCGCTCACAGTCAACCCAGATCCCCTTACTTTACGCGAATCCACCAAAACAGTGACAGCAGCCTTTTTAGCCTCCGGTATTGATCCTCAAAAACACATTATTTTTAACCAATCACGTGTTTTTCAACATGCTGAACTCGCCTGGATTTTTAATTGTGTTGCCCGTATTGGCTGGCTTCAACGCATGACACAATTTAAAGATAAAGCAGGAAAAGATCGCGAAAAAGCATCCCTAGGGCTTTTTGCCTATCCCACTTTGATGGCCGCTGATATTTTAGTCTATCGTGCAACGCATGTTCCAGTAGGCGAAGATCAAAAACAGCATGTTGAACTCACACGCGATATTGCACAAAAATTTAACAACGACTATGCACAGCGTATTGCCGAATTAAATTTTGGTATCTCTATGCAAACAGATGAAGAAAAAAGACAAGGCTTTTTTCCCCTCCCAGAGGCGCTTATTGGAACAACAGCCACACGCGTTATGTCTTTGCGCGATGGGACGAAAAAAATGTCAAAATCAGATCCTTCAGATTTTTCACGCATTAATTTGACCGATGATGCTGATCTTATCGCAAAAAAAATACGCAAAGCCAAAACGGATTCGGCTCCTCTTCCCGATACCCTCACCGCTTTAAAAGAACGACCAGAAGTGGACAACCTGCTTGGTATTTATGCTGCCTTTGCCAAAGTTAGCAAAGAAAAGATTCTTTTAGAATTTTCTGGTCAACAATTTTCGCATTTTAAAACAGCTCTAGCCGACCTTGTTGTCCATAAGCTTGCCCCTATAACAGAAGAATTACGTCGACTTCATCAAGAAAGTGATTATATCGACTCTGTTTTGCATGATGGCGCTAAACGTGCTAGTATGCTCGCAGAAGAAAATATGAAAAAAATTCGTGAAATTATTGGATTTTTGCACGATACATAAAAATAATAAAACTAAAAACTGTAGAGAGCAAAAAAATCGTTTGTACAAAATAGAGAAAGTGCATGATTTCCAAACCCAAAAATCCGAAAAAAGAACCAAAGAAAAAAAACTTAGTCATTATCGATGAAACACCAGAGTGTCGGCGTGCCGTTGCGTTTGCCGCACAACATGCCCAAAACACCAGTAGAACATTGGTATTACTTTGTGTCGTTGATAGTGTAGAATTTCAACATTTTCTGGGTGTAAACAACGTTATGCGCACAGAATCAAAGCAAAGTGCTCATAAAATATTAGGAGACATTGCCAGTGAAGTCCGCACCACCCATGCGCTTGAAACAGAAATAGTGGTGCGTGAAGGAAAAAAAATTGATGAGATTTCCAAACTGATCGACGAAGATAAAAGGATTGCACTAATTGTTTTAGCAGCCAGTGGACATACAGAAGGACCAGGACCCCTTGTTCAATTAATCGGGAATAAAGGAACAGCTTTTTCAATCCCTGTCATTGTTATTCCTAGCAATCTTGCCGATGAAGATATTAGATCTATTGCCTAAAAAATATAATATTCTACAATGTAAGATCTTCCCAATCCTTCATTATAAAAGGAGAATCTATGTTTATTCAAACTGAAACCACCCCAAACCCTGCAACTCTTAAATTCTTGCCAGGACGCGTGGTTCTTTCTGAGGGCGTATTAGAATTTCGTGACCCTGAAGAAGCAGCTAAAAACTCACCTTTGGCGGCTAAACTGTTTAATATTCCCAATATCAATGGTGTTTTTTTAGGCTATGATTTTATCACCGTAAGCAAAAAAGAAGGGGAATGGCAACATCTCAAGCCCGTCATTTTAGGCACAATCATGGAACATTTTCTATCCAATGAGCCAGTGATCACCACCAACGCTACAACACAAGCACAAACCCATGCCCTTAACGAAGAATTTTATGACGAAAAAGATGCTGATATTGTCTTAACCATTAAAGATCTGCTTGAAACGCGTATCCGCCCAGCGGTTGCCAATGATGGTGGAGACATTACTTTTCGCGGATTTGAAAATGGTATTGTTTATCTCAATATGCGGGGCTCCTGCGCTGGATGTCCCTCTTCAACGGCAACTCTCAAACATGGTATTGAAAACCTTTTACGTCATTTTATCCCTGAAGTTTTAGGCGTTGAAGCCATGCCACAATAAATATTGACTTCAATAGATAAAATAACCACACCGATTGCCCCTCTTCAACAGCGCTCAAACATGGAATGTAAAGATCTTACGTCATTTTATTCCTGAAATTTTAGAAGTAAGCTATGCAGCCATAAAGATAGAGTACTGTTAAAAAAATCTGTCCAATAATGATACCTTCACTCACCTTTCACCTCCACATATGCCTTAAAAAGATTTCAAAGCCCCCTTTAAGAAGCATAAGTTATTTCAACAAACCAATCGTACACAGAAGTACAATGCATGGGTGTGCACTTTAAATTTATTTTGTTTTATAATCTTGTCATGCAATTTTAACGAGGAAAACACGACCTCGTTAAAAAAAAGAAAACCCAAAAAAGAAAACATTGTAAGATAGAGTGCTCATTTGCTCTATCTTTCTCAGTGCTTCCAACGACAAATCACGCAAAATACTCCTTGTAGCAAGCCGGCACCATCATCATATCTGCCAGCCCCTAATGATGCGACAGCTCTTTCATTAAGACGATTCATAAGAGTCATTTTAATCCTTTCTTTCCTCATTTTTACCCACACACCAGCCCCGCTTGTGGTGTGCAAGCAAGTGATTTTAATTGATTCAACATGAAACAGATTTGAAATGAGAGAATCCCACGTTATTCGGGGTTCTAATTCAATATGAATAACGCTAATTTACTATTATAAATCAATATGTTGTTTCAGCCACTCGACAAAGATCACATTTTGCAACTTGCAATGAGAATTCTGACATTCTTCTTATTTCAATTCTGTTTTTATTGCATCAATCAAAATCGTCCGCTTACACAGCACAAACTGGATAATAACAAAAACTATTTTTAATAGCTCTTATGTACACTTTTATAAGAGACTGTTGCAGTACTAAGAGCTGGAAAATGCATGGCAATAAGACCTTATCAAGATCATAGCGTCCTTTTTCCATTCTTAAAATCAAGAATTCCCCCCTATCATTTTCAATCTCATTTCCATAAACATGACGCAAAAATATAACTACCTGTAAAAAATAAATACATTGAAGCCAGATCTATTATGGTTGTTTGAGAAATTATCTGATACAAAAAATGAGAATATTTTTTCAATTCAGCAGGAATAAGTTTGTCTACTTTACGGTATTGTTCTTCTCATAAAGCGCATACTTTTATTGTTGCTTGTGAGTCAACATCCAGTCCGCCATAACCGCATATTAAAAGAAAAAGACAGAGTCGCTATTTCTCTGCGATACATGGCTTTGCAATAAAGGAAAACATATTGCTTCTATCTGATTGGTGTAATCTATGAAACAAGAAAAGAAGCCACTGGAGAAAAATATGCCCAATTAGAGAAGAATGTAAAAATAGAAAACCAACGAAATCCAAAAACAATTGCAAGAGGACAAATGCTTAAACTTTTTTCACAAACTCCGACTTTAAACTCATCTGACCAATCCCTGGAATTTTGCAATCAATATTATGATCTCCATCCACCAAGCGAATATTCTTTACCTTAGTACCACCTTTTAAAACAGATGAAGCGCCTTTTACTTTCAGATCTTTTATCACCATAACGGTATCTCCGTTTGTTAAAATCTGACCATTGGCATCATAAACAGTATTGACAAGAACCGTATCATCGTTTTTTTGCGGCCATTCATGTGCGCATTCAGGACACACAAAATTTTCACCATCTTCATAAGTATAAAGACAATCACAACGAGGACATTTGGGATATTGGGTCATAAATTCCCCTTATTAAAAGAAAAATCATTCATTATGACTGGTCATAAAGCAAGAAGTGCTTATTGTCCATTATTTTAGAAAAACATTTCCCTTTGTTTCAATCCTCATCTGCCAACTGTGTTCATGAATGCTATCATCACACACCATACATGAGTTTATAAAAATGATTGATCATTATATAACTTAAATGAGCCCCCGCATATCATAAAATTTACTCACTTCATTCTCTCTAATAAATTAATCAAAATCATTTTCTTATACATCAGCAATGCAATTAACGAATGGATAAAAAACTATTAGAAAAGGAACATCTCTGAATAAAAACGCTTCCAAAGAGCTAAAAACTGAGAAACAAGACAATGATAGCCTCAACTTGACCTTTTATTTAAGTAAAGCATTCATAATGTTAGAGAACAAACTAATTTATGATCATAGTTAATGGTTTTGTATATTGAATGAGAGCCGATAAATAAGCTGAGATTCTCTCAACCCCTTTTACATTGAAACAACCAAAGCCTTTTGTTTGCATGTTACAAGTAGGAAAATCCGTGTAAAACGATTATCCAAAATACTAAACACTCTCAAATATAAGAGCCAACATTGAAAGCGGGCAAAGTGAATGATGGTGCCGTCTTACTCTCTCATAAGCGTAAAAATGATGCTGCTCAATGGATGGCCGGTTATCCCTTTCAAAGCAACACGCATAAGATGCGTTTTTAGCGTCTTGAGAGAGAAGCTTCTTTAAAACAAACATATGAAATGTGCAACAATGATCGTATTTTGTTTTGTATGAGAAACATTCCCCTATTAAACAAAAATTTCTATCAAGCCATTGAGCAAACCCATTGGACATAAATGCTCCGATTATGCTCGATTATAATTTCCTACAGCATTCGGTTTTAAGAAGCCCGCAGTTTTAGGAATCCGATTGATATGGAAAGGTGGAAAAAACAAGTCTCGCCTAAAAATAGAGTTAAGCTCTGGCTTATGCACATAAAATCACGCCCCTAAAATCACATCCATGTGATCAATCATCATACCTTTACAAAAAAACATTCCAATGATCTTAGGTGATAATATCAGGACGATCTCGCCCCAATGCTTGTTGTATGTTTAACAGTTTTAGTGCCACCTGTTGCAAAGGTTGGAGAACTTCTTGCGGATTAAAATTGTGTTTGCGCGGATCACTTTCATACTGTTCAAAATAAAGTCGTAAAGTAGCACCTAGCGTCCCTGTTCCCGACAAACGAACCACCAACCGTGCTCCATTCTCGAAAAAAATACGTATACCTTGCCGCGTGCTAACGCTCTGATCAACAGGATCATGATATGTAAAATCATCTGCTTTTTTGACGAAAAATCCAGCAATTTCAGTTCCTGCATGTGGTAAGTGCACACGCAAATGCTCTAGTAATGCCAAAGCTTTATCTGCTTCGACTTCTTCATAATCATGCCGTAACGTGTAAAAACGCCCATAGGTGGACCAATGCTGTTGAACAATTTGTGCGACAGTTTTTTCTGTTACCGCTAAAAGATTTAACCAAAATAGGACAGCCCATAAACCATCTTTTTCGCGGATGTGATGAGAGCCCGTTCCAAAGCTTTCTTCACCACAAAAGGTTACTTTCCCCGCATCCAAAAGGGTTCCAAAAAACTTCCATCCCGTTGGCGTTTCAAAAAAGTTTAATCCGTGTTTTTCCGCAACTAAATCAGCAGCACGCCCCGTTGGCATAGAACGCGCTATCCCTACAACACCTTTTCGATATCCTTTAATAAGGTGTGCATGTTCAGCCATAATAGCCAAAGAATCCGAAGGCGAGACAAATTGTTGACGACCAATAATGAGGTTACGATCTCCATCACCATCAGAAGCTGCGCCAAGATCTGGTCCTTGCTCTGACATCAATAAATCATAAAGAGCCTTGGCATAAACCAAATTGGGATCTGGATGACCGCCTCCAAAATCTGGCAAAGGAATACCATTAACCACTGTCCCTTCAGAAAATCCTAAGCATTTTTCAAAAATTTCATGAGCATAAGGCCCTGTTACCGCATGCATGGCATCAAACCGTAAAGTAAGACCTCGAGCAACGGCCTTAGCAATACAGTCAAAATCAAAAAGCTCCTGCATCAAAGCAACATAATCAGTGACAGGATCGATAATATCAATCCGCATGGCTCCCATAAAGACCGTACCTTGCCTATCTAAATCAATATCTGGTGCTTCAAGAATTTTATAAAAGGAAAGACGTTGCGATGTTGCAAAAATAGCATCACATAAAGAATTAGGAGCCGGTCCACCATTGGAAACATTGTATTTGATACCACAATCTCCCTCTGGACCACCAGGATTATGGCTTGCAGAAAGAATAAGTCCACCATGGGCATGAGTTTTACGAATAAGATGCGAAACAGCAGGTGTAGAAAGAATACCGCCCCTTCCCATTTTAACACAAAAAACACCATGCGCCGCCGCCATCTTCAACACAATCTGAAGAAGAGTACGATTAAAAGTGCGCCCATCTCCCCCAAGAATCAACATTTTTCCTTCAAGAGGCCCAATGTTATCAAAAAGAGACTGTATAAAGTTTTCTACATAATGGGGTTGTTGAAAAACAGACACTTTTTTGCGCAAACCAGACGTTCCCGGTTTTTGCCCCTCAAAAGCCGTGGTTAAAACTGTCTTTATGGTCATATCAATACCTTTATATGATTTCCTATAATTTTAAGGTGAAGAGTATCCAAAGTCGACCATTAATTCTACTTGACGGAAGTGTGAAATATTTGCACACTCGTTAGAAGTAAGAATTTTTAAAGAAGCCCTTTTGTTTAAAACGCTTTTTGCCATATGTTTTTAAATACGAAGGCTGTTTTAAAACAAAATTTTCGTAAAAGAATACAGGAGCATCATGATGATGAAAAAAACAGTTCCCAATGTAACATTCCACACACGCGTACGCGATGAATCAATGGCTGGAGACAATCCTTATCGGTGGCAAGAAGTTAACAGCGATGCTTACTTTAAAGGAAAGCGTGTTATTCTTTTTTCTCTTCCTGGAGCTTTTACCCCTACTTGCTCAACCTTTCAGCTGCCTGATTTTGAAAAACTCTATGATGAATTTAAACAAGCGGGTATTGATGAAATTTATTGCCTTTCCGTCAATGATGCTTTTGTCATGAATGCTTGGGGAAAAGCACAAAATATCAAAAACGTGAAATTAATTCCCGATGGCTCTGGTGAATTCACACGCAAAATGGGTATGCTGGTTGCAAAAGACAATGTTGGTTTCGGCATGCGATCATGGCGCTATGCAGCTGTTATTAATGATGGTGTGGTTGAACAATGGTTCGAAGAAGCAGGTTTTTCAGATAATTGTGCAACAGATCCTTATGAAGTTTCTTCACCACAACATGTTTTAGAAGCCTTGAAAAGCTAATTCCCCCAATCGTCTATTTAAACAAAATTTTACGACACAAATTTCCTGAGGAGGAAGATTTGTGTCGTTTACTTTTTACAACATCTATTCGTGAAAACAGACACGATAAGTTGATTGTGCGCCTTCTGTGAAAAAATATTACAGCAATAATTTTTTCAATAAATATTTCACGCTTTAACGGCTTTGAAAAAACTTGAAAAATTGCTGATGAAAAATCTGGACCCGTTGTGGAGCTAAAAAATCAAAGAGTTAAAAGCTGTTGCACGCTATCAAAAAATGGGGTTGCAATTGCCAAATGCGCAAATTCATGCAAAACTCTCTCAGAAACATCAAGGACTAACGTATTGATGAAATATGCAAGATCAATGCTAAATTTCTCATACTGAGAAAAACTTTGTATCGAACAATACTTTGATTTATAAAGATAATTTATAATTTTGCATATTGAATGAGAGGAGCCGAATATCATAAAATTGTTTTATTTTATCCCTTCTTATATTGAATCCCTTAAAACTATTTTCTTGCTCATTAGCAAGTGGGATTGGCATATGAATAAACGATTAAAAAGAGTAAAAATACCTCTCGTAAACGCGCCAAAATACAAGAGCTATGAACATCATTACTGCAAAGTTTACAAAAGTATCAAGAAAGAAAATACAGATCAAACATTTGTTTGAAGAGGTGCACAGTTCAAATTAACTTATGTCTCATAAAAAGAAGAAAATATGGCATAAAAACTGCTCTGCATAAAGAACCATTCATGGAGAATATTAAATCAAAACAGATCCCGCAAACATTCCAATTCACATACCATAAACAGACTCATTGCTGTTCTCATAGCCATTTATTCTAAGCTTTTATTTTTCTCTAAGAGAAAAACGGTTAAAGGAGTTGTTTATTCGGGTATTCTACCGTAAAGTGTGCTTCTATCTCTTCCTCTTCATCGAACTCAAAATCTTCATCACATTCAGGAAGACCAAAAATATCTGGATTGATGAAATAACAATCTTTTTTTGTCCCCTTCGCTACAATTTTATTCTTTTCTAATTCTTTGATACCTTCTTTAAAACTTTCAAAATTAAGATATTCTGGTTCTTGAATTGAAAGATCGCAAGTCAAAAATTCCTCAAGAATATCATGATCCAATGTTATCTGATCAAACCATAAATCCACATCATCCCCCTCATCTAACATTTTCCCTACCTGCCACAACATCACAAAAAATGCTTTCATACCACTAAATGATAGCCCAAAAATCATACGCCGACATGACGAGGCGCCTGAAAAGGTAATTTGCGGAAGATCTTCAAATCCGAAATTTGAAGGAGGAAGTTTAAATGACTTTCCAATATTCTCAGGTCTTTCAAGAATAAAGGGATTTCGTTCATAGAGCAGAGTAAAATCATATTGGACCATTTTCATTTCTCCATTAAAGAGTTGATTTTATGAAATAATACATATTATCAGTAAGTTACCATTATGGCAGCTGACAATTCATCCAAACATGCTCCTGTAAAAAATTGTTCGATTTAAGTCATTCCATTGTTTTTTGAAGCTTAAAAAGTCTTTTAGGATAAAACGCTCTAGTTCTCCCTCCTTTTGCAATAAGACTAGATTTTGTAATGTCCAAGAAGAGAACATCAAAGGATTTGATGCTCATAGATAAGAATTCAAAGATGAAGCCAATATGAACTTGTCAATATTTTTATAAACTTTTGCAGAAGCGTTACGTGAAACCCTTTAATTTTCTCAGAGTTTTTTCTTCGTTAAAATTTTTTTGCTCATTTTAACGCATTATCATCGCATCCTCAGAAGGGCACATTTTATAGCAAATAGCGCTTATTTACCTCTTTAAAAATCTCTCTTTTATTCCGCACGCACTCCAAAAACTCGATTTTGAACGCGTGCGTCAGCACGTGTAAACGAGCAAAGTACAAATTTAAAAAATTGAGTTTCAAATTTCCAAAATATTTCGAACAATCACTTGTATAAAGACTTTTACCATTATCATTTTTGAGCTGCTAAAATATCCTGTACCGTTTTGACCAATTGATCTTCATCAACCGTCACTTGTGCTGGTCGACTTTCACGCCATGTTTGATTATCCTTAATTTCATGAGATAACCGCGCCCCTTCAATCAAATCTTTGATCTGTATTTTTCCACTCTCACGTTCTTGTGAGCCTTGGATAACCACACAAGGCGCTTGGCGTCGATCTGCATATTTCATCTGCGCTTTTATCCCCGATGCCCCCAAATAGAGCTCAGCACGAATTCCGGCACCACGCAACTGCATCACCATTTTTTGATAACCAGCAACCGCCTCTGGCTCTTTATCCATCATCAGCACAACAACCGGCCCTGTTGACTCTTTCATAGGCAACTTTCCAAGATTTTGCAAAGCAGCGATCAAGCGTGAGACCCCGATTGAAAAACCTGTTGCTGGAATGTTTTCACCACGAAAGCGTGCCACCAATCCATCATAACGCCCACCACCACCAACGGAGCCAAAAACAACTTTCTGCCCATCATCATTGAAAACATCAAAAAGCAACGTAGCCTCAAAAACAGGACCTGTATAATAATCCAGTCCACGCACCACCGATGGATCAATCTTGATACGATTCTGAATGCCATTTGCGACAAAAATTGCTTGCATTTCCTCAAGCTCACGAATTCCCTCACGCCCTTGAACATGATCACCAACCACTTCTTTAAGAACCTCAAGCGTTTCTTCTGCTGTTTCAGCTCCAGCAGCAGTTAAGGTAAGAATACACTCAATCTCTTTATCCTTAAGCTCCGCCCCTTTTGTAAAGTCACCACTTTCATCCAAACGCCCTTTTCCCAAAAGCAAACGCACCCCTTCAGAACCAAATTTATCCAGTTTATCAATTGCTCTTAAGACAGTTAAGCGCTTTTCAGCCTGCTCATTTCCCCCCAAACCAATTTTCTCTAAAACGCAATCGAGAATTTTTCTGTTGTTCAGACGAATGGCATATTCATGATGCTGAAACCCTAGTTTTTCCAAACTATCGGCTGCCATCATGCAAATTTCGGCATCAGCTGCAACCGTTGGTGTTCCAACAATATCCGCATCAAACTGCATAAATTGCCGAAACCGCCCTGGACCTGGTTTTTCATTGCGAAAAACAAAGCCAAGACGATAACTGCGATAAGGCTTTGGCAAAACTTCAAAATTCTCGGCAAAATAACGAGCAAGAGGCGCGGTAAGATCATAGCGCAAAGACATCCATTGCTCATCATCATCTTGTAGCGAAAAAACGCCCGCATTTGGACGATCTGAATCCGGTAAAAACTTACCCAGCACATCTGTATATTCAAAAATTGGAGTTTCTAGTGCTTCAAAACCGTAAAGTTCATAGACTTCACGAATTTGCGCAATCATTGTTTCAGTTGCATACAACTGTGCACTTGTACGATCCACAAAACCACGGGGTAAACGGGCTTTGGTTTTTTCTTGTTTTGATGACATGTTTTTCTCTAACAACAATATATATTCACCGATAACGTGTGTCTATCTTATAGAAACAAACGCTGCAATAACTTTATCAACTGGAAACTGGTAACAATATGCATAAGCTTTTGCTTTTGAAGGATGTAAACCCTTACCCTTAAGGCAATCTACTGAAAATATTTGTACTTTCAATAGGAACATAGCCTCCCGCTCAACATGAAATGCCCGCTTAACATTCAATGAAAAGACATCTGTGCTAGTTGAACGAAACCACAAAGCAACTGTTGATTCTGGATAAATCGGAAACATCCCCCTCAAAAGCCCTCCCTCTCAAAATTCTTCAGATTTATTACAGATGCAAAAATCCTCAAGACATCAGTGTGCTTTGCGCTTGTTCTGCAAAATGATTGATAACATTTTTTAAATCAACAATATTTCGTCCAGCATCTGTAATAGAGCGTGATACAGAGGGAATAACATTCTGCCAAAGTCTTTGTGGAAATTGATTTGCTAATTGTGTCATTGTTCCACCTTGGGCGCCAATACCCGGAACGAGAAACAGACTATTGTTTAACTGCTCGATTGTGTCTTTTGATTCAGATCCTAATGTCGCTCCTATAACCGCACCTATGGGACCAATATTATGATGGAGAACCGGAGACTGAGAATTATAATCACAAATACACTGTGCTAGATGAAGAGAGAGAGTCTGATCTCCAATAAGCGCATTTCGTATTTGTTTCCCCTCTGGATTAGAAGACTGAACAACCACAAAAACTCCTGCTCCTGTTTCTTCTGCAACCTTTATCAGAGGAAGAAGAGCATCAAAACCCAAAAAAGGATTAACTGTGATGGCATCAGCTTTGAACGCACTGCTTGGACCCAGCCAAGCTTTACCATAGGCTTCAGCAGTAGAGCCAATATCTCCCCTCTTTACATCCGCCAGAACCAATATGCCTTGTTCGTGTGCATTTTCAATCAGTTCTTTGAGAGCTTGAAGACCTTCCACACCATATAATTCAAAAAATGCGACTTGCGGCTTTATAATCCCCACTTTACCCACAACCGCTGTTAAGAGGATATCACAAAAATCTTTTAGACCTTTATAATCAAAGCTTAGTTTCCACGATTGCAAAACTTTATGGCTCGGATCAAAGCCAATACAAAGAGGTCCATAGATTTCACGATTTTTAAAAAAAGTTGAACGAAACATTTTATATCCTAACAAGGTCTCTCTTTAAACTTTTTGATACAATCAAAAAGAAAACCATTTGTCAAAAGAATACAATAGCGAAAACACAAAGAAAGAGCTCTCTATACAAAATGTGCTTTTATTTATGAAACATAAATATATTCCCATTCGTAACGCTTATCATATGTTTATCGACCAAGACGTTGTCATGAGATAAAAATTCAAATTTATGAAAGAATATAAACAAAAAAGCATCCATATTATTATGACCTCATAAAGCCCTATAGGCGTACCTTGTCGTTTTCACACCCTTTTTTATGATCAACAAAAACTCTCTATGAACACGTTTTAAACAAAAGTTTCAAAAGAAAATGCCCCACCATGATGATCTCGATCTTAACTTTAGATCTTTTCTATTCCTTTTTAGCGGCTCTTTATCCCTTTTGGAACATAATTTGCAAAAAGGCATTGTATCTCCAGCATATTCAAGGAGATAAAACATGGAAACTCGCATTCCTGAAAACACACCATTCGA
>NZ_JBHINI010000139.1:0-595 GCF_042194935.1 Bartonella sp. CL71SXKL | reverse complement strand
CAGAATCATTATTCCATCCGATAAAAGCCGTATCAAAAGCCCGTGCATTCACTTTTGAAAACAACTGTGTACCTGCTACACGTTCAATTTTAAGACGCACGCCCGCCTGTGCAGCACTATCTTGAAGTGATTGAGCAAGTAACAAAGTATAAGGAGTGTTTGAGACAATAAAATTTGCCTCAAATCCGTTCGGATAACCGGCCTCTGCTAAAAGCTGTTTTGCTTTTTGAATATCAAGCTTAAAGGGTTGCCCCTCTTTTTCATCCAAAGCTCCAAGATTACCAAGAGGAATAAAACTGGCCCGTGGAACACCAATCCCTTTAAGAAGCTTCTTGCCAAGACCTTCATAATCTATAAGATAACGCATCGCCAAGCGTACTTTTTCCTTAGCAAAAATAGGATTCGTCGTATTGAATCCCCAGTACATCATAGTTGGCACTAACACTCTTTCAACTTTAACATCTGTTGTTTTTTGCAGATCTGCAAGATCTTCAGGTGTCAAATTACGAGCAACATCAATATCATGTTTTTGCAACAACAAGCGTTGTGTTCCGGGCTCTGCAACATGGCGAATTAAAATCTGCTTCAGTTTAGG
>NZ_JBHINI010000138.1:345-596 GCF_042194935.1 Bartonella sp. CL71SXKL | reverse complement strand
TTTTCCTGATAAAAACGCTTGTTTATGCTTCCATTGGATCATCTCTCGATCCTTAGAAGTACGATAGCTTTTGGTTAATGCTAAAACATGAATGGCTTCCAAAAGATTCGTTTTCCCCTGAGCATTTTCACCAATAAAGATGTTAATGCCAGGGGAAAACTCAACCTGTAAATCATCATAATTACGGAAATTTTTCAGGTGCAGCTCCTGAAGAATCATCTGCGATCACTACTTACTTTCAATTTTGACCG
>NZ_JBHINI010000138.1:0-247 GCF_042194935.1 Bartonella sp. CL71SXKL | reverse complement strand
GTTCACTTAAAAACCATTTTGCAGCACCTCCGGTAGGAATAATCCCTTATTCTTTAAGGAGTTGGCCTAAGGTAATAAAGTCGCTATCAATTGCAAAGATTTTCTCATTCTGCACTCTTTTCACCTACTTTACTAAACATTAATATTATAGTCTTTTATCGGCCCAAAAACAAATTTAAACCGTCTCTGAAGCGATTTTAGCGAATTTAATGGTATTGAATGTTTTTTATCAAAATTAAGGGAAAAT
>NZ_JBHINI010000137.1:0-601 GCF_042194935.1 Bartonella sp. CL71SXKL | reverse complement strand
ATGTAGGCTTCCATGGTCTGATTCCTAGCACAATATTCCCCAGTTAACTGGTTAGCCACCAGTTGTGAATCACAATTGATTTTGAGATGCTTGACTCCCAGCACCTTGGCTTTTTTCAGACCTCTAATGAGTGCTTCATCCTCTGCTTCGTTGTTTGAGGCATCAAACCCCAATCTGATTGCTTGCTCCAGGATCAGACCTTCAGGAGATCTGAGAACAATCCCTATGCCTGCCCCCTTGGCATTGGAGGCCCCATCAACATGAAGGCTCCATACCTGACTTTCTGGTTCTAGCTCTGGACTAAGGCTGAGCTGTTGAACATGCTCGGAAGCCTTAGCAACCTCTGGGATATTCTGCTCTGAATTGTCAAAATTAACAGGATTTGAAATGTTCTCCTCTCCTTGCCCCCCAGTTGGAGCAGGTTGCTTGCTATCTGCTGCAACTAATTCATCAGAGAGTTCTGCAATAAAATCAGCTAGGACTTGTGCTTTGATGGCAGTTCTTGGTTCATATTCAATGTGAAACCTGTTGAGCTCTACTGACCATTTTTCCATTCTTCCTGCTAGGTCTGCCTTTCTGAGAGTAGCTCTGATTGGCCTTG
>NZ_JBHINI010000136.1:339-607 GCF_042194935.1 Bartonella sp. CL71SXKL | reverse complement strand
CTAGAAGCTCAAGCATTGCCTGATGCCCCACACCATCCAGAATTTGGTGATATCACCCTCCGGCCACTAGCCCCGGTCCACCACCAAATTCGTTACGAAATTCAATATTAATGGCACAAAATAAAATCCGGATGACCATGCCAGTTGCATTCATCCGGATTTTTAATTACTCAATTTGTTCATTATTTCCTGGGCAATAATTTTTCCAAAGCACATAGGAGCATGCCTACAGCCATTAGATCCATGGACAGCATCATTTTATCCATTA
>NZ_JBHINI010000136.1:0-258 GCF_042194935.1 Bartonella sp. CL71SXKL | reverse complement strand
CTCCTCCCCGCTCATCATTATACTCAGTGGATCCATTGTTTCAATCCAGCATTAAGCATCTATAAACGTAAATCTTAATAATTATCTTATTAAATTAGGCATAAAAAAACTGCCAATAGGAGGATACCCAGTACTGGCAGTTAATTTATTAACATATTCTCTAGACTCTTATATTATAGCACTAAATCCCAAAAGTTTATCATTTATGTATAAATTTCTTGACTTTTTTGAAAATAATTATCCAAATCCCGATTTAAT
>NZ_JBHINI010000135.1:0-614 GCF_042194935.1 Bartonella sp. CL71SXKL | reverse complement strand
AGAAATTTAGGCATTAAGAATTGTTATACGGTCTTAATGTGGGTAGCTAGATATCGAAAATATGGAATTAATGGGCTAAAAATCCGCAGTCCAAAATATGAATATGATGGCAATTTTAAGCTTAAGGTCTTAAACTGGAAAAAACAGAATCAGGCCTCTTACACTACTACCGCTTTAGAATTTGATATTAGTAATGTTGGAACGATAGCAAATTGGCAAAAGAAATTGAAATGTGGTGGTGTACAGGCCTTATTCACCAGAAGAGGACGGGCAAAACACGTGACAACTAATCATCATAATCAGCAAGCCAATCGGACATCACTCAGTGAATTAGAACGCCTGCGAGCAGAGAATCGGGCTTTAAGAGTAGAGAATGAATACTTAAAAAAACTCGATGCCTTAGTTCAGAAGCGCGGTCATCGCGAGAAGAATATCAAATCATCCAAGAACTAAGGCAGCAATTTGGATTTACTTTAAGGGAAATTCTTCCTTACAGTTCCATTAAACGTAGTACGTTTTATCATCAGCCCCAGAGAAGACATCGTAGATTAGTTTCCGATAGGAAACTAATTACGGAAATTAAAGCAATTAAACAGAAGCATCGCGATTATGGT
>NZ_JBHINI010000134.1:0-615 GCF_042194935.1 Bartonella sp. CL71SXKL | reverse complement strand
TTAGTCATAAGGTACAGGAACAACAGAAATTGCTTGATGAGTTTTCTCGTATAAGAGAGAGCCAAGAACGTTTGACTCAAGAGGAATATGAACGCCAGCAGTTAGGGGATTATTTTGAGGAAGCCAACGCGCAGGTACAAGATAAATATCCAGATTTAGACAGTATCACTGATTATCTCTATGAAAGAGCAGACAGTGTCTTACAAGCGCAAGCAAGCCTTTATCCGCAATGGAAAGACCCCGTGGCACGGCAACAGCAAATTGGTGCTGAATTGCGCCAAATATGCCAGCAGTGTCAGAAAGCCGGTATAAATCCAATTGAGGTGCTGGTGCAAAAAGCAAAAGCTTTTGGCTATAGTGGCGCGCCCGTTAAGGACGAAGTAGGAGCTCTTCAAGAGCGTTCTCAAGCAGCGCGGACACTTACAGCGCGCGGTGGACAAGTTCCAACAGGCGGTATGGATGTGAGAACGCTCTTTTCCATGCCAGAAGCCGAATTTGCTGTATGGGTTGAGAAAAATCCCGAAAAATTTGAACAAATTATGAGCAGAGCGTGAGATGTGCGTGGTGGCGCAACAGAGATAACCAAGTGATTGTTATCGTTTGGTTATGCCGCAA
>NZ_JBHINI010000133.1:0-616 GCF_042194935.1 Bartonella sp. CL71SXKL | reverse complement strand
TGCACGAATGCGGTGGAGAGTTTTGCCCCCAACTTCGATTGTTTCATCAGTAAGTTCGTATTTTTTTTCCATGGTTTTACTCCTTTAAGTTAGATTCTGCCTTTGTCGTTCTTGCAAAAGAACGGCATTGCATTGTGGGGTGAATTTTTTGAAAAGGTGGCGTCTTTTAAAAACGCCTTTAGCTTTTAAAGCACATCACAAGGACGCAAACGGTGTTGTTGTTCGTAAGAACCATACATTGCATCATCATATTCGCGCTGTTTTATATCATCTAAAAAAAAACCGTATGCTGTGCTGTGTAGAATAAAATCGTGAGGAATGTTTCCGTTGAAACACTGCTCTTCACATTCTTTAAGATAGAATTCGGCAATATCTTCAGAGATATCTTCGCAACGATTAGTCGTTGGTTCAATACGCAAAATTTGGACAGCATTATCGGCTTGGTCGATAAATTTGATCATGTCACTTTCTTCTAAGAAAGGACCAGATTTAGCGAGATTTTGCTCTTCATTTTCGCACATCACTAAGAGAATTTCATCAGAATTTATAAACACTGGTTTATTCACAAATGCCTCCATACTGCCTATTGGCAAAAGTTATTTTCTAAGATATGGGA
>NZ_JBHINI010000132.1:0-617 GCF_042194935.1 Bartonella sp. CL71SXKL | reverse complement strand
TTATAAACCGGCTTGCCATCTAAAGCATTTAAGACAATCGTGGTCGCTCCAACATTCATGCCCGTCGCCATAAAGCGCAAAACGATACCATTCTTATACTCTAAAAACTGTGAAGTGCTTGCAAGTCTTATCACACTCGTTTGTTGGACATGATCATTTGTCACAATGCCTTCAAGCTCTCCACCCGTGTCTGACAAGTATTCCTTTACGCGCTGCATCATCACACGGGCGCTCGTATTCACACTGCTAGGATACTGTCCTTCGGACCAATCAATCAAATCATCTACGCGCGTATTATCCGCCGCTCTAAGCGACCAATCATAGATCGTTGACATCTCTCATAAATCCTAATTCCGGTAAAATGGTCCGTAAAACGCCCGCATGAATTGCGTCATCAAAGGATTATCATCTTCATCACTCTCTTCTTCTTCCGAAGCCTCTTCTTGTGATGCTAATAATGCCCTTAAAACCTCTAACAAGTTGTCTCTATTTCTAATGCCACCATGCGCTGTAGGACTTGCTCTATGAGGCTGCCCACCATACATCTGTAATACACGGTTGACAAAATCACTTGCACGCATAGCGTTGTTTCCACCATTCAAGCCAACCGCATTGCT
>NZ_JBHINI010000131.1:0-621 GCF_042194935.1 Bartonella sp. CL71SXKL | reverse complement strand
GATGGTCATTTCTTAACTCGAATTAGAGCCTTAAGAGATTTTGATGATGTCAAAAAAGGCGATTTAGGGGGGTATATTGAAAATGAAAGCAACTTATCTCATGAGGGCAATTGCTGGGTTTATAATAAAGCTCGGGTCTTTCAAAATGCACGCGTCTTTGGAAATGCTAAAGTAAAAAGCTTTTTTGTTGATGTCTATGGTAATGCTCAAATTTATGGGAATGCTATTTTTGAAGGTATGACATTAAAGGACAATGCAAAGCTGTCTGGTAATGCGCATGCTAACAACGCCGTTGTAATTGAAGGCAATGCACAAATTTATGATAACGCCCGTGTCACTGATCATGCTCATATTTCCGATAATGCTGTCATTTGTGATGATGCCCATGTCGGAGGCAATGCAAAAATAAGTGGCTCTGCTTACATTTGTGATGAATCACGTGTTTTTGATGATGCCGTTATTTGTGATGCTCTTATCTCTGGTTCTTCATATATTCATAGCAATGCCTCTTTAACAGCTAATGAAGATATCTGTGATGATGCATATCCTGAGTTTGGTAGCGAAGATGATTATTATCGTCATGAGTATTATGCTGATTTTGAAGGGTATTATGACGATGAT
>NZ_JBHINI010000130.1:0-627 GCF_042194935.1 Bartonella sp. CL71SXKL | reverse complement strand
CGCAACACCGCTCCCTAGAGCATATAGCTGGTTACCCGCTACAGCATCGCTTGAAGTAGCACTAATGTCTCCATTGGTAAGCGATGTTATCTTGCTGCTTGTATTCTCTTCACCATGCGTTGCTACAAATGCACCTTTAGCCTTATCCCACAACAAGGCATCAGCCTGAGCAGTGCTAATTTCATTGGTAATCTCTTCGGTAATTTCATCCTTAACATGATCGATTTTATCTTTAACATTCTCGAATGAATCACCAACACCAGCAAAGGCAGACGCGACATCGTTATAACTCGAGACAGTAACACTGCCATCAGATGAAAACTTTTTAACCGCGAATGTAGGAGCTGTCCATGTGCCATTCTCATACTTAGCTTTACCACCTAAAGACTTCGCAACACTGCTCCCTAGAGCATATAGCTGATTACCCGCTACAGCATCCGTTGAGGCTCCACTAATGTCTCCATTTTTAAGAGACGTGATCTTGTTGTTCTCTTTACTGTCCCCATGCGTCGCTACAAACGCACCCTTGGACTTATCCCACAACAACGCGTCAGCCTGAGCAGTGCTAATTTCATTGGTAATCTCTTTATGTAAATCCGTGAAAGAAGTGCCTACACCGGCAAACGC
>NZ_JBHINI010000013.1:0-51644 GCF_042194935.1 Bartonella sp. CL71SXKL | reverse complement strand
TTTAGAATTAGAGACCCTTTGGACCTCTGGTTTTGCTAAAAAACCACCCCGAAAAGAACTCTTGATTCGTAATAATTGAAGAAAATCATAAAAAGATTTGTTAGAATCAGAAGAAAATATTTCTTCTCTATAGGACTTTTTATATGGTTACATCTTTTGGTAAAATTTTACGGAAACTTCGCATTGATCACTCCGAACGCCTCTTAGATATGGCTAAGAAATTAGACATATCTGTATCATTTTTATCTGCTGTAGAAATTGGCAAAAAATCTGTTCCTGTAGGACTGGAGGAAAAGATAATTGAACTCTATGCTTTAGATCAAGAGGTAGCAGAAATTTTGAGAAGAGAATCGGATGCTTGTCGCAAAAGTTTTACAATCAAGACTTCTGATCCGTTGAGAGGTGAAGCTGTTGGCATGTTTTTTAGAACTTTAAAAGATTTTTCACAAGAGGATTTAGAAGCATTCAAAACATTATTAGAGATGATTAGCGAAGCGCAAAGAAAAGAAAATGCTACTGTTGTAGAGAAATGTTAGAAAATCCTATTCCCCAACTTTTATTTACGCGTCCCTCACAGTAAAAAAGCTGTATAAATACAGCAAGTTATTTTTACATAAAACTTACATGTTATCCGTAAAGGGTATAACGGTAAAGCCATTGAGCCCCCCATCTTTACGCTTCATAACGGAGTAAGCCTTGCACCATCACATAGTTTGCCAGCTCGTGGGTGTCGCTTACAGCTCTTGGTACTTGAGACGGTTCATTAGAGGCATTTTTAATTCTTACTTAATAGTTTTTATCCATACGCCTCTTCCCACTTGTAACCTGCAAGAGATATAGTTTTGGTTGATTCAACATGGAACAGATTTGAAATGAAAGAATCTTACGATATTCTGGATTCTCATTTAACATGTACAATAATGAACACTCATTATAAATCAATGTGTTGCCTTATGATAGAGTTGCTGTAGCATTGAGATTTTAGAGGAAAAATATGCCTTTAAAACTTTATAACAGATACTAAGTCTTTATAGCAGGTATATTAATGCACATCATCTAAAATAAAGAGAGCGTCCATAGCGAAAAGGTAGCCCCTTTAAATACGGATAAATGCTTATTCTGTTGTACTGTAAAACGCTATCGTTTGCGGCTGTGGTGATATAAGACATAAGACTTTATACATGGGGTGTTTTGATGAGAGAGTGTGATGAATATTCAAGGGAGGGCTTGCTTGTATAATTTTGTGAAAGGAACCATATGAAATGGGAATCTGAGAAGGAGCTATTTTTGAGAAGGCGGATTATTCATCAACCGGTTTAAGAAGGGGGTTGCATCCTTTGAAGGTGTGGGGAGAAAGCCAAGAATAGGGCGTGTAGTACCCTATAGCTATGCTTTTAAAGCGTTTTAATTTTGATCACAAATTAAGTTTAAAATCGCTTTCTGCTTGACAGATGTGAGGACTCTAAAACTTTTTAAAAGCAAATATTCCTCTTTGCTCGAGGCGATTTCATCATAATGGTACGGGGTGTTGTCTTTTTTGATGATATCAGTGTAAAAAAAGGCAAGTGGAACATTCAAAATATCGGAAATTTCCTTTAAACGCCCTGCGCTCACGCGATTTAAGCTTTTTTCATACTTTTGGATTTGTTGGAAAGTGACACCTAAATAATGCCCTAATGTTTTTTGAGACATTTTTAGCATTTTTCGCCTAAAGCGAATCTTTTTGCCTACAAAAAGATCAATATTAAGATTTGGAGCTTGCATTTTTCCCCCACCGGCTGCGAGCGCCCTCGCATGAGTATTCCGGGAGTTAAAAGTACTGAACTCAAATCAGCATTTTGCTTTTAGTGCTGAGAAGCACTTGGACATAGCAAAATCTCCCGGAATTCCGGGATATCCGCAAAGCGGGGTCAATTCATGTTTGAGTTTTCAGGCTTTTAATCCCTATTGGTCGTTGCGTATGCGACCAAGACACTTTCTGACTCATAAAGTAATTTTAGGAGATTGGCAATAAAAATAGTTTTTCTTGAGACGGACAGATTTTTCCAAATGAGAGGTTGTTTGCCTTTCAAACTTTTAAGGTTTGCTTACTAAACGCATGACATCAGATATGCATTTTACGAAGGTAAACCTTGGTTTTTAAGCTCAAGGCACCGCTTACGGTGTTGCTCTTAACCAATAACCAAAATGGCTTGTTTTGATGCGTCTGAGATATCATGATGATAGGGGAAAGCTTTTATGAGTAAAGAGCCCTCATGCAAAATAAACTCAAAACATTATAGATCTGATTGTTGTATATTCACACATTTTTTTAAGAAGATATTTCTCAATGTTAGCGCCTATTTTACAATGGTGCTTCGTAAAGTGTGTAGTGTAAAAGCCTCTATGAATGGGATAAAAGCTATATTGAAAAAAAGATGCTCGGACGGCATATACTCTCGGCCAGTTCAAAATATTACGACAGTTTTTTCCTTTGAAAGGGAGCATAAGAGCTATTTTTTCTTTCTTTACGTGTTTTTATCTGTAGGCTCTCCGCTTATAATGTGCAAGTCAATAGTTTTGATTGATTCAATATAAACAGATTTGAAATGAGAAAATATATTGGGCTTTCTCATGATGCATGTTTTTAAGAGGGGGATACGTTTATTTTCTCAGTGAAGAATTTGAGTATTTTAGATAAAAAACTCTACCAACGTCGTTGTTGTTAGAATTAAAATTTTTATGAGAAAAATGAGCATTGGGGAATGATAAGCTTTTGCTATCAAGCATTTTAGAATTTTGCACAACTTAATGATAACTTAGTTATTTTATCATTTCTTATGATCTCTATAGACGATAAAAAGTTGGGATATGGTTTGAGAAAGCAGATGACACAAGTATTATCTTTCGGTAAGTAATTTTGAAGTAAAAGACAGCTTTAAATGACAAATAGAGATAGGTGCACCATGAATGAAGTTACCCATATTGAGACTATTATAGCGCATTATGATGCTGTTTTTTGTGATGTGTGGGGTGTTGTGCATAACGGTGTACATGCATTTGAACCAGCGTTGAAGGCGTTGTATAAAATCCGACAAATGGGAAAAACTGTCATTTTATTGACCAATTCTCCTCGGCTACGGGAAGATGTTGCTGCTCAATTACAAAGTATGAATGTTCATAGCGACTATTATGATGCCATTATCACTTCAGGGGATGTAACGCGCGATCTTATTCTGACTGCTCCGCGTAAAGTTTTTTTCATTGGTCCACAGCATGATTTGGTGCTGTTTGAAGGGTTAGAGTGTGAATTTGTTGAAGAATGGGAGGCTTCTGTTGTCGTCTGTAGCGGTTTTCTTGAAGATTTTGACGAAGAACCCTCTGCTTATGAGGAGATGTTTCGTCGCATGCGGTCGCGGAATTTACCTTTTATTTGTGCGAACCCAGATGTGATTGTCCATTATGGAAATAAAGAATTTTGGTGCGCTGGTGCATTGGCTCGTCTTTATCAACAATTAGGGGGGGAGGTGCGCATTGCTGGAAAACCTCACGCGCCTATTTATGAATGTGCCTTTGAAAAACTTCAAAAAGTACGGGGAACAGTAGAAAAAAGTCAAGTTTTAGCTATTGGTGATGGTCTTTTAACGGATATTAAGGGGGCGGCTCATTTTGGTCTTGATGCCCTTTATATTATGGGGGGGATTCATCATTATGATTATACGCAAAATGGTGTGGTTGATAAGCAAGCTTTGCATTCTTTTCTTGAACGTCATGGTTATAAACCACAAGCAATCATGTGGGCACTTCAGTAATGACTAATTTTTTGCGTCTTCAGGGAATTCATATGTTTCCCTCGGCTTGGCGGGGAGCAGTGTTGGCACTTGGAAATTTTGATGGTGTTCATTGCGGACATCAGGTGGTGTTGCAAAAAGCGCTTGATTTCGCCCGTATAAAAAAGAAACCAGCAGTTGTTTTAACCTTTGAACCCCATCCAAGAAGTTTTTTTCAACATTCAGCTCCTGTCTATCGTTTGACAGAGGCAGCTGAAAAAGCTGAAATTTTTAAAACCCTTGGCTTTGACTGCGTGATTGAACAGCCGTTTGATGCACAGTTTGCCGCTCTTTCAGCGGACGAATTTATCAAGTCGTTTTTAAAGGAAGTTTTTGATGTTTCAGTTGTGGTGACAGGCGAAAATTTTCAATTTGGTCATCAGAAAAGCGGAAATGTACATCTTCTTTGCCAAAGGGGAGAGAAATATGGATTTGAGGTTGTGCAAGTTTCTTGCGTTTCTCGTTCTCAAGATTCACAACCTTTGATCATTTCTTCTAGTTTTATTCGGCAACTTCTCTCACAAGGGGAAGTGGACAAAGCAGCCCATTTGTTAGGGTATCACTATCGGATACGCTCCAATATTATTCAAGGTGAAAAACTTGGACGTCTTTTGGGATTTCCTACCGCTAATCAAATGTTGCCTCCCCAAGTTCGTTTGGCTCATGGTGTTTATGCGGTACGTTTGCGTCGTGCGAACGGTGTTTTGTATGATGGTGTTGCAAGCTTTGGTTGTCGTCCAACGGTTGTTAAAGATGGTGCGCCCCTTTTGGAAACCTATTTGTTTGACTTTAACGACGACCTTTATGGGGAAAGCTGTACCGTTTCTTTTTTCCAGTTTTTGCGAGGACAAGAAAAATTTGATGGGCTTGAACCTTTGATTGCGCAAATGCATCGTGATGAAAAAAAAGCAAAAGAAATTTTAAAGACAGTACAACCATTATCAACGTTGGATAGGCTGCTTACTTTTAAAAATATGTCCTAAACTGATCTGAAAAAGAGAGAAGAGCTGTAAAAATAGCACTTAAAGTGATTATAATCACAAACATATATTCCAAAACATCGTGGAATATATGTTTTTTCCGTTGTTGAGAGGGAGAATCGAATATCTGAAGATCTGATTTTGGCATCATTTTTTTCAAAGTTAACTTTATGGTTTTTGTTGTCATTCAAAACTTTACTGCTTGTTTCTTTCTGATACGTTAAAACTCGTCATAAAAGATGCAGTAAAGAATAAGCAACCAGCCTATTTAGCAATAATAGACGTGAAGAAGGAGAAAGGCTGTTTTTAAAATTTCTTGCGATTTTAAGCTTATAGTTTGATAAAATTTAATTGATGACTTTTTTTATTTTAAAAGTTTATTGTTTCTTTTTTCTAATTTGGCTTATTATGTCATTTATGCCGTATCATCGTTTATGATGAGAGTTGGTTCGTGTAACCTTACGCATGTGATATTTTGTATTATGTAATGAATATTTTTACAAAAGTTTTGTTTGTCGAGTCTTGTGAAGAAGATTTAGTGCTCAGCAGCAGTTTTCGTGCTAACCAATCACGTAAACGAGAATGAAGCTGCTGGAAAATGCTTTAAGTTTCGTTTCTCTTGTATATTGTGATGGGGAATGCATATTAAGGAGACTGCGATTGATTGTAGATAAAAGAAATCATTGCGAGAAAGCAGGTGTATTTGTTTCAAAATTTCTAATGCTTTTGATGGATAAAGGCACAATTTTGTTGTCGTAACACGTCAATCTTTCAGATTTTCAAGTTAAAAACTATCCATATATTTCCTTTGTCTTTCACAAATGTAACGCCTATAATGAAAAGGAAAGACAGTCTTGTAAGGATATGAAAACACAAAGCCAATAATGTTTTGTTGTTTTTTGATAGAAATATTGGATAAAAGTTAGAACATCTTTCCAATCTATGTTCGGTCTATTCGTGACTTTATGGTGTTGTTTTTCTTATAAAACTTTTTCTTTAGTGTTCCTCAACGCGAGCAGTATGTTTGAGATAAGGATTAAGGTGCTTTAATGCTCTCTCTACTGTTACAGCTTTTGTATGCTAGATGAGGAGAGCCCTATTGCATTATCCATTTGCGTAATCTCTGAAACCGGTTTACAGCTTTATTGGGGAAAATATGAAGTTATAAAGGGGAAAATCAGTCCAGATGACAGTCTTTTTTAAATTCGGCTTTGCTACTTTCAAAAGGGTCCAGAGCAATATCTCTTAAATCATGAAAATAACAGCTTCAGGCTTTTGTTGTTCTTTGAATAGGATATCACGCCCCACAGGTAAAATAAAATGCTGGAATATCCTTGTTTTGCTAATTTATGCGCTTCTTTTGAAGAAATATCTCTCAACGCTTCCCATATTCATTTTCATGATGGCTCTCATGAATGGTATCGTGCAAGCTTCGTTGAGCGCTATCATCTTTATGCCTAATAAAAGAGCAATCCGACACCATCCGTTATATTGACAAGCCTTCAGTTTTGTACAGTCTTGGCTATTTGAGAGCGTTTATGAGAGTTTGTTCTTAACTCGTTTTATTTCACACGAATACTTCCTGCTTGTGACATGCAAGAAACACGCTTTTGATTGCTTCACTATAAATAGGCTTGAGAGAATCTTACGGTATTAGGATTTATCATTCAACGTGCAAAATAATTAATTGTTATAAATCAATATGTTGTAGTTAATCATAGATTATGGCTTACGGCTTTTTTTATAAAATACTCTGCACGCCTTTTATTCGGAATATGGGGTTTTCTTAGTGGTTTTACTGTCGTTTTAGGTGTTTGTGGCGTACGAATGAGCTCGTATTGGTAAAGGAAGAGAAAAAGAAGGTGGAGCAGTGATAAAAAGTGAGGTGAAAATAATTTTCTTTGATCATCATATGAATTTTCACGCATTTTTATGGCGTCGGGTGTGCATGCTTGTTGTATATTGAGGAGCAAAGCTTTCTTGTAGAGTTTTATGAAGTGGCAAGCCAAGGGAAAGGCGCAAGACAAAGATTATTGACAGATTGTTTTTTACAAATCGATGTGTATTTAAGAATCTTCGTCTTTTAAGGCGAGGGGGAAGTGTGCGAAACCTCTGTTTAAAGACGCGCTAAACGATAAAGATGCAGCGAGCGTGCTCCGTGATGGCAATAGGCAAGAAGAGGCAGAGAGGCTGTTTTTAAAATTGTTTGCATGGCTTCAACAGCTGACTTTTCTATAGTTGGATGAGAAATGGGAATGTGATAGGCTTTTATGCCATATTCATTTGCGACCGTTTTAATGCTAGAAAAGTCAGGTTGATGGAGCTCTTCGTGATCGGGGCGGTTACAGATAATTGTTTTAAAACCAGCTTGTGCCAATGTTTTGATATTTTCTATGCTAAGTTGGGCGCTGATAAAAATATCAGGTTCAATTTGTTGTAAATTCATTTTTGTTTATTCCCAATTGCATGATCTTCACGATACCCTCTGGTCTGGTATATAGAAAGAACATAATGAAGGTAAGTTTTTCAGTGGCATCTTAACAAAAATATTCTTTTTGTCGAGAAAATCTATTTGGGAAAAATGAGCTATAAGATGCAAAATATCTCACTTCGCAACATGTTCGTTATGCGATTTATGAAAGACGGATGTTTGGTCTTTATGGATAATCTATAGTGTTTACTAAACATAGACATTTCATTGTGTTGCTTGTTTACGCGCTTGCTAGAGGCACCCTTATTTCTCTTAAGCCCATTTTACTCTGTCGAGCGTCAAAGAGTATAAAATTCATGGATCACCACCCTTTTTACGCTTATGAAGAAGGAAGTCGGCACCTATTATATTTGCCAGCCCCCAATATTGTAATAGTTCTTGGTACTGGAGATTCTGCATAAGAAGCATTTTAAATCCTTTTTTGTACAGTTCTTGCCCACACGCCAGCCCTGCTTGTACGTACAAGAGATATGATTTTGATTAATTTAATATAAGAGGCATGAAATGAGAGAATCTTCCTGATTTCGGCTCTCTCATTCAACGTGCAAAACAATGAATTCTCCTTATAGTTTGTTGTATATTCAGAGTGGAGCTTGCTTGTAGAGTTGTATTAAGTGGATAGCATGAAGGGAGAAGCCCAAAAGGCCGGCGCAAAATAAGAAGCTGGATCATTTACAGCGCATTGTTTACAGATCGACATGGATTTAAGAATCTTCGTTTTAGGGAGGGGGAAGAAGAGCATGCCTCTTTTAAATTTATTTTGTTCTTTTCAAGAATATCATCTTCATAATGTTTTTGTTCATGCTAAAAGAATATTATAAAAAATTGCGGGCTATTGTTATTTATCCTAAAAATAGGAGAAATGGTTATTTTGCACGTATTGGATGCTTGTTTCTTTTATTACTTTCTGTATAATCGTAAAAACGATAATGCTGAAAGGCGTAATAAATGATTATTGGACTTTTGAATCAAAAGGGAGGTGTCGGAAAAACGACGTTGAGTGTTAATCTTGCGGCCAGTTTTGCCCGTACCGGTCTACGGGTATTGCTTATTGATGTTGATCCACAGGGAAGCGCATTGGATTGGGCTGCTGCGCGTGAAGGTGCACCTTTGTTTTCGGTTATTGGTTTACCGCGTGCAACGGTTCACAAAGAGATTACACAGATTGGTCATGGTTATGATCATATTATTATCGATGGTCCTCCGCGTGTAACTGATCTTGCTCGTAGTGCTCTTATGGCTTCGGATTTGGTGCTTATACCTGTTTTGCCTAGTCCCTATGATATTTGGGCAGCGGATGGAATTGTAAAGCTGATTGACGAAGCACGTGTTTATAAAGAAAATCTCAAATCTGCTTTTGTCATTAATCGTAAAATAGTCAATACAGCGATAGGGCGTGATGTGAACGAAGCTCTTGGCATATACCCTGTGCATGTTCTTTCTTCTAGCGTTGCGCAGCGCGTGATTTTTGCAGAAGCAGCAGCACAGGGGAAGGCGGTTTATGAAGTTGATAAGCAAGGACCAGCAGCAGCAGAGATTGAAGCGGTTGCAGCCGAAATCAAGGAGTTAGCGCGATGAATAAAAAAATTAAAATCGGCACAAAACCAACGAATAAATCAATTCCTTTAACAGCGGATGCATGGGTAGGAAGCCACAAAGGGAGCATGAGTGGAGGTATGAAGCGCCTCACGATTGATATACCAGAAAGTTTGCATCGGTTGATTAAGGTCAGTTGTGCAAGTCGTGGAACTAAAATAGCTGATGAGGTCCGCGAATTGCTTTCACAAAAATACGGAAAAGTGTAAAAATGATACGATAATTTCGTTGGTTTGAGTGCTTTTTCTAGAGATGATATCGATTGTTTTTATACGAAGTTAATAATAAAAGTGCTCTTCTTTTTTCACGATGGTTGCTTCATTCAAGTTGTTTTTCATAAGGTTCTGTATCATCGCATGAAAGAGCTATGAGTTTGCGAAAAATTCTCCGTTTCAAACTTTTCCCTATAAATGTGATAATCATCATACTACTTGTGATCTTATCCGCTAGATGAGTAGATAAGTTTATTCTTCCATAAAAATTATCTTGATAATGATTTTAAACATCAGGTTATTTTTTTGTTTATTGTACTTAATACATGCGTAAATAATGTAATTAAGAGTAGCGTTGATTATTTTTTTCTGTTATGCAGCAATCCGTTTTATTAAATTATATTCATGTTTATAAAGGGGGGGGATAAAAATAAGTAAAATTTACTGATATTGACGCGCTATAAGTTTTCCTAATAAACAAAAGAAGTCATTGAGCATATTATAGACAATATTTCTTACATTTATATGATCTTATAGTCTTAAATAGTTAATGCCAGTTGTAATGATACGCAAGGCAATAGGCTTTTTTCTTCAATTGGAATGTATAAGATCGCTTTTTTAGCATTTCTATTGGCTTTTAAAAAGTACAGGGGGGACTTAAAGCTTTCTTTCTTTTCCGGTGGTTTAGAAATGATAAGAGCGCAATCTGTTGATTAAAAGGTGTATTTTTTCGTTTGCAGGGAATTTGCAATGGATATAGGCATGACGAATTTTGGGTAAGATATCGTGCTGCTTCTCGTTACCAAGAGGTTCTTGAAGGAAAAGAAATGATTAAAAAGCTTTTTGAGAATGTCAAGATATCAGAATTTTTGCTGAAGTTTTAACACTTCAAATACAAAGAGCTGCCGTGCAGATAATGTTACAAATACAAGTCTGATAAATGAAAGCAGTTTTCATGATTTAACATGTTTGCGTTGGAAGTGTACGTATTTGCAAAGGAAAATTAGACGCAAGGTCACAATATAGGAGGGGATGTGAATCCAAAGATATTGTTAATAAAATATAAAACAAAGAGAGGGGTTAAATCATGAACAAGATCATTATAACAGCGCTACTGCTTTGCGTGGGACTTGTCGTTTCTGGTTGTGAAAAAACTTATAGCGTAGCAGAATTTAAGAAAGATAAAAAATTGATGCAAGAATGGGGAAAGAAATGCGATAAAATGGGCCCCTCTGCTTTTGCAACCAAGAATTGTCAAAATGTCATGCAAGCCGATATGGAACTTTTTCAAGAGCATTATAGAAATCTTGCAAAGGAACTTCGTGAAAGTAGCAAAAAGGGGAATGAAACTGAAAAACAGCAGGACAATAATTAAATCATAAAAATATATTGATAGCGGTATTTTTCTTTGTACGCGATTTATCATCATAGATTGGGAAAAATCGCGCACAGAAGTGGATTTTAAAATTTTTGAAAATGCACAATAAACTGAATGTACAATTTTAATCGGGTGCTAAATTGTGTCCTAAACTTTGTAAATTTGAAAAAAAGGGGAATTTTATTGATGAATAAAGCCATTATTACAGCATTGCTGCTTTGTACTGGACTTGTCGTTGCTGGTTGTGAAAAAACTTATAGCGTAGCAGAGTTTAAGAAAGATCCAAAATTACTCGAGCAATGGGCAATGAAATGCATGATATCAGGGGATTTAGATTCTCAAAATTGTAAAAACGTAGATAAAGCGTATCGTGAAGTTCATGCCCGAGATTGGCCTGGTTCGAGCTTTGTACATGATGACGAGAAAAAAACTGAAGAGAAAAAGGAAGGGAATTAAATCATGAATAAAGCCATTATTATAGCATTGCTGGTTTGTACTGGACTTGTCGTTGCTGGTTGCGAAAAAACTTACAGCGTAGCGGAATTTAAGAAAGATAAAACATTACTCGAAGAGTGGGCAAAAAAATGTGAAAAGCTGGATCAATCTTCTATGGAGAAATCTAAAAATTGCCAACATGCCAGACAAGCATATATGGAACTTATGTTTGGCATTCATTAAAAACATACAGCTCAATAAATAAGGAATTGTTTAGTTATTGATTCTATTGCGTTTTTTTAGGCTCTCTCTAACTTTTAGAGAGTCTTTTTATGGCTTCAAGAATTAGTCGTTTACGATCTGTACTCTTTGTGTAAACGGATGTTATACTGTCATTTGTTCAGCCCAAAAGTGCTTTCAATTGTAGATAGTATTTCCTCCCAATGAGTTGTTACGTGTTACTGCTAATTTTTTAATGTTTTGATTACATGTATTTAAAATATGAGATTAAATCTATCTTTGGGGTGTTTTTTTGCCTTTATCACAAATAAATGTTTCATCACATTAAGATCGTCTTTAAGCGTTGCGGCTAATTTCGGAAAAATTGGGAGGAAACATTTGTTTGGAAATTACTTTTCTCTGTTTTAATAAAGAGAAAAACATTCTGAATGTAATTATTATCGTTTTATACTCAAATGTTTTTCTCAAACTATTTTAAAAAATTGCTTTTGATTTGAGAATATTATAACATTAGTTAAGATGTGAGGCAGTTTTGCTAGGACGATTTTGCCGGATTTGTGAGGAATTGAGCGCCTTCCACACCTTTTTATTTTTCCCCTCTCTTTTCTGAGTTTGCAAGGGTTTCCCTTGTTATGTTTTATCTTGATTGTGTCGTAATATTATCATGTTGAGCGGTGGAGCTCATATAAAACTTTACGTATGAGGTGTTTTTTGTTCTCGAGTGTGTGATGAATATTTTTTTTGAATAACACTTTTATTTATAAAAATAATTTAATTATTTTATACTGAATAAGGATCTCGAATATAGTAAGATTCTCTTATTCCAAATCTGTTCTAGGTTGAATCAATTAAAACCATCTGCTTGCACGTTACAAGCATGGAGAGCCGTGTGGATAAAAACTGTTGAAGAAAGAAGTAAAAATGCCTCTTATGAACGATCTCAAGTGCTAAAGATTGTTGCAACATTTGGGGCTGGAAAAGTGTGTGATGCTGCTGGTTTATTTTCTCATAAGGGTAAAGATGGTTTTCAATAGATTTATTATAAGCTTCATGAAATATTATCCTTTAGAATTGTGATATGCCCTTGAAGGGGGGAGCAAGAGAAACTCACTCAATAAGGAGACAAATTATTTACAGATCGGATCTGGTAGAAAATTTCGTTTTTTAAGGTGGGAATGAAGTTGAGATTCAAGATAGCGTGAAAAGACGGACACTGATGGTTAAAAATGCATACAAAAAGCAGAGTTTACACTCAAATAGTTGCAAGCGATGTTTGAAATTGGGTGTGTGGTTTATCTGTAGAATTAAAATTTTGCTTTGCTCTTATGTGAAATTAAGATGCTTATTTGCGCAAATTACAATAAGCCAAGAGAGTATGCTTAGTATATTTCTATTACGAGAACTAAAATAACAACAAAAGCATTGATGGTGATAATCAAGGTTGAATAAAGCATAGCGGCTTTTACGAGATCAGCCATAAAAACCTCTTTCTGTTCTTTTTGAGGTGATTTTATGAATAACAATATGTTACATATCTGTAATATATGCTGATACAACATATTCGGCAAGCTTATAAATCGTTCTTTTTTTATAAAAGCTTAAGGAGTTGGAGTATTGTGAATCCTAAAAAAGAAAGCTTTAAAAGGACTATTGATTGCTTTTGTAAGTTTTGTGTTGCTGGAAACTTTTTTTTCCTGTTATGCTATAAAGCACTGTCATTTATAACGGTAATATAAGGCATATAAGTTTTCTTGGAACGTTTAAGTATTTTTTAGTGTGCGATGAATATTCGTAGGTTTATTTGTTGAGCCTTTCGTTTAAGTGAATCACAAGAGTGGAAGTCAAGAGAAGATCGTTTGACAAAAATTCGGACTGCGTACAGAGCAGATGGAGTTAAGATCTTGGTTCTTTAAGGTGAGCGGAGGAAGACAAAAATGTTTTTTGATCGTTTATCTCATAGCAAGATTGGTTAATGCTGTTCTAATGGGGCATGTTTTGCACAAAAGTAAAGAACGTTTCAAACGAAATATACTTATGTTGTATATTAGTATTGCATATTTATGTACTTGTTTTAAAGAAACATCTCTCAACGCACACGACAGACATTTTACGATGACACTCGTAAATGGTATAACGGTAAATGTGACTAGTATAACAGTAAAGCTCTCGTGAAATAATATAAACTTTGAATAATATAAAAATCTGTAGAATGCTATCATCTTTATACTTATGAAAGAGCAAGTCACAATCATCGTACGCTTGCTTCCAATATTTATTATAGTTCTTGGCATTTGCTAAGGTTCATAAGAGGCATTTTTCTTTCAGCGTATTTTATCAACACATCAGGGCGTTGTTTGTGATGTGCAAGCAAGTGATGTTAATTTATTCAACATGGAATAGATTTGAAATGTGATGATTATGAAAGAGAAGAGCCGCATTTAAAAGGTTAAAAACGAGAGAAAGTTCGTAACAAAAATTGTACCTTGATTATAAAATGATTGTTTCTCTGTTTTTATACTAGTAGCGCATGTAAAGCCGCGATATTAAGAGCAAACTGTTTTATGGAGCGAAATAATCTATAGGAAGATACTGTGGAAATTCTGAAAATATCAATGTGGGGGAGCATGAAGCATTATGCATTGGATAATATTTTGATTTATAATGATAATCTATCGTTATTCAACTTGAATTAGAGCCCTGAATACTGGAATTTTTTTCATTCCAAATTTGTTTCGTGGTGAATTAACCAAAACAATGTCTTTTGCAGTTACAAGCAGGGAGCTCCCATGCGCAGAGAAATTGTACAAGAAAGGCCACGCTTTTATGAACCATCTCAAGTGCCAAGGGTATCAGAACATAAGGGGTTAGAACAATATGTGATGGTGCTGGCTTGCTTCTTTTATTAAGCGTAAAGATGGAAAGTGCTCAATGGATTTTATACATGTCATGGAAGATTTATCATTATACCATTCATGGGCCGCGGCGCGAAATAGGCTTGGGTGCACTTAAGAGATGTTTCTTTAAAACAAGCGCGTGAATATGCGATTGAAGACGTATCGAACTGATTGGCTAAGAAACTCTTGAAAAGGTTCAAAAAATCTTATATAGTCGTTCATTGCAAAGAAAAGCGAATGATAACTTAAAAAAGGAAGATTGATGGCTGTTTAGCTATTTTAAGATGTCTTTTTTTATATTGCTGTATGGCTGATCTGTTCAAAAGAGCATTCTTTTTGTGTTTTATGCGAAATACTGCATGTGTGCGGAAAGAGCATGGGAGAGGGGGTGTCTTTTTGAATGGGTGCAAACTGATCTTGTAGGGTGCCATCTTATGGGACGCCAGAAGGTATACAGGTTTAGGTGCAGAGAGAGCCATACGGTTATGGAGGGTAAAATGCTGCTATCGGTAAAATGCTGAAATTTTTAATGGGCTTACGTTTTTATATGCTGCAAGATAGGCTGCGGGTTTTTGTCGGCAGATAGTTTTTGTGGCCGAAGTTTTCGTGAGAGCATTGTTGTTTTCTGTTGAAGACGTACTGGTGATAAAATAGGCAAAGATAAAATCGGTAAAGCGAAATAGACAGAACAAATATGGAAGTTTCGATATTATCGTAAGGTTTGAGTTTATAGCGTTTTGATGAATTAGTATAGCCGCAATGATGGTTTTGGAGCAAAGCAAGAAAAATATTTGAAGAGAATGCGTTGAAAGTTGAAGTGGTATACGCTTTGAAGGATTGTCGTGCTGTTGTTTGAGCAATGTTTGCACCACGAGCTTGGTTGAGTGTATCAGCATTGAAGAGAACCTGTTTAATCTCCCTCATTTGAAAGTAAGATTGAACAATAGTGTTGAAGGGGAAGTAAAAATGTCTGTAGTGCAATATGGTGATGATAGTTTTGCAGCAAAAGCAAAAGTTCTTGATAATAATCTTATTGATCGTGATTGGGCGATGACAAAATTTGTTGCTGCTGTTAAAGGATTAGCTCAAGTTGTTGATTATGAAAGCAATATGCTAGAGAGCAGTGGTGTTCCAGATTACGAAGAAATAAATTTGCGTAAAATACGTGGTTTGCGTGATCTTAATAAATCCATGAGTGATGTGAAGCGCTATATGAATCAAGATATTGAGCATGAGGTTGAAAGTTTGTTGTCTGATTTACAAGAAAAATTACAGCGTAATAGTGAATTACTTCAAACACATTTAAATGCAGTTAATGATCTTTCTAGAGCTATACAACTATCTGGACGTGCAAAAGAAATAGAGGAATGATCAAATCTGCTTAATACGGGCTGTTCTAAGTCATGACAATGATTAGGTAGGGCAGTTGATTTGGATAAATAGTGCGTTTAGTGAGTAGACTTGTTTTAAGTGCATTTGGGTATTTAAATTATTATCCTGTTGTACTGTAAAATGCTGTTCTTAAAACAGTGTCTTTTAAGGTGTAGTGATGTGAACCGCATGCTTTGGGAAACTGGCTGAAAGAGAACTCAGAGAAGGCGGATTATTTACAGAGAATTGTTTGCAGACTAAGTTAATAGGGGGCTTCATTTTTTAGTTTAGGGAGAGAGGCCGATCAAGAGGATATTTAGACCAGCCTGTGATGCCTTAAAAACAGCTTCCTTGGGGCTGTGGTAATGTAAGGTTCATACATTAGAGTCTTTTGCATGCATTTAGCAGATCTGGCAGCGACTTACTCTCCCGTGCCTTAAGGCAAAGTACCATCAGCGTTGGAGGGTTTCACGGCCGAGTTCGGGATGGGATCTGGTGCATTCACTCCGCCATAACCACCAAGTCAGCAAAAAGCATGAATGATGAAGAGTATGTGATGAGTATTGCCTATAAGCCTCATGGAGTATTGTCCTTTGAAGTGTGGTGATATGAAGCGGTTCGTTGTTTAAATCTATATGTTTGAGATAAAAATTAAAGCGGTTTAGTATTTTCTTTCTGCTGTTTTTAGTTTTTGTATGTCAGATTGGAGAGAGCATCCAGATTTGAGTGGATATATTGCGTATATCTTTGTTGGCGTAATATTTGAAATGGGGCGGCAATCTCATTGGGAAAGAATAAAGGGGGAGAAATCAGCTTCCCTCTGTCCTGCCGTCTTTTAATTTAGCTTTATGTCTTTCAAAAATATCTAAAGCACTATCTGTTAAATAATGAAGATTACGTATTGTTTCACGCTTTTTTTATTGTGTTTTTTACTGGGGGCACGTCCTTCATGCACGACAAAATGCTCAAAATAGAATGGATTTGTTATTCCTAATTCACGGCCTTGTTTTAAAGAGATATCTAAGCTCTCAAGTCTATTTCGTGATGGTGGTTGTGGGGCGCAACGACATCTTTGATGCAACGGCGCTTGTGAATGGTATAATAAAAAGTCCCCATGGAAATAATATAAAATCTATAGGGTACGACCATCTTTATGCTTAATAAAAGAGCAATTTGATATTGTTATATTCTTTGCTTTCTTCCAATGTTGCTACAGCCCTTGGCACTTGAGATAGTTCATTAGAGGCATTTTTAATCCTTTCTTAATAGTTTTTTATCCCTATGGCTCTTCCCCCTTGTCACTTGCAAGAGATATGGTTTTGGTTGATTCAACATGGAACAGGTCTAAAATGAAAGAATCTTACGATATTCTGGATTCTCATTTAACATGCAAAACAATTAATTGTCTTTATAAATCAAATGCTTGTCTTATGATGGAGTTGCTGTAGCATTGAGATTTTAGAGGAAAAACATGCCTTTAAGAATTTATACCAGATACTAAGTCTTTATAGCAGGTATATTAAATGCACATCATCTAAAATAAATAGAGCGTCCACAGCGAAGAAGGGGCTGACTTTTTTTAAAAATATGCATGAATGCTTATTCTGTTGTGCTGTAAAAACATCATCGCTTGAGGTGTGGTGATATAAGACATAAAACTTTATGGGGTATTTTGATGAGAGAATGCTAAGATATTCAGTTTTTTATTCAATATGCAAAAGAAATATTATAAGTCAAAATCTTCTTTGATGTGATAATGATTTTTGAGAATTTTAAAAAATATATAAATTTAAATAAAAAAGCAGCACTTTGTGCTGCTTTTTTATTTAAGTTAAAATTAACTTCTGCTTTAGAAACGATAACGTATTCCGCCAGACAAATTGGTGCCAGATACACCGGCTTTTTGCAGTTTTTGCCGATAGCTGATATCGGCGTTTAGTACGATATTTTGAGAAAGATATGCGTTCACCCCCATGCCTCCCTCAACTGAAGAGCCGGTAGGATCAACATGAAAGGTATCAGCAATTTTTATTGTTTTACCATCGCCAAAAGTTCTGATAACATTCATTTTACCATAGAAGGAAACAGCCTTGTTTTCTTCAACAGCCATTATCGTTTTTGTTAAACGTCCACCAAAACGGATCAACCATTGATGTGGATTGCCCATGTCTACTTTTAAGCCATTGGTATCTGAGAAAATATCAAACATGAGATTTTGATAAATGAATTGAGCTTGTGGTTCAAAGACCAGCCCTTTTGTATTGGTTGCTAATTTCTGACCAATGGTTGCAGATATATTAAGCATCTCGGTGCCATCCAATTTTGCGGCATTCCCAACAAGAGCCGTGGTAATATTTCCTTTTAAGGTTCCGTAAGAAAGAAGTGTGTTTAGATATATACCATTGCTATGTTGGATGCTGCTGTAAGCGGCAAGAGACCATTTATCAAGAGTTGTCTTTTCAGAATCTTGCATCTCTTTGGGCGTAAAGGCAAGTTTTCCGTATGTTCCTAAAAGACCAAAATGTGTGCTTATGTCTTTACCTTCCAAGGCGGCTAATATGACACCTATTTGTAAAGCAGTATAGTTTACATCAGCACCATAGCCATAATGTAATGGATCGCGGTTGGAAGATAAGGTGACTTTCTCGCCGTAGGAAGAGAAAAAGATACCATTTTTTTTATTGTCTTTTGCCCCAAATACTGTTGTGCGCATATTGTCTAACAACGTGTTTTGATTGTTTACATCAGTAAATCCAGCAGAAAACAAAGTATTAGATATGGTTAAATAGTTTGCTACCTGTGGTAAAAGGGCTCGAACCTTTTTATCCTTATCAATGTAGGCATTCTGTAAGCGAAAATCCCAGAAATTACTGTTTTTACCAAAAAGATTTTGGCTCTCATGAGATGTTCCAGGTTTATAGCCTGTAAGTACATACATATAAGGTTGTTTCCCTATTGTCATATAGTTTCCTGCTAACGTGAAGGAATTTTCATTTGCTTGTCCGGAAACTTGAATGATTGAAATCCCATGTGTCCCTAAAGGAAGTGACGCCATGCGTTCTTCCCAAACAGCAGAGCTATCGGTTATTTTTTTATCTGTTTCTTGGAGATTGATGTGAACAACAGTACTCCCTGAGACATCACCATTAATCACAATGCGATCAGTCTGTTGCTCCGTGATAGGAGAATGTTTATTCCATTGAGTATTTACATAAATTTCTGCAACACCTGTTGCACTGTAAACCGCTGCTGTGTGGGTCGTTTCGTCTTCTTGCGAAAGATTAGGTCCTATAAACAGAGTTTGATAATGTCCCTCCATTGGCTTGTCAAACATAATGACACTGTCTGTAAGGTGCAATTCAGAAAGATTAGAGTATGATTTTTCATCAACATCAAACTGTCTATAGTCATTTAAAATATTATCATTATTTGTGGCATTTTTATTCGCCTTTAAAAGCCATTTCGTCCCCTCTTTTAGATCAAAAACTGTTCTATTATCTTTAGAAGTTCTTACCCGACCTTCTAAAGAAGAGTGGTCTGCAACTAATGTAATAGTGTTTGTGGAGGCACTTTCGTTCTTGATATTTTTTAATAAAATATCGGCATGGACTTCTGAATTTTTAAGGTTGACTTCTCCGTCTACGCCTGTTCCATAAAGGTTGATACCGCTACCATGTTCAACAAAAAGCTTTGTATTCTCTAGGGTTACTTTATCTTTATTAGGAATAGCTTGTTCTTGAACGGCGTTGGCATTTCTTTCAGCATTGCGTGTATATTGTTTTCTAGGGGTATAGTATTGATTATTGCGGAAAATAATACCGTCTGCTTCATAATTTCCCGTGACATGTACGCTTGAATCCTTAAGTTTGATTGTGCCCCTCATGTTTAGCAAACCAGCTGTTTCTGCTGTTGCAGTAATACCTGTAGCATCAATTTCTCCACCATCTGATACGCTTAGTGCAACAAAACGTGCATCAACTGTTCCCCCTATCATGTTGACTTTTGAATTATTTCCATCTGCATGTACAGCAAAACCATTGTCTTGAATTTTTTTGTTATGTAGCGTTATGGTCTTACCGTTTGTAGCCTCAACTCCAGAGCTTATATCCTCAGTTTGTGCAGGTTTTTCAGGTTGTTTTGTTGGCGATATTGGTTTTTCAAGCTCTGATTTTGCAGATACCTTTTGTGTTGAGGCAGATTGCACGGGCGCTGGTTTTACAGATTTTGGCGGTACCGGTAATGCTGATTGTCCAGTTTCTAGCCTTAAAGATATTGGCTGTGCGAGTTCTGGTTCTTTAGGCGTTGGCGATAGCTCTGTTGTTAGTCTTGTAGCTTCCGTGCTTGTAGGTTCTGACTGTGAGGATACAGCAGAATTTTCGGGCGTTTTTTTTCTGGAAGAGTTTGTAGAAGAGGATGGCGCCCCTGAACGTCTTCTAGATTTTGCTTCCATTCCTGTCGTTGAAGCTGTTCCTATCGCTGGAGATTGTGTAATAGTGTCTTGTGTGGCTGTAGGGGTAGATTGTACATCTTCTGTATTTCCTTCAAGTTGCGTTTTGGGAGGTAGAGTGCTCGTGGAAGTAGGCGTTGTAGATTCACTCCCTGTAGGAGAAGAGCTTCTGGTCGTTCTTGTAGACCTAGATGTTGAAGGTGGATACGAAGATGATGCATTTGAATAGGGATTAGAAGTTCTGGATGCACCTATTTGATGAGTGGGTTGCAGAGAAGAGAGAGCTATCGTAGGTTGTGTATTCGTATCATGAAGAGCATTAGACAAGCTGGTGGAAGAACAAAACAGAACTCCAGAAACTGTGTATAGTAAAAAACTTTTTTTCATATGGATGTATTCCTAAATGTTTCCCCTCTCTTAATAGAAGATAAAACCTTGGCCTCATTATGTTTATTTTGTAAGAGACAAAACGAAACATAATGAGAGCACGTTATATTTCAAGATAGGAATATAAGTATTTTTAAAAGTGATAGCGCATTCCAGCGGAAATATTTATTGCAGAGATGCCATCTTTTTTGAGTTTATGTTGATAGCTGAGATCACTATGAAGCTCGATATTTTGCGATAAGTGCGCCTGAATACCAAAACCACCTTCGATTAAAGATTCCATAGCAGCAAACGGAAAGTTTTCACTAAAAGTGTTGATCATGTTCAGTTTGCCGTAGAAGGAAAGGGCATGGCCTTTGTTTTGTGTCAAACGTCCACCAATACGGATCAACCATTGATGAGGTTTGCTTATGTCTATTTTAGAGTTATCGCCATCTGATTTAGAGTTATCGTCATCTGAGAAAGAACTCCTATCTGATAAAGAACCAAGCATGAGACGTTGATACACAAGTTGTGCTTGCGGTTCTAGGATTACACCTTCCAAACTGGTTGACAGTTTTTGACCAATAGTTGCCGCGGCTCCTAATGTTTTACTATTCTTCACTTTTGAGGTATGTTTGATGAGAGCTGTGGCGTTATCTTCTTTGAAAATTCCATAAGAGAGAAATGCACTTGCATAGATGCCACTGTCATGCTGAATATTTCCATATGCGGTGAGTGACCATTTATCAAACATATTTTTTTGAAAGCTCTCCTTGTTTTTAGGAGTAAAAGATAATTTTCCGTATGTTCCGAAAAGGCCAAAGTTGCTGCTGATATTTTTATCTTTTAGCGCTATTAATGTTGCTCCTGCTTGCAATGCAGCATAGCGAATATCTGCTTGGACACCATCTTGTTCTGCTTGAACCTTGGAAGAAAACGTGCTCTTATTGCCATAAGAGGATAAGAAAACGCTTCTTTCTGGATGATCTTTGGGTTCAAACATTGTTATTTGCATATTGTCTAACAAGATATTTTGATTGTTGACATCACTAAACCCAACAGCAAACATCGCGATAGGCATGACTAAAGAGCTTTCTTCTTGTGGTGTAAGAATTGTTCTTTTTGCTGTCCCTTCAAGAGAAGTAGAAGTTGCGGTTGCTTTATCATCATCTGTAAGTTTAGAGGTGCTCTCTGTAGCCGCGGTAGCGGTATTTCCAACTTTTGGGAGCAAATTCATATGCGCTTTTTCGGATGGAAGAGTCGTTTTCGATTCCGAGGAAGTGGTGTTTGTTTGGGGATCAATATCAGATTGCGAATTTTCATTTATTTTAGGCTGTCTCATTCCATGATCTGTTCTTGTGAATGAATTGTCCTTTGAATTATCCTTGTGTTGGGCAGCAACATGAGCGGGTGGTAATTTATCACTAGAGCGTCTTTGTCTTGTACTGGAGACAATAAGAGGTTGTCTATTCTCTTCAGATGAAGGAGAGGTTATATCTCCTTTTCTCTCCACGTTGGTTATTTCATTATTGTTCAAAGCTTCTAATACCGCTTTGCGTAAAGTATTGGAAAGTTCCTTGTTGTGTTCTTGTAAAGCACTATCTATTTGTACTGCTTTATGTAATATTTCTGCTTTATTTTGCAGTTCAAACCAATTATGATTGTCTTGGCTCACCCATTGTTGGCGCGCGGTATTAACACGCTGTTGATTATCAGCATCAAGAATTTTTTCTGCTTGCACGGCATCGGAAACTACTTTGTCGTAGCCACGTAATAAATTTTCTCTTGTTTTTAATCGGTTCTGACGTAATTGTTCAAGGTATGCTATGGCTTTCATCATATGTTGCATATCCAGATGGTGTTTGTTTGCCATGGCTTGGGTACGTATATTATCCATTTCGTGGTTCACCACGTTCATATGTGCATCAGAACCGTAACGACTTTCACCTGCAAAAGAGTTGTTAATCGTATCTCTTACACGATCCATATGATTTTCAAGTGCTTGGTTGAAGTGCGAATTATCTTCCATCATGGCGCCAGAGGCTATCTTCTCAAGATTTTTTTCTGCTTGTGTTGGTGTGTTTATTGAATCAATGGCATGGCGATATTGTTCAGGTAATTTCATGATCCCTTCAAGAGCATGGCGTTCCTGGTGGCTTAGACCAGAGTCGGTGCTGGTAGATGTGAAATTAAAAGAAGAAAAAAATAAAGCACAAGCGGCTGTACATAACAAAATATTCTTATGCATAGAGATGTTCCTTAAGATATTTTCTTTGTTTTGCTAAAAATGAACCACTTTTTGACACATTGCGTTTTTTTGTAATGTAGCAAAATATAAGCAGCACTGTTTTTCATCTCAGCGCTGCTTACGCGTCAAAATAGAGAGCTAAGATTTCTAAAAGCGATAACGCATTCCACCGGAAAAATTAATTCCAGAGAACCCAGCTTTTTGAAGTTTATGTTGGTAATTAACGTCAGCATGAAGTGCGATGTTTTTAGAAAGCTGCGCGTTAATGCCAAGCCCACCTTCAAGGGACGAGCCCATAGAATCGAGATGGAAAGATTCCATAACATCGATAGTGCGCTTCTCACCAAAAGCTTTGATGACATTCAATTTACCATAAAAAGAAAGAACACGATCTTTTTCAATAGGAAGCATTGTTTTTGTTAAACGCCCTCCAATACGGACCAACCATTGATGAGGGGGCTTTATATTAACTTGGAAGCCATCAATATCTGAAAGAGTGCCAAAGGCAATATGTTGATAAATAAGTTGTGCTTGTGGTTCAAATGACACTCCTTCAACACCAGTTGCTAGTTTTTGTCCAACGGTAGCTGATATATTTAATGTATCCGTATTGTTTAATTCTGTGGTGTTGCCGATAAGGGCTGTTGTAATATGTCCGTTTAAAATGCCGTAAGAGAAAAGTGCATTAACATAGAGACCACTGTCATGGTGGAGGTTCCCATAGGCCGTAAAGGACCATTTATCCAGTATGCTTTTGTCAGAACCTTCCATATCCTTTGGCGCAAAAGCGAGCTTTCCATATGTGCCTAAAAGACCAAGATTCGCGGTCATATTTTGATTTTCTAACGTTGCTAATGTCATGCCTGCTTGTATAGCAGCATAGTGAACATTAGCACCATAACCATATTCCAATGGACTACGGCTGGAAGATAACGTCATCTTGTTGCCATAAGTCGATAAAAATATCCCTTTCTGTTTATGACCTTCTAATCCGAAAACTGTTGAGTGCATATTATCTAACAGTGTATTTTGATTGTTTATATCAGCCAAGCCAGAGGAGAATATTGCATTATGCATAACCAAATAGCTTGCCATTTGAGGAACAAGAGCTTTGATCTTTCCTTCATCATCGAGAGTAGCACTTTGCAAGCGGAAATCCCAGAAATTCTCATTTTCTTCCAAGGGAGCTTGTCCGTTGTTTTCTTTTCCAAGAGATGATGCATTGGTATTTTGCGCATCTTGCTTTTTTGATTCTTGTGGTATTGCGCTTAAATGACTTTGTGCCCTATCAGCTTTCCCACGGCTGGATGTTGGTCCATAGCCATTGAGTATGTATTTATAGGGTAATCCATCCATTGTGGTGTAGCCATTTGCCAGCGTGAAGGCGGTTTCTTCTGCTTTTCCAGACACTTGAACAAGTGAGAGACCACGCGCATTCAAAGGAATTGAATCTTCATCATCATCGAATGGTTCTGCATGCTTTGAAAGATTGTTGAAATAGATCGTTGTGGTGCCTGAGACATCACCATGAACAAGAACACGGTCAGTTTTTTGTTGTTCTTTTGTAAGACCATTACTCCATTCGGTATTAAAGTAAATCCTTGCGTTGCCCAATGCATTGTAAACCGTTGTTGCATCGGAGCTTCTGTTTTGCTCTGCTTTTTGTGGATGTCTTCCTACATGTAAGGTTTGATAATGATTGTCTGCTAGTTTATGCGGCGCATTAAATATGATAGAGCTATTATTAAGGTTTAGGACTGAAACGATTGATTGTGCTCGTTGCTTAAGATCAAGGAGCTTGTAATCAAATAGACTAAAACTATCTTTCAATTCAAATAGACTAATTTTTAAATGCCACTTGCTGTTATTGTTTAGGGTGAAAACCGTTGTATTTCGAGGAAGCGTTTGGGCTCTTCCTTCCATAATCGAATTATCAGCGTCTAATGTAAAAGTAGTAGGTTGAATCTCGAAGAAGGGTGAGACTTCATTTTTTAATAACATATCAGAACGAATTTCTGAGTTTTTAAGGTACACTGCATTAGCAACAGCTTTGGAATAATAAGGTCCGAAAATACCTACACCGTCGTTTACAAGAAGTTTTGTATTATTGAGGATTGCTTTGTTTACAACTTCTTCTCCTTCTTTTATTGTAGAGCTTGCAATATAACCAAAGTTGATACCATAGGCTTTGCCGTGGCCTATGACGTTTAATGTTGAATCTTCAATATGGATTGTGCCGTTTGTGAGTGACAAACCATGCTCTTTTGCCTCTCCCACAATTCCTTTGGCATTAATTTGACCACCTGACGTTGCAGAAAGCAAAGCAAAGCCTGAGTGCATTATTGAGTTTGTAATGGTAATATGACCTTTCTTAGCAACCACGGCATCATACTCACCACGAACAAAAACATTATGAAGGCTCTTCTCTTCTCCATTAGCTACTTGGACCGTAGGAATTTCAAGAGGTTGTTTATTTGCATAAGTTGGAGCAAAATGAGAAAAAATGAAAGTTCCAGCAATTGTACATAACAAAAAATTTTTCTTATAAATATATTTCTTATACATAGATATGCCTTTAGTATTTGGTATGCTTTGATGCTTACTTCATTCCCCTGATGGCGCAAGTACCCAATCAGTTTTTATATCATTACGTTTTTATTGTAAATAACAAAACGAATTATATTTATGGTGTTCTCTATGATTTAAAGTTTTTTTAAGAAAAGCGTTTTTCATGGTCATAAAAAGTCGGGAAAAATGGACTTCATAAAATCTAGCTTGATAAGTATTTTTGTTTTAAAGTGCTAAGAGTCAAAATATTTTGTATTTTTTATTGATATACAACAATTTTTATTGAATCCATTCGATTTTTATAAATCAAAAAGGCAGCTCTCTAAAGACTTCAACAGTCATTAAGAGATAAAGAGTTTTATTGCATTTGGTTTGAATGAAATTAATCCTTTCAAGAAAGCTGTATAGAAAGAACCATCATTGATGGCTCTTTCCAATAGATTGAAAAAAAGCAGCACACGCGTACTGCTTTTTTATTAAAAATGAATAGACTATAAATTGTTTTTTGCTTTTTCTTAAAACTGATAGCGTATTCCGCCTGAAAAGCTAGCTCCTGATATACCAGTTTTTTGAAGCTTATGTTGATAGTTAACATTAGCATGAAGGGCGATATTTTGTGATAATTGTGCATTTACACCAAGTCCACCTTCAAGGGCAGCTCCCATAGAATCAAGGTGGAATGGTTCACCAATCTGTATGGTGCCATTGTTAGAAAAAGCTTTAACAATATTTAATTTACCATAGAAAGAAAGAATACTGCCTTTTTCAATAGAAATCGTCGTTTGTGTTAAGCGCCCACCAACACGCACTAAGTATTGATGAGGATTTCCCATATCTACATCAAAGCCATCGACATCTGAGAGTGTGCCAAGCATGAGACGCTGATAAACAACTTGTGCTTGTGGTTCAAAGACCAATCCTTTCGTACTGGTTTCGAACTTTTGTCCAATGGTCGCCGATGCACTGAATGTATCAGCGTTTTTCAATTCTGCAGTCTTTCCTATGAGAGCTGTGGTGATATCTCCCTTGAGCATTCCATAGGAAAAGAGAGCATGGATATATGTACCATTATTATGGTGCAGTCCACTATATGCAGCAATTGACCATTTATTGAGTGTACTTTTGTCAGCACCTTCCATGTCTTTTGGGGTGAAAGCTAATTTCCCATATGTCCCGAAAAGCCCCACATTGGTGGTCATGTTTTGATCTTCTAGAGCTACTAATGTAAAGCCTGCTTGTAAAGAAGCATAGTGAATATCGGCACCATAGCCATATTGTAATGGCGTACGGTGAGAGGATAATGTCATTTTATTGCCATAAGTCGAGAAGAAGATCCCTTTGTTTTTATGATTTTTTTTCTCAAAGCCTGTTTCTTGTATCGTGTTCAGTAAAGTGTTTTGATTGTTTACATCAGCCAGTCCAGCTGAGAATAGTGCGTTAGGCATGGACAAATAGCTTGCCACTTGAGGGACGAGAGCTCTGATCTTTCCTTCATCATCGAGCGTTGCACTTTGCAAGCGGAAATCCCAGAAATTCTGATTTTCTCTCAAATGGTTTTGTATGCTCCCTATTTGCTCAGAATTTGGTGTTGATTCAACTTTTATATTATTCTCACCCCTTAAAGCTATTCCGCTAAATGCAGCGAAGGTCGTGTCGGTTTTTGAGTCCTTTTCTTGTGATTGTTGAGTTACTTCTCCTAAATGGCTTTGTGTGCTCTCTGCTTTTCCAAGACGTGATGTCGGTCCATAGGCATTTAAGACATATTTATAAGGCAAGCCGCCCATTGTGACATAGCCATTTGCTAGTTTGAAGGCATTTTCATCTGTTTTTCCAGATACTTGAATGAGTGACAGTCCACGCATATTCGTGGGAATAGAAGCTTCTTCTTTTGATGACACACCTTTTGAAAGGCTATTGAAACTAATTGTTGTGGTACCTGTTACATCTCCATGGACAAGAAGGCGGTCTGTTTTTTGTTGTTCTCTTTCTAAACCATCACTCCATTCTGTATTGAAATAAATCCTTGCATTGCCTACAGCATTATAAACGGTTTCTATAGCGGAGTCCCTGTTTTCGCGTGGATTAGGGAACTCAATTGTTCGTCCTACACTCAAGGTTTGATATTGACTCTTTGCCAGCCTATGTGGCGGATTAAACACAATAGAGCTATTATTGAAGTTCAGTACTGAAACGGTAGACAGCGCTCGTTGCTTAATGTCATGGAGTGCATAATTAGATGAACTAAAATCACGATTTATGTCGTATTGACTTACATTTAAATACCATTTGCTATTGTTGTTTAAATTAAAAACAGTCGTGTTTACTGCTAAGGTTCTTGCTCTTCCTTCCATAATCGAATTATCGGCAGTTAATACGAAAGTCACAGGATGAGGATCTGAATCTGTTTTCTTTTTTACATTGTTTTGTAATAATACATCAGAACGAATTTCTGAATTTCTAAGTTGAACTTCGGCAACAGACTTTGAAGATGACGGTCCTGAAATACCGACACCATTTCTCACAAGAAGTTTTGTATTGTTAAGAATTGCCTTATTGATAACTTCTTCATAATCTAAAATGCCATGGAAAATAATACCGTATTTTCTTTTGGTTTCTATGAATGAATCTTCAATGTTAATGATACCGTTTGCAATTGATAGACCAGTATCCAAGGCATTGACTTTCACTTCTTTAGCATTAATACGTCCACCTTGTGATACAGCAAAAGCAAACGAAGCTGAATGTATTGTTGAGTTCGTAATTGTGGCAATTGCTTTATCATCGGCGTACACTGCGCTCGATCCATTGCGGATAAAAACATTATTAAGAGTTTTTTCTTCTCCTTTCCCCAGCTTAAACTCACTAATAATTTCAGGAGGTTGTCTATTTGCATAAGTTGGAGCAAAATGAGAAAAAATGAAAGTTCCAGCAATTGTACATAACAAAAAATTTTTCTTATAAATATATTTCTTACACATAGATATGCCTTTAGTATTTGGTATGCTTTGATGCTTACTTCATTCCCCTGATGGCGCAAGTACCCGATCAGTTTTTTATATCATTACGTTTTTATTGTAAATAACAAAACGAATTATATTTTATGGTGTTCTCTATGATTTGAAGTTTTTCTTCAGAAAAACTTGTTCATGATCATAAAAAGTCGAAAAAAGTGGATTTCATAAAACCTAGCTTGGTTAAGCTTATGCTAAAAGCACTATGAAGTATGATATTTAAAAACTGTCTATTAAAGATAATCGCTATAAAAGCTCTATCGCATTGAGATGTATTATTTGATGTACTCACCAAAACGATCAGAAAATTTTCTCTGCTAGAAGAAGTGATGAGGGGGCTATTCACAGGCTTTCTTTACAGAAGCTTTTCCTTAAGGGTAGCAAAGTCCATTTTTCTAAGGTCGCACAGCCCATTTCGTGATGGTTTTCATGAATGCTATAACGCTAAAGCTATAGAGTCCCATCATCTTTATGCTTACGAAGGAGCAAGCCGATACCTTTACGGCTTAATAAAAGAGCAACTCCATTACATACTTTGCTAGCTCCCAATGTTGTGTGGATAGCCTTTGGCACTTGAGGCGGTGCATGAGAGGAATTCTTAGGCTTTTCTTATATAACTTTGCTTCACACGCCAGTCCCGCTTGTAATGTGTAAGTGAATGATTTTGATTAGTTCAACATGGAACAGATTTTAAATGAGAGAAATTTACGATATTCAGAACTCTAACTCAATGAAAGTAACGCTAAATTATCATTATAAATCAATATTTTGAATATTTCATTTAAAACATCTTTTATTGATACAAAAAGAACTTTATTGAGTTATTTCATTTTATAAATGAAAAAATTAGCTTTCTTGAGCGTTTTGTATGTGAAAGATAAAGCGCTTGTTGTTAGATTTTCTTTTCATGCATTAATTTTCTCAAAACTGTTTGTTTAGAAGAACCAGCAATGGAAGTGTAAATAAATCTTTATAGATAGCGACAACACATCGTAAAGAAAGAATTTATTTTATTGCTATAATAGATTGTAAATAACAAAAAAATACACTCCGTTTTTTTGTTAATAGTAAACGGATCAATATGCTTATTTTTTTATAATTTTATATTAAAATTGGTAGTGTATTCTATCAGAAAAACTTGTCTCGGCTATACGTCTTTTAAAATTTTTTCTGATAGTTTACATCAATATAGAAGGTTAAATTGTGAGATAACTGTGTATTGTGCTAAACGCACCTTTAATGGCAGGATCTATCGGATTAAGGTAAAAATGAATACCAATCTGTTTAGTATCATCAATATCAAAGTTTTTTAAGGAAGTTCACTTTCTCATACAAGGATGGGGTACGATCTTCTACGGTCCTAACAATAGTTTTTGTTAGATACCTACCTATCCGGACTAACTGGGGAGGCTGTCTGATTTAATTTTAAGATCATCAATATGTTAAAAGTTGGTAAAAATCAAATCCTTAGCACACAAATTATGTTAGTGGTTCAAAAGGTTAGTTCTCTGATTATTCTTTGCAAATTTTTGACAAATGATTGTTGAGGCAATTAACATTTTTACAGCATAACTTTAATAGTATTTTTTATAGAAGTTTTAGAGATATCTGCTGTACAGATATCACAAGGGAAGAGTGTAGCCATATGAAAACACCATTATGCTCTGTTATATTGTAAGCTATGATTGATGATTTATCCAGTGTGCTTTTTTTTCATTTTCTATATCCTTTGGAGTGAATGAGAGTGGCTGTAGGTTCCTATCTATTTCAAATGTGTAGTGATTAACTTTTCATTTTTCTAATATCATCTTTGCTTGGACAGCTCTATGGCGCATATTAGCACCATATCTATCTTCAAAGAGGAGCATAATCAAACGGTAGAGTTTCTGTACTTCCATAAGTGAAAAAGCAAGAAATCTTCTATTTTTTAAGATTTATTCTTAATGCTGTTATCTTTATATTATCTAAAAATACACTTTTTTAGCTTTATGGGTAAATTCGATGATGAATAGCTGCGCAACCCATGTGAAGAGGAGAAAAATCGTATTTAAGTGGAAAAGAAAACACTTCAGGAAAAAATGGATTTCATGTTCGAAAAGGCTGCATACTTTGTGACATATTCTAGATAAAAATACCTTATCTTTTATCTTGATAAAAATGGTATAATGTAATGATTTATAATGATAATTTATCGGTACTTTCATTGAATTAGAGTTCTGAATAACGTAAGATTTTCTCATTTTAAACCTGTTTGTCTTAAATTAAGCAAAACCATTCTCTTGCACACCACAAGCGGGGCTGGCGTGTGGGTAAAAAATGTATAAGAAAGGACTAAAAATGGCTCTTATGAATCGTCTCAAGAGCCAAGGGCTTTAGCAACACCCACGAGCTGGAAAATATAATGATGGTGCCGGATTGCTCCTTCACAAACGTAAAGATGGGGGCGCTCAATGGCTTTACCGTTATACCTTTCACGGGGGGGCGCCGGCGTGAAATGGGCTTGGGTGCCTTGAGAGATGTCCCTTTAAAACAAGCTCGTGAATTGGCAACTGGGTGGCGTGCTGTTTTACGTGAGGGGCGTGCCCCCATTAAAGAACGTGAGAAACGAAAACGTGAGGCAATGCGTAATCTCCATTACTTAAAAGACATTGCCTTAGATGCTTTTGAAAGTTGTAAAGCTGAATTAAAAATGATGGTAAAGATGGAAACGGGTTTTCACATTTAAAACTCCATATTCTCCTCAAATTAGGCTGTCTGCCTATTTCAGAGATTACACAAACAGAAATACGCAATATCCTCGCTCCCATCTGTCATACAAAAGCTGGAGCTGTTAATACAGCACTGATGCGTCTCAAGCTTTGTTTTAAACATGGGCGTTGCGCGTGGATGTTGATTTTACAGGCAGTAGAAAAAGCAAGGGCTCTCTTAAGGAGGGATAGTGTAGTGTTATTAGGATTTATAAAGCGAAAAGGCAGCATATTGTAGCTGCCTTTTTTTAAAATTGAATAGAATGAATAGGCTACTTTTCAACCTTGATTTAAAACTGATAGCGTATGCCGCCTGAAAAGTTTGCACCACTTATACCAGTTTTCTGAAGCTTTTGTTGATAGCTGACATCACCATGAAGGGAGAAATTGTGAGACAGTTGCGCATTAATGCCAACGCCGCCTTCAATTGCTGGTCCCATAGGATCAAGGTCAAAATCTCTGCCAATCTGGATGGTACCATTATCACCAAAGGTTTTGATCAAGTTTACTTTTCCATAGAAAGACATCGGACGGTTGTTTTCAGTGGAAATGGTTTTTGTCAAACGTCCACCAACACGGATCAACCATTGAGAAGGATTGTTCATATCAACGGTAAAATTATCAGCATCTTCAATGGTATTAAACATCAAATGTTGATAGGCAATTTGTGCTTGCGGCTCAAATGTTAAACTTTCCATTCCGGTTGCAAACTCTTTGCCAAAAGTGGTGGAGATACTCAACATTTTGGCATTTTGCAATTTTGCGGTTTTGCCAATGATAGCATTGCCGATATCTCCTTTTAGAATTCCATAGGATAACAGTGTATCCATATAGAAACCATTGTTATGCTGCACGCTGCCATAAGCTGTTAGTGACCATTTATCCAATGTGCTCTTACTTACATCATCCATATCCTTTGGAGTGAAAGACAGCCGCCCATAGGTGCCTACAAGACCGAAATGTGTTGTGGTATTTTGTCCTTCTAATGCTGCGAATGTAACACCGGCTTGTAGAGCAGCATAGCGGATATCAGCACCATAACCATATTTGAGAGGTCCGCGTTCAGAAGATAAGGTTCCTGTGTTTCCGTAAGTATAGAGGAAGAAACCGGTTTGTTTTTCTTCTTCTTTTCCTAAGACAGATGTTCTGATATTGGCTAAGAGTGCGTTTTGTTTAGCCATATCGGTTAATCCACTGTAGAAGAGAGCATTTGGCATGACCAAATAGCTTGCTGTTTGTGGTACAGGTGCAACGGTAGGGATATTTGTTTCAGGATCAGGATTTGAACCAGAATTGGAGCCAAGCAGTTCGGGTTGCAAACGGAAATCCCAGAAATTTTCATTCTTTTCATCAAAGAGGTTTTGTGCAATATCGGCGTTGCCTTGGCTTGAGTCTGGTCCATAGGCACGTAGTGTATACATATCTGGTAAGCCACCTCTTGTGGTATAGCCATTTACCAGTTTGAAAGAGTTTTCCTCTGCTTTTCCAGAAACTTGAATAAGTGAAAGACCCCGGACATTGGCAGCAGCAGAGGTATTTGCTTCGATATTGTTCTCTTCTAAGCGCCCCGTGACATAAACTGATGTGTTGCCAGAGACATCCCCATGGATCAAAAGTCTATCGGTTTTTTGGTCATTTATTGCAGCACCATCACTCCAAGCCGTGTTGAAGTAAATCTTTGCATCACCCGTTGCATTGTAGACTTCTTGCGTGTCTGGTTTACCAGAACCTATATGCAATGTTTGGTAATGATCTTCTGTTGGTCCATTAAAGATAATGGAGCTGTTATCGAGATTAAGCGTGGAAATATCAGAACGAGATCTTTGAGCGATATCAAGGAGATTGCCATCATCATCTTTTTCATTTTTGCTGATTTTCAACGTCCATTTTGTATTGTTTTTCAGATCAAAGTGCACATTTCTGTCTTTAGCAATATTTGCTCTGCCCTCTAGAATAGACTGATCTGCGCTTAATGTGAAGGTGCCGTTGGAGATCGTTTTAACCTCTTTACCATCCCACAAATCTTCATCTTTCCATGATGTTTTGTCCCAAAAAATACCATCTCCTAATAATACGTCAGCATGGACTTCTGATTTTTTAAGATTGACTGTGCCGATTGATGGAGCAGCAGCATCTTCGATGCTTTTTTCAACAACAGTTCTAACGAAAATTCCTGTACCATTTTCAGCATGAAGCTCTGCATTAGTCAGATTGATCTCATTACTATGATATTTTTGCGGATCATGCGAGCTATTCGGATTATTATCAAAGAAAGTTGCGAATTGTAAACTGGCAACTTCTGCTGTGGCAGAAACATCTGTCAGATCAATATGTCCGCCATTTATTACAACCAGTGCAGCCATTTTTGCTTCTATTGTATTTTTCTTCCCCTTCTGAGGAGTATCGGATTGGGTATCTAGGCTTTTAGAATTAGTATCAATAGCACGATTGCTCGTTTTAATTGTGCTACCTTCAATGACAAAAAGACCAACATCAACATTTTGAATGGTTGTTTTGCCATTGAATTCAACTATACTATCGGCATCCCAAATGTTTACACCAACGGTTGCTGCTTCGGACTCACCACCGGTTATTGTTAAATCTCCGCTAATGATTTGACTTCCACCGTCTGCATAAAAACCTTCATCGACATTTTGAATGGTTGTTTTGCCGGTTAACTGAATTTCACTACCAGAATCCTCTGTCCGTACACCAGTGCTTATTTTGCCGAGATTTTCATTAATTGCTTTACCACCGACTACTGTTAAATTTTCGCTGGTAATTTTGCCACCATTTATTGCTCTAAGACCCTTCAAAATATTATTAATCGTTGCCGTTCCATGCAATTCAATTCTGCTATCAGGACCAAGTGCAAGTGCACCGGTTCCCGCGTCATTCGTTGTTAAAGCTATATCCGTGACATCAATCTGTCCACCATTTCGTGCCTCAAGCCCATGTGTGAATTTTTCAATGGTTGTTTTTCCATTTAGTTCGATCTTGCTGTTAGGCAGGTCAACTCCTACACCAGTGCTTTCTTCTTTTGCTCCAGAACCGATGAGTGTTAAATTTTCGCTGGTGATTTTACCACCATCAAATGCTCCAAGACCGTTCAAAGCATTGTTAATCTTTGTATTGCCTTTTAATTCAACTATGCTATCAGAACCAAGTGCAAGTGCACCGTTTCCGAAGTTATCGGTTGTTAGAGTAACATCCGTAATTTCAATACGTCCACCATGTTCTGTAAATAATGCGCCTTCATGTCCATTCAAACTTCCTCCTATGACAGCCCCTCCTTTCATTGTGATCTTGGATTCTATACCATCTGCATGGAGTCCAGTACCATTAGATGATGCGACTGTAACATTGTTGTTTAAAGTAATGGTGCTGCCATTTTGAGCAGATATTGCTGTATTTTTTGCACGAAATGATCCTCCAGAGATTGTTATTGTCGAGTGATCATCTGCAGATATGCCTGTTAGTGCTTGAGTAACGGTTACATTGTTCAAGGTTACTGTGCTGTTTTTAGCACTTATTCCTAAGGATAGTGAACTGTTATCGTTTTCACTCGATATTACCACGTCTTCCAGCTTGTTTTTTTTACTCTTACTGTCAGAAAAGGAAGCACCAGTGCTAGATAAAATGCCAGATGAGGAGGCCTCCATTCCAGAATATGTAATTGTTCCCTTAGTCATTTGAAGTGTAGCACCGTCTTTGGCTTCAAGGCCTAAGAAAATACCAGAACCAGTGCCTTTAATGGTTGTGCCATCCAGTAACTCAATCGCACTGTTAGCACCTTCTGCTGTTACAGCATAGACGGTTTGGTTTGTGCCTTGGTTTATATCTTTATTCGTAACAATGGTTAAATGTTTTCCAATGATTTTGCCACCGTCTTTTGCGTGAATAGTTTCGTAGGTTTTATCGGATACTTCTTGTTGTTTTCCCCCAGAAACTACGAGGGTTTCAGCATGTGCACTGAACTGGATGTTGAACAGGATGATAGCGGCTGTAGCCGTGCATGATAAAAGGGATGTTTTATACACTAGTATTCTCCTTATGATAGCCCCCAAATATTCATTTCCCCGCGAACTTCATAAGAAGAAGTGAAAATGGATAGTTGTTATTAATTTCAGTAATTGTCTTTATTTGGTAAGACATTTTTGGTTTTTTGTCAAAATTAAAAAATACTTGATATTAATTATGTCTAATACAAAATGTATTTATAATTGATTTTATTTAAAGAATTATAATTTTGAATATTATTATTCAGAGAAATATTCTGAGATACTGATATAGTGGTACCATGACATCTTTTACGTGATGGTAGGGATTATTATATGACGCAAATTGGGATTATGAGGGAACAAAAAAGGATGTAGAAGAAGCTAGTAAAAAAGCTAACTTACTTGGGCTTAAAGTGGGTTTTCATCTTTCAACACAGTGGTATTAATTTATTTCTAATAGACTTCTCTTTTTTTCAAAGTAGGAAGTACTCTTCATCCACTGGGGATAGAAGTGCTCTGTTGCGTTTGTTGTGTCTTGTCTTGGGGATTTTCGTAAAGAACTAAGTATAAAGAGGGAAGGGTGCTTTAAAAGGAAAAAGGATGACTTTAATGTACAAAAAAGGCAGCATATTGTGCTGCCCTTTTTGTTAAATTGAATAGAATGAATAGGCTATTTTTACAGCCTTGATTTAAAACTGATAGCGTATGCCACCTGAAAAGCTTGCACCACTTATACCAGTTTTCTGAAGCTTTTGTCGATAGCTTACATCACCGTAAAGAGAGAAATTGTGAGACAGTTGTGCATTGATGCCAACGCCGCCCTCAATTGCTGTTCCTATGGGATCAAGGTCAAAATCTCTGCCAATCTGGATGGTACCATCATCACCAAAGGTTTTGATCAAGTTTGCTTTTCCATAGAAGGAAATGGCAGGACCATTTTCAGTGGTCATAATGGTTTTGGTTAAACGTCCACCAACACGGATCAACCATTGAGAAGGATTGTTCATATCAATTTTTAAATTATCAGCATCTTCAATGGTATCAAACATCAAATGTTGATAAGCAAGTTGTATTTGGGGCTCGAAGGTTAAACCTTCCATTCCGGTAGAAAATTGTTTGCCAACGGTGGTGGAAATACTCAACATTTTTACATTGTTCAATTTCGCGGTTTTACCAATGATAGCATTGGTGATATCGCCCTTTATTATCCCATAGGATAAAAGCGTATCGATATAGAAACCACTGTCATGTTGTACACTACCATAGGCAGTGAGAGACCATTTATCTAGGGTGCTTTTACTTGCATCCTGCATCTCTTTTGGAGTGAAAGACAGCTGCCCATAGGTACCTAAAAGACCAAGATGTGTAGTAGTGTTGTGCCCTTCTAACGTAGTCAATGCAACCCCACCTTGTATAGCAGCGTAGCGAATATCAGCACCATAACCATATTTAAGGGGACCGCGTTTCGAGGATAAGGTTCCTGTACCCCCATAGGTAGAGAGGAAGAAACTGTTTTTTAGATTTTTCTGCTCTCCCAAGACTGTTGTTCTCATATTGGCTAAAAGTGCATTTTGCTTGGCCATATCGGCCAATCCAGTATAAAAGAGGGCATTTGGCATAACCAAATAGCTTGCCATTTGTGGTACAACTGCTCTTACTTTTGAATCGGTGTCAAAAAATTCAGGCTGCAAACGGAAATCCCAGAAATCTTTATCCTTTTCATCGAATAAGTTTTGGTTAGCATTGGCTTTGCCATAGCTTGATACTGGTCCATAGGCAGTTAGCGTATATTTATAAGGAGTTCCTCCTATGGTGGTATAGCCATTTTTCAATTTAAAGGAGTCTTCTTTTGCTTCTCCAGAAACTTGAATAAGTGAAAGCCCACCTATATTTGAAGGAGTAGAAGCATTTTCTACGCTCTCTTTATCCCCTGAAACACTTTTGACATAAACTGTTGTGGTGCCTGCTACATCACCGTGAATGAGAAGCCTATCGGTTTTTTGTGCATCTATTGCAACACCATCACTCCATATAGCGTTGAAATGAATTTCTGCCTCACCAGAGGCATTATAGACTGCTAGAATGTTCGGTATTCCAGATCCTATATGCAATGTATGATAATGATCTTCTACCGGTCCATTAAAAACAATAGAACTATCATTGAGATTGAGCACAGAAATATCAGAACGTGACCTTTGAGCAATAGCAAGCAGTTTTCCGTCATCATCGGTTTCTTTTGTACTGGTTTTCAATATCCATGTTGTCTTGTTTGTCAAATCAAAGCGTACAGTTCTGTTTTCTGCAATTTTTGCTCTTCCCTTTAATACGGAGTGATTAGCATTTAGTGTAAAAGCAAAATTATTTTCTTTAGTTGAAGCTTTTGCTGCTAATAAAATATCGGCACTGATTTCTGAATTTTTGAGATTGGCTATACCGATTGATTGGTCTGCGTTAATTCCAATACTATTTTCAGTGCGAATCTTTGTATTTGTCAAGTTGATTTCTAAGGCATTATCGTCCTCGGATTTATCAAATGTTATGCCACTGTTTTCTGCTGTTGCAGAAACATTTGTTACATCAATATATCCGCTATTTTTTACAACAAATGCTGATCCTTTTGCTGCTACGGTCCCTCCATTCATTTTAATTGTGCCACCGTTTTCTGCATAAAGTCCGATGAAAGTATTGCTAATCGCTGTATTTCCATGCAATTCAATTAAGCTGTAAGGATTGCTGGCAGCTGCACCGTATCCGTTGCCATCCATCGTTGTTAGAGCAACATCTGTGACCTTAATATGTCCACTGTTCATTGCAAATAATGCCATGGTTTTCGCAGTTACTGTTCCACCAGTCATTATAATTGTGCCACTATTTTCTGCATCAAGTCCGGTTACAGCATTATTAATTGTTGTCTTTCCATATAATTCAATCAAGCTTTCAGGATCGGTTGCAGCAGCACCATAGTTACCATTTGTTGTTGTTAAAGCAACATCTGTGACTTTAATATGCCCACCGCTTTTTGCAAGCACTGCCACGTTTGTTGCGGTTACAGCTCCTCCCGTCATTGTGATTGCACCACTGTTTTCTGCATTGAGCCCGATGAAAATATTATCAATTGTTGTCTTTCCATCCAATTCAATCAAGCTTTCAGGATCGGAGGTAGCTGCTCCGTATCCGTTGCCATACATCGTTGTTAGAGCAACATCTGTGATCTTAATATGTCCACCGCTTTTTGCAAGCAATGCCATGTTTGTTGCGGTTACAGTTCCACCCGCCATTGTGATTGCACCACTGTTTTCTGCATTGAGCCCGATGAAAGCATTATTAATCGTTGTCTTTCCATCCAATTCAATCAAGCTTTCAGGATCGGAGGTAGCTGCTCCGTATCCGTTACCATACATCGTTGTTAGAGCAACATCTGTGAGCTTAATATGTCCACCGCTTTTTGCAAGCAATGCCATGTTTGTTGCGGCTACAGTTCCACCCGCCATTGTGATAGTACCACTATTTTCTGTATAAAGTCCGATGAAAGTATTATTAATCGTTGTCTTTCCATCCAATTCAATCAAGCTTTCAGGATCAGTGGTAGCTGCTCCGTATCCGTTGCCATCCATTGTTGTTAGAGCAACATCTGTGAGCTTAATATGTCCACCGCTTTTTGCAAGCAATGCCATGTTTGTTGCTGTTACAGTTCCACCCGCCATTGTGATAGTACCACTATTTTCTGTATTAAGTCCGATGAAAGCATTATTAATCGTTGTCTTTCCATCCAATTCAATCAAGCTGTCAGGATCAGTGGTAGCTGCACCGTATCCGTTTCCGTCCATCGTTGTTAGAGCAACATCTGTGACCTTAATATGTCCACCGTTTGCTGCAAATAGTGCCATATTTGTTGCGGTTACAGTTCCACCCGCCATTGTGATAGTACCACTATTTTCTGTATAAAGTCCGATGAAAGCATTATTAATCGTTGTCTTTCCATGCAATTCAATCAAGCTGTTAGGATCGCTGGTAGCTGCACCATATCCGTTGCCATCCATTGTTGTTAGAGCAACATCTGTGACCTTAATATGTCCACCGCTTTTTGTAAGTACTGCCGCGCTTTTCCCAGTTACAGTTCCACCCGCCATTGCGATAGTACCACTATTTTCTGTATAAAGTCCGATGAGAGCATTATTAATTGTTGTTTTCCCATCCAATTCAATTAAGCTTTCAGGATCGGTGGAAGCTGCACCGTTTCCGTTTCCGTCCATCGTTGTTAGAGCAACATCTGTGACCTTAATATATCCACCGTTCATGGTAAACAATGCTGCACTTTTTGCAGTTACAGCTCCTCCCGTCATTATGATGACACCACTGTTTTCCGCATCAAGTCCATTTATAGCATTAGTAATCGTTGTCTCTCCATCCAATTCAATAAAGCTGTAAGGATCGGTGGAAGCTGCCCCGTATCCGTTTCCGTCCATCGTTGTTAGAGCAACATCTGTGACCTTAATATATCCACCTTTTTGTGCAAATAATGCTCTGTTTCCCGCAGTCACTGTCCCTCCCATCATTATGATGGTAGAGAATAAACCGTCTGTATAGAGTCCATCACCATCAGATGATGTAACTTGAACGCTGCCTTCTTTACTATTGGTTAAAGTAATGAAGCTGCCGTTCATTACGTATAGCCCTGTGTGTTCTCCATCAAATGCTCCTCCTAATATCGTTACTTGTGAACCATCTTCTGCCGATATGCTGGTGTCTGCTTGCGTAATGGTTACATTTTCTAAAGTGAGATGACTTCCGGCAAAGGCCGTTATTCCTGTGAATAAAAACTCTTCTTTTTCATTTTCTAATTCACTTTCCCATCCAGGGTCTAATTCATTGTCCGATGTTTTTACATTTTCTAGCTTGTCTTGATCACTTATGCTGGTATTTGCATAAGTAATGGTTACGTTTTCTAACTTGTTTTTATCGCTTTTACTCTCATTGAAGAACGCACCAGTTTCAAAAGCCGTAATGGTTCCTCCAGTCATTGTGATTGTGCTACCGTTTGTTGCATAAAGCCCAATTACAGCGTCATTAATTACCGTATTTCCGTGCAGTTCAATTGTGCTGTCAACATCATTAGCTATTGCACCGATTCCGGTGCCATCTTTTTTTAAAGTAACATCTGTGACGTCAATATGTCCGCCATTTTCTGCAAGTAATGCTGTATTTTCTCCAGTGACTGATCCTCCTATCATTGTGATTGTGGATTGTGCACCATTTGCATAGAGTCCGTCACCATGAGATGATGTAACTTGAACACTGCCTTTTTTATTATCGGCTAATTCACTATAGGTTAAAGTAATAGCGCTGCCTTCCGTAGCAGATATTCCTTTGAGTTCTCCATCAAATGCTCCTCCTAAAATCGTTATTTCAGAATGATCATTTGCAAATATACTGGTGTTTGCTTGCGTAACCGTTACGTTTTCTAAAGTAAGTTTGCTTTTGTTGTCGGCATTTATTCCCTTGTCCATGAAGTGGTCATCTTTACCGCTTGATATTGTTACACCTTCCAGCTTGTTTTTATCATTCATACTGTTTTCGAAGAAAGCGCCAATTTCAGAAACCGTAATAATGCCTCCAGTCATTTTGATTGTAGCACCATCTTTTGCATTAAGACCGAGACGAATGTCAAAATCAGTTCCTTTAATGGCTGTGTCTTGCAGTAATGTAATCGCACTGCCAAAACCGTCAGCTGTTACAGCGTAAATATCCGTGTCTTTATTCCCAACCACAGTTAAATGTGTGCCGGTAATTTCCCCGTTGTCTTTCGCATTAATAATCTCATACGTTGTGTTAGATATTTCTTTTTTCTCGCCGGAAACTTCAAGAGTTTCAGCATATACATTGAGATGGGTGTTGAATAGCATGACAGCTATGACAGCCGTGCAGGATAAAAGGGACTTTTTACACATCAAGATTTTCCTAAATTATAAGTAAATTATAAGTGCCCCACACTCTTCCCCCGCTTATAAGAAGGATATCAAATGGATGGGTATTTTAGAGATGGAACGTGAATAGGCGATTTTTATTTTTATGTAAAGTATAAAATAAATTATACATTTAACATATAATGTATTATACTTAAATTCATTTAGTATTATATGAATACATTATGTTAATATTATATAAGTATTATAAGTTTTTCTATTCAAGATATGTGTTATGCTTGCATAAAACTTGTTGCTTATGCTTAAAGAAAAGGAGTAGGCAAGAAAATTTAAAAAAACTGTATGCTTGAGCCTGATAGGGATCTCTTTCAACATCATGAAACCAAAGATGATACCATATCTTTCATGTTTTTCTTTAACACGGTTACGATAAAATAGCGCTCATTGATTTTTCAATCGACGTTTAGTTTTTTTCAAGGGATATTTTTACTAGTTGAAAGCGCGCTATTTTATTGTTTTGAGTTTTTTAACTAATTTTCTTAAAGAAAAATGTTGGCGGTGTGTATTGGTAGAGAAGAATAGGGGAGAGATAAAAAGGCAGCATATTGTGGCTGCCTTTTTTGTTAATGCATAGAAAAGAAATACGCTGTTTTGACAGTTTTATTTTAAAACTGATAGCGTATTCCTCCTGAAAAGTTTGCACCACTTATACCAGTTTTCTGAAGCTTTTGTTGATAACTGACATCACCATGAAGGGAGAAATTGTGAGACAGTTGCGCATTAATGCCAACGCCACCTTCAATTGCAGGTCCCATAGGATCAAGGTCAAAATCTCTGCCAATCTGGATGGTACCATTATCACCAAAGGTTTTGATCAAGTTTACTTTTCCATAGAAAGACATCGGACGGTTGTTTTCAGTGGAAATGGTTTTTGTCAAACGTCCACCAACACGGATCAACCATTGAGAAGGATTGTTCATATCAACGGTAAAATTATCAGCATCTTCAATGGTATTAAACATCAAATGTTGATAGGCAATTTGTGCTTGCGGCTCAAATGTTAAACTTTCCATTCCGGTTGCAAACTCTTTGCCAAAAGTGGTGGAGATACTCAACATTTTGGCATTTTGCAATTTTGCGGTTTTGCCAATGATAGCATTGCCGATATCTCCTTTTAGAATTCCATAGGATAACAGTGTATCCATATAGAAACCATTGTTATGCTGCACGCTGCCATAAGCTGTTAGTGACCATTTATCCAATGTGCTCTTACTTACATCATCCATATCCTTTGGAGTGAAAGACAGCCGCCCATAGGTGCCTACAAGACCGAAATGTGTTGTGGTATTTTGTCCTTCTAATGCTGCGAATGTAACACCGGCTTGTAGAGCAGCATAGCGGATATCAGCACCATAACCATATTTGAGAGGTCCGCGTTCAGAAGATAAGGTTCCTGTGTTTCCGTAAGTATAGAGGAAGAAACCGGTTTGTTTTTCTTCTTCTTTTCCTAAGACAGATGTTCTGATATTGGCTAAGAGTGCGTTTTGTTTAGCCATATCTGTTAATCCACTATAGAAGAGAGCATTTGGCATGACCAAATAGCTTGCTGTTTGTGCTACAGGGACGATCACACTTGGACCAGAACCAGAATCCGTTTCAAGAATTTCTTTATGTAAGCGGAAATCCCAGAAATTTTCATTCTTTTCATCAAAGAGGCTTTGTGCAACATCGGCTGTACCGTGGCTTGACTCTGGTCCATAGGCCGTTAGCGTATATTTATAAGGCAAACGATTTCTTGTGGTATAGCCATTCTCGAGTTTGAAAGAGTCTTCTTGTGCTTTTCCAGATACTTGAATGAGCGAGAGGCCACCTATATTGGAAGGATCAGCAGCATTTACTACACTACTTTCATCTCCTGAATCGCTTTTGATATAAACTGTTGTGGAGCCTGAGACATCACCGTGGATCAGAAGTCTATCGGTTTTTTGATCGGCACTTTTTACGCCATCACTCCAAGCAATGTTGAAGTAAATCTTTGCATCACCCGTTGCGTTGTAGACTTCTTGCGTATCTGGTTTACCAGATCCTATATGCAATGTGTGATAATGATCTTCTGTTGGTCCATTAAAGATAATAGAACTATTGTTGAGATTAAGCGTGGAAATATCAGAACGAGATCTTTGAGCGATATCAAGCAGATTGCCATCAGCATTGAGTTCTGTTGCGCTGGTTTTTACGATCCATTGTGTCTTGTTTTTTAGATCAAAACGTACATTTCTGTCTTTAGAAATATTTGCTCTGCCTTCTAAAGTTGAATGATCAGCGCTTAATGTGAAGGTGCCGTTGGAGATCGCTTTAACCTCTTTATTGTTCCAATAATTGTCATTTTTCCAAGATTTTGGATCTTCGAAAAGACCATCTCCTAACAATACATCAGCATGGATTTCTGAATTTTTGAGATTGACTGTACCGATTGACAAACCTGGAATATCTTCCATGTTTGTGTTAGTAAAAGCTCCAACAAAAATTCCAGTACCATTTTCAGCGTGAACATCTGCATTGGTTAAATTGATTTCACTGCTTTTACGTTTTTGTGGATCATCTGGATAATCTAGATCAGGATTAGAGAGAGCTATAAATTGCAAACCAGCAACTCCTGCTATCATAGAAGTATTCACGACATCAATATGTCCGTTAAATGCCGCCCATAGTGCAACTTTTTTTGCTTCTATTTTATTTTTTATTGTATTCTCTGCTGCTCCAATATAACCATTCGTCATCTTAATTGTGCTATTATTTTCTGCGGTGAGACCAACATCAAAATTTTGAATGATTGTTTTACCATTTAACTTAATTAAACTATCAGTTTCTGCAACGTTTACACCAACGGTCATTGTTTTACTTTCACCACCGGTTATAATTAAATCTCCGCTAATGATTTGACTTCCACCGTCTGCATAAAACCCTTCATCAACATTTTGAATGGTTGTTTTGCCCATTAACCTAACTTCACTACCAGAGTCCGATGTCCATATACCAGTGCGTTCGTTGTCGGGGCCGTCAAGTGCTTCACCACCGATTATTGTTAAATCTTTGCTGGTGATTTTACCACCGTCAACTGCTCTAAGGCCGCCCAAAGTATTGTTAATTATTGTATCACCATGCAATTGAATTGTGCTGTCATTGCCACTTACAAATGCACCGTTTCCTTTTCCCTCTGTTTTTAGAGCAACATCTGTGGCATCAATATGCCCTCCGTTGATTGCGAATAACGCTGTTTCGCTCGCGGCTACGGATCCTCCCATCATTATGATCTTAGATCCTGAACCGTCTGCAAGGAGTCCTCCGCCATCAGATGATGTAATGTTAGCATTGTTTTTTAAGATAATCGTACTGCTGGCTTCGGCGCTTCCTCCTACATCACGTCCACTAAATGATCCTCCTGAGACCGTTATTGTTGAGTGATCATTTGCAACTATACTGGCGGCTGCCTGAGTCACTTCTACATTATTTAAAACAACGGTACTTTTGTCTGCTTTTATTCCAAAGTTTAGTAGCGCATCGTCTTTACTATTCGATATCTTCACACCTTCTAGCTTGTTTTCACCGCTGTTACTGTTTAAGAAGCTGGCACCAACTAGAGAAGTTTTAATGGTTCCTCCAGTCATGTTTATTGCGCCACCATCGTTTGTTGTAAGTCCAATTTCACTATTACTAATCGTTGTTCCTTCAAGCAATTCAACTACACTGCCTTCGCCATTAGAAAATACACCAGACGATATATCTTCGTCATCTACAGATACATCTGTAACATTTAGAGACACATTTGTGACCGTAATATGTCCACCATTTTCAGCAACCAATGCATTACCTTTCCCCGTGACGGTTCCTCCCGTCATGCTGATGGTGGAGTTTGAACTATTTGCATAGAGTCCAACGTTATCAGATGATGTAATGTTTGCATTGTTGGTTAAAGTGATGGCGCTGCCGTTTTGAGCAGATATTGTTGTATTTCGTGCATGAAATGATCCTCCTGAGGCTGTTATTGTCGAGTGATCATCTGCAACTAAGGCATTGGTTGCTTGCATGACGGTTACATCTTTTAAAGTGACGATACTGTTTTGGTCTGCTATTACTCCCAAGCTCAGTGGCGCATCGTCTTTACCACTTGATATCGTCACACCTTCTAGTCTGTTTTCATTGCTGCTGCTTGAGAAGACAGCACCAACTAGAGAAGTTTTAATGGTTCCTCCAGTCATTTTTATTGCGCCACCATCGTTTGTTGTAAGTCCAATTTCACTATCACTAATCGTTGCCCCTTCAAGCAATTCAACTACACTGCCTTTGCCATTAGAAAATACACCAGATGACTTATCGCTATCATTTGTTTTTAGGGTTACATCTGCAACAGTAATATGGCCACCATTTTCAGCAACCAATGCATTACCTTTCCCCGTGACGGTTCCTCCCGTCATGCTGATGGAGGAGTTTGAACTGTTTGCATAGAGTCCAACGTTATCAGATGATGTAATGTTTGCATTGTTGGTTAAAGTGATGGCGCTGCCGTTTTGAGCAGATATTGTTGTATTTTGTGCATGAAATGATCCTCCCGAGATTGTTATTGTCGAATCATGATCTGCAAATATACCGGCTGCTGCTTGAGTCACTGTTACATCTTTTAAAGTGGCGGTACTTTTATCTGCTTTTATTCCAAAGTTCAGTGGCGCATCGTCTTTACCACTCGATATTGTCACATTTTCTAGTTTGTTTTCACGACTGTTACTGTTTAAGAATCCAGCACCAGCTGCAGAAGCTGTAATGGTTCCCCCAATCATCTTGATTGCGCCATCATTTTGTACTGCAAGCCCGATTGCACTACCACTAATTGTTGTCTTTCCAAGCAATTCAATTACACTATTTGCGCCATTAGAAAATACACCAGATGACTTATCGCTATCATTTGTTTTTAGGGTAACATCTGTAACAGTAATATGGCCACCATCTTCAGCAGCTAAAGTATTCCCTTTTCCCGTGACGTTTCCTTCTATCATTGTGATGGAGGAGTTTGAACCTTTTGCATAGAATCCAACATCACCAGATGATGTAATTTTTGCACCATTTGTTAAAGTGATAGCGCTGCCGTTTTGAGCAGATATTGTTGCACCTTTTGCATCAAATAATCCTCCCGAGATTGTTATTGTCGAATCATGATCTGCAAATATACCGGCAGCTGCTTGAATCACTGTTACATCTTTTAAAGTGACGGTACTTTTATCTGCTTTTATTCCAAAGTTCAGTGGCGCATCGTCTTTACCACTCGATATTGTCACATTTTCTAGTTTGTTTTCACGGCTGTTACTGTTTAAGAATCCAGCACCAGCTTTGGAAGCTGTAATGGTTCCCCCAGTCATCTTGATTACACCACCGTTTTGTGCTTGAAGCCCGACGGCACTATCACTAATCGTTGTCTTTCCAAGTAATTCAATCATGCTACCAAGGTCATCAGAAGCTACACCAAATCCATCACCATTTGTTTTTAGGGTGACATCTGTAACAGTAATATGGCCACCGTATGTTGTCGTTACTGCTTCCTCTTTCGCTGTGATGCTCCCTCCTGTCATTTCGATTATGGACTTTGAGCCTTCCGCATAGAGTCCAGCATCATTATATGATGTAATTTTTGCACCGCCAGTTAAAGTGATGTTGCCGTCGTTTTGAGCAAATATTGCTGCTTTTTCTGCATCAAATGATCCTCCTAAAACTTTTACTGTGGAATCATATGCATCTATGGCAGTTTGTGCTTGCGTCACTGTTACATTATTTAAAGTGACATTACTGTTAGTTGCCTTGATTCCATTGATTAGTGGCGCATCATCTTTCCCACTTGATGTCACTACATCTTTCAGTTCGTTTTCTTTGCTTTTGCTATCCAAAAAGAAAGCACCAACTTTGGACGCTGTAATGCTTCCCCCAGTCATTGCGATTGCGCCACTTTCTTGTGTTTTCAACCCGATTGTAGCATCTTTGATCTTTGTATCAGACAATTCAATCACACTGTTTTCACCTTGAGACAAGGCGCCGAATCCACTCTCAATTTTAGTACCCTTATTAGATGCAGGATTATCCCCTTCTGTAGTAGGTGCACTTGTGGTATCTCCCTTTGCTGTTAGAGTACCACCCGTGACTTTAATATGACCACCGTCGTTTGTATACAATGCTGCGTCTTTTCCAGTTACGCTTCCTCCAGTCATTTTTATGGTGGTATTTTCATCATCGGCATGGAGTCCGTTACCATTAGATGAGGTAATGTTAGTACCGCCATCTACAGTAATGGTGGTGCCGCCCATAGCATATACGCCATCCATTTTACCCTCGAATGATCCTCCGGATACTATAACTTGAGAAACGTCATCCGCAAGTATACCAGTTTCTGCTTGCTTAACTGTTACATTTTCTAAAGTAATTAAACTTTCGTTGTTTATTTCTATTCCAAGGAGTGATGATGCTTCATTTTTATTATCTGATATCACTACATTTTGCAGTATACTTCTACTATTCTTACTACCATCAATATAAACGCCAGTTTGAGAAGCTGTAATGTTCCCCCCGGTCAGGTTGATGTTAGCGCCGTCTTTTACAGAAATACCGAAACGAACATCAGAATCAGTGCCTTGAATATTTAAGCCATTTAATTCAAGCGCACTGTTAGCACCTTCAACTGTTACAACATATTTATCGCTACCTGTGTCTGTATTTGTGTTTTCATTTCCAGTTACAGTTACAGTACTGCCGGTGATTTTTCCTTTGTCTTTTACATAAATAGTCTCGTACGTTTTTCCGGATATATCTTTTTCTTCGTTGGTAACGCCAAGAGTTGCAGCATGTGCAGTGAACTGGATGTTGAATAGGATGATAGCAGCCGCAGCCGTGCATGATAAAAGGGATGTTTTATACACCAGTATTCTCCTTATGAGAGCCCCCAAATATTCATTTCCCCGCAAACTTCATAAGAAGAAGTGAAAATGGATAGTTGTTATTAATTTCGATAATTTTCTTTATTTGGTAAGACATTTTTGGTTTTTTGTCAAAATTAAAAAATAAATACTATTAAATTTGTATGAATTTATATTTAACACACAATGTGCTTGTAATGATTTATATTATATAATTAAATTTATTGTAAATCTACATTATAGAAATTATAACTATTATTATTATACTTTACATAATTTATATTATTTTTTATAAAGTAATAATAGTATTTTCTGTAGTATTTCTGCATTTTTATAGCTTATCAAAGTGAATGATGACGGTAATACTATAACACTGTTGCTAGCACTTTTGATTATTTATACCTTATTTATCATAATATTATAATATAATTGATCTTGATATCCAAAGGAGTTGGGCACTCTAGTATAAGAATATATTTTTTCTCCTGTTGGGGATATTTTAATAGTATACGACTAAGTTTTTATAAGCTGTTGATGTATCGATGACATTTGAAAGAGCCAGAGCCCAAGCTTATAAATCTTAATCAATTAAAGTTCTTGAAGTTGAAGGCTTGAAATCAACAGTGCTTTTATATCATCAAAGTGCACCTTCATTGAAGGATCATTGCTTTCGTTATTTCGAATTTTTGACATATTTTTGACAATAAAATCTAAAAAAATTGTCTCTGAGGAATTTTTTAATATAAAAAATATGTAACGTTTTTATGGTGATAGGTTTATGAGATATAAAGTTGAATTGGTAATCACCGTGATTGCTTTTACTCTCTCTGGTTGTTTTAATCTTGATTCTGAAAAAATAAAAAGAGACAAGAGGCTTCATCATGATGCATTCATGGATTGGTCTATGAAAGAAAAGTCTCTTACAAAAAATTATACTGCTATCATTATGGCTGATCCGCAACCGTGGCGTTTAAACTCTGGTGATGCCAATGGAATATCAAACAGAGAGCCATGGTTAAAGATAAATGAGCAGGTTGCTGGTGTGATAAAAGCGCACAAGGCTGCATTCCATATTGTCAATGGTGATCTGACGGAGTTTGGACAACAAAAAAACTATGATGATTATGAAAATGTTTATAAAACTCTTGGAGCACCTGTCTATGAGGGGCTAGGGAATCACGATTATGCCAATAATGTTGGTAATTGTACAAATCCTCAAGAATTCAGTTTTTACAAAGATGCTTGTGCTATAAGTGCAGTTTCAAGAATGGTATCGGAAATCAAAAAATACCGTAGTCAATTATCGCATTTCAATGCAGATGTTACTGAAAGCTTGGTTCCCATTTCGGGTGGAAATATTCGCTCGATAAGGGGGAGTTTGAGTTATTCTTAGGATTATGGAGATGTTCACTATGTGCAGCTTCACAATTATCCAAGCTATACGGTTGGTTTGAAGGGGCAGTCTACAGAAGTGCAAATCAATAAATCTTTAGATTGGCTTAGGAACGATTTAGCTGCTGCTGATGCAAGAGGTAAAGTGACAATCATTAATTTTCATGATGCGCGTGCTGCTTCCATTGATGGTGAATCCTTTTTTATTCGTAAAAAGAATGCTAAAGATTTGTCGGTCTTTAAGTCAATTATTACCTCTCATAATGTTAAAGCAATCTTCGTGGGTCACACGCATTATCAGTCTTATTGCCGTGCGAAAAATGATAAGGTTTTTGGAAATATCCCTATATATACAGCTGGTGCGCTTTTTAATGGAGATTATTACCTCTTAGATGTGAAAGGCAAGACCATTCACGTTAAAGCCTATAATGGAGAAATAGGAAAACCGCTTTTAATTAAAGATCTTGGTGTTATAGGGAAAGACACCAAATTTTCGGCAAGTTGCAGTAAGTTATAATAGGATTTGTTTCTTTGTCTTAAAGCATGAGGGAAAAAACGTATTATATGTGCGGACTTGAAGAGCAGTAGGAGTGTCTAAATGTTACTTAGAAATAGAGTGAAAAATCAGACATCTTTTTTATATCTTTTTCAAAGCTGTTAAGATTTCAGGTTATACGCTATAAGTGCAATGGTTTAATGTGAACTGAGCTTTAATACAAAGCAGAATAATGGTTTGTTATTCTATTTTTTCTTGCATCTTTGAAGAAAGGGGAGTTTGTCAAGGGTGTGTTCATAATTTGCTAGCACTTGTTGTCCAGAATTATCAAGAAGGCTGTTTCTATTAGTTTGTTGCGGTATAATTATCAAGTTATGCCCTTTGTTAGAGTTTATAATATCTACTCATGGGCAACTCTTTTCTTTTTCATAAGAAAAGCTTTTTATTTTGATCAATTTTTTACTTATAATCTTCAAACAATTGATGTTTTGTGATGCTGTATAATTTCTCTTGATTAACCGTATGAACTTTTAGTTGTATTACAATTTTATCTTCTTCTTTTATACGTAAGTAAATCGTTACAATAATATGATACAAATATTGGAGTCTGTTTATAGCTGTTATGGTCTCATGCAATTATCCTTAGATGACTCTCACGTGTCTTGGCAGTTTTATCTTTGCTTTGAGAGAGGTGTAAAAAGAGGATTTTAAGAAGTTCCAGTTTAGAAAGAGTTTTTTTGTCCGCGAAAAGCTCTCTGATGCTGCCAAGGCTGGTATGGAACAAGCTGGGGAAGATTTAGCAAGTTGGATTGTCGATGGTTTTATGGGCACCATCTCACAACTGACAGATTTTTGTAAATCTTTGCCCCATCGCATGAAGGGGTGGATTGGGTCGATTGATGTTAAGAGAGTTTTTGCCAAGTTTTTTGGGGGGCAAAACACCAATCCAGCCCATAGCACAATTTGCGGGGGCGGGGCGTGCAAATTCCCCTTTCACAGAAGCAAAAGGCAAAGAGCGCTCCACCATCACACACAATCAAAATGTCACGGTGCATGTCAATGGCGCCCGTGATCCTGTTGTCACTGGTCGTGCGGTTGCCCATGCCATTCAACGGGCACGCGCTAATGCCCTGCATGGCGGGACAGAATGATACGGGTTACAGAATAAGGGAAAAGACGGCGTGCTGGAAAGAACACAATGAGGGGAGGGATGAAGTGCTAGGAGGGCGCAATGGTAGGAGAGATGCAATGATACGTTTCGAAAGAGATGACGTGCTGGAAGGGGTACAATCAATGGGAGGGAGCCTATGAGAGATCCTTTGATGATGTTAGGTCCGCATCAATTTTATGTGGACTGGCTGAATTTCCAATCTTTTGAAGAAGAGCTTTCTGCCTCATGGGTTTGTATGGAGCGTTTTGGCAGGTCCCCCAGTTTGCAATTTACCGGCTATGGCAATGATCCCAAAACCATTCATGGGGTTTGGTTTCCAGAAGAATTTGGGGACCGAGTAGCGATAGATGCCATCACTACAACTATTCGAAGAGCAAAGCCGGTCCAGATGCTTCATTGGATCAATGATACCACCTATAGTGTCCTTCTCCATGGACCCGTGGTGATCACCAGTATCACAAAAGACCATGACTATATCAGTCGTTCTGGTCAATCCCAACGCATCCGCTATTCCATTACGCTCTTGCCCTTTTTAAATGGTGGAAAACCACAAGGACAATACCAAGAGGGACAATATCAAATGGGGTATTACCAAGAGGAACCTACCCCATGAAGATACCCAAAAAGCGCGTTATTGTAGAGTTAGAGGATATGAGTCTTGATCTTATCTGCTTTCACCATACCATGGCTGTGTTAGGAGACCGGAGGCAAGCTGGTTTACTCAAAGGCTATTTAGAAGCCACACTGGAAGCTAATCCAGAGATTGCCAAATATGGTGTGTTTTTACCACGGGGCTTAAAGGTCATTCTGCCTGAATTTGTGTTTTCTAATCCCCAAAGCATGGTGAAGCGGTTATGGGATTAATGCGTACACACCCTTTTATTGCGGTCAAGGTGGGAGACAAACCTGTT
>NZ_JBHINI010000129.1:0-629 GCF_042194935.1 Bartonella sp. CL71SXKL | reverse complement strand
GAAAAAAGTGATTCTTTAATCTGGAGCCAAACGGCGAATGCCTTTGTAGCGACGCATGGGGATAGTAAAGAGAACAGTAAGATTACGTCTCTTAAAAATGGAGACATTAGTAGAACGTCAACGGATGCTGTAGCGGGCAATCAGCTATATGCTCTAGGGAGCAGTGTTGCGAAGTCTTTAGGTGGTAAAGCTAAGTATGAGAATGGAACTTGGAGTGCGCCTACATTCACAGTTAAGAGCGTGAAAGAAGATGGCAAAACAGAAGATAAAGAGTATCATGATGTAGCAACAGCGTTTGCTGGTGTAGGAACTTCTTTCGCGAATGTGAATAATTCTATCACGAATATTAAGGATGAAATTAGCAAAGATATTGCTGAAGCAAAGAGTGATTCCTTGAATTGGAGCGACACTGCACATGCGTTTGTAGCGACGCATGGTGAAGAGAAGGTAAGCAGCAAGATAACATCGCTTTCCAATGGGTCTATAACTAAAGACTCAAGTGATGCTGTAGCGGGCAATCAGCTATATGCTCTAGGGAGCAGTGTTGCGAAGTCTTTAGGTGGTAAAGCTAAGTATGAAGGTGGCACATGGACAGCTCCGACTTACGAAATCTCTAATGTTTCTGCAGA
>NZ_JBHINI010000128.1:339-632 GCF_042194935.1 Bartonella sp. CL71SXKL | reverse complement strand
TTAGACACTGATACTGATTCAAAGAAGACACCAGTAACAGATGCCTTAACGTTCGCTGCGATTGATGACCCTAACATCAATGACATGTACTCTATGCACTCAACTGCTGATAGCGACTGGAAGGATGAAGATACCATGTTTAAAGAACTCTTCCCAGATTTTAAGGGCGGAGCTTCTTCAAGCACTCCGGCAGCCAGTGAAGGCAGTCACTAGTAATCATCTCTGATTAGTATGAAGGGCTATTCGTCGCCTATGAAATACACAGTACGAGAGGGCGGCATTTAGTTGTAGGA
>NZ_JBHINI010000128.1:0-321 GCF_042194935.1 Bartonella sp. CL71SXKL | reverse complement strand
TCAACAAGACTTTTAAAGTTAACCCTACGAACAAAGTGATGCGTAGCGTTTACAAATTTGAAGTTGATACAGCCAAGCTTCAGCAAGCTAGTCAAGACGACGTTGTTACCATGTTTGAAAATGGCTCAAAATTGATTGATCTTGTAGAAGAATTTTTGAAAACAACGTTGGGTCTTACTAAAGCACAAGTCAAAAAGATGGATGAAGAAATGGGTCAACAAGATCTTACTGAAATGTCTAATTACGTGGCTTCCCGTTTGATGGGGATGTCCGATGAAGACATTAAGGAACAAGAAACTTCATTAGACCCAAAAGACCAAT
>NZ_JBHINI010000127.1:0-632 GCF_042194935.1 Bartonella sp. CL71SXKL | reverse complement strand
GGTTTTAATATGAAGCATGAAAGTGGTTTACCCTTTGCAATTGACAGATCTCGCGGCAAAGAGGAACAACAAAGCGTTGTCTTTTATGGCACGCGTCCCTTTATTCAAAGTGGTGAACTCAATGAGGTTCAAACCATTATAAGGGGGCGGCATGACCGCTTGGGGCGCCTTGTGGCACAAGAAGGAGACCGCGTTGAACGGGCTGATGCTTTTGTCAACAAAGAGACAAGGACCGTAACGTTAACGGATGGCAAAATTTATATCGCAGGCGATATCTTTCCAGTCTCTGAAGCTGTACTCAACAATGTTGCCATGATTGGGCGCATTGAAATTGGTGTGAAGCTGCAAAAAAAATGGATAACACACGAAGATGATCCAGAGCTATTGGGGCAAGTCCCTGGCACATTGGCAGAAGGAGAGCCTGGTGCCGCACGCGAAACAGCAAAGCTTGTTTGGGCACTGAAAGAAGATACACAGCAAGGCACTTTCTTTCCCGTTTATATCTTGCAAGATGGTGTTCTGATTGATCAAAAATCCCCATCACTGCTTGAACCCGCCATGCAAGCCATTGCGACGTACGACCGCGCCCATGGACATTATATCGTGAGTGGCTGCCGTGTGAGCGCATTGGG
>NZ_JBHINI010000126.1:0-634 GCF_042194935.1 Bartonella sp. CL71SXKL | reverse complement strand
CCAGAGCAACCATTACAAGATACGAGAATGGTGACAGAAAAGCTAATCAAGATGTGCTATTTAACTTAGCCGATATTTTCAATGTTTCTGTAGATGACTTTTTCCCTCCACGTGAAAAGGAAGACGAAAATGTTACTAACGTTGTTTATCCAAAAGGTGATGCCTTCAATCGTGTATCTATTCCTATTGTTGGTGCTATTGCTTGTGGTGATCCCATCACTGCTGAAGAAAACATTGATGGATATACGGAGGAAGTCTTTAATGGTTCTGTACCAACTGGTACTCTTTTTGCATTAAAGTGCAAGGGACACAGCATGGAACCAACTATTCCAGATGGATCTCTTGCTATTATCCACGAACAACCAGAGGTTGAAGATGGGGAAATTGCCGCCGTGCTAGTTGATGGAGATTCTGAAGCCACTCTAAAACGTGTAAAACATCAAGGCAAATTAGTTATGTTAATGCCAGACAATAAGGATTACAGCCCGATCATTCTGGATAAAGATCATCCTGGAAGGATTGTTGGTAAAGTCATCCGCTATTCTGTAGAACTTTAATATTCGGGAGGAATATATATGTATCTATTTGGGTTTATCCTAGTTATTGCAGCAGTCATTTACTACTCTAAAAACAG
>NZ_JBHINI010000125.1:0-634 GCF_042194935.1 Bartonella sp. CL71SXKL | reverse complement strand
CATTCTTTATGGTTATAAACGCATATAAAATGCATTGCTATAAACATATCATAAAAGAGAGAGTAAAATAAAAAAAAAGCCGTGCCAAATGATATGACGCGGCTTTCAAATAACGATTATAATGATAAAAAATAATCATCCACAATGGAGTAATGAATGCATATATACAAAACGTATCATATTGCAAATTCTCTATTAGAGATATGAAAACTTATCAAAAGGAATGTAAATGTGCGTATGATCTTTAATCACTCATTTGAATGAGAGAACCTATAACGCTTGTTATGGCTATTAAACATATCAAACAAATCAAAATGCTCGGTAGCTTTAACAATCCAATCAAAAGCAAATGCATATTAAGTGAATATCTTATAACAAAACGGTTTTTTACATTTACGAGCATTGGTTTTTAAAAGCAGATTTTTATAAGAAAAATAAACAAACGCTTTTATAAAATGTAAGGTTTTCAAGATTTTGCTCTGCTGTGAAAGCTAAATCTTAATTTTCTCATAAATGAAACGTTTTTAAGAGCAAATGATAACTAAGTTATAACTGTTATAAAAAAAAGTTTTAACGTTTCTTATAAAGATCTCATTTTATGTTTCAAACGTTTAAACGTGCATTTAAAGAGGTT
>NZ_JBHINI010000124.1:370-641 GCF_042194935.1 Bartonella sp. CL71SXKL | reverse complement strand
TGAAAAAATTAACTGGTATAATGCTTTTGAAAATTCAGATAGTAAAAAGCCATCGCTGAAAACGTCTAGTTTTACCCTCTATTCGCCAAATGAATCGGTTACCAGTTATTCACCAAAAAACGACGTTATTATCGGGAATGCAACAGCGACTAGTGGTTTATCAGTAAAGGTTTCGCATTCTGATCCAGCGGTCCAATTAAATACGGCCGATGAATTAAAACCTAACACTTCGACACGGACTGCTGCTCACTGGTGGTATCAACGAAAAGAT
>NZ_JBHINI010000124.1:0-299 GCF_042194935.1 Bartonella sp. CL71SXKL | reverse complement strand
CTAACCAAGTCGGTAAAGATTTCGAAATTACTGTGACAAAGCCGGATGATAACGACAAGGTTAACTATTATTTTGCTGATGATAGTCAAGTGCAAAAGGATATTCAAAGAACAATCGTGGGGACGACTAACACGACAGCGGTAGATCCTGTTATTGGATCAGATAATCTAGCAATTGGGAAACAAACAATTGTTAGCAAGCCAACTGTAAATGTAACAAGTACTACGAATGGTAACACCAAAACTTTTCATGTCCATATTGATGGTGATTATGCTGGGTTTAAGCATGATACCAATGGA
>NZ_JBHINI010000123.1:0-642 GCF_042194935.1 Bartonella sp. CL71SXKL | reverse complement strand
CCGACTAAGGTGCTTGGGTTTCCCCATTCGCAAATCTCCGGATCAAAGCGTACTTACCGCTCCCCGAAGCATATCGGTGTTAGTCCCGTCCTTCATCGGCTCCTAGTACCAAGGCATTCACCATGCGCCCTTCATAACTTAACCTGAATGATCTTCGATCATTTAAGTTAATTGAGTTAGCGATTATTTCGTTAAACAACTCAAATAACGCGGTGTTCTCGGTTTTCTTGATTATTAGAAAATAGAATATTATTTAGTTTTCAAAGTACAAGCTTGAGAGGTAAACCTCTCAAAACTGAACAAAGTTCCGACCATGTGTAGTTTCCGTTTTATTCCTTAGAAAGGAGGTGATCCAGCCGCAGGTTCTCCTACGGCTACCTTGTTACGACTTCACCCCAGTCATCTGCCCTGCCTTAGACGGCTCCTTCCCGAAGGTTAGGCCACCGGCTTTGGGCATTGCAAACTCCCATGGTGTGACGGGCGGTGTGTACAAGGCCCGGGAACGTATTCACCGCGGCATGCTGATCCGCGATTACTAGCGATTCCGACTTCGTGCAGTCGAGTTGCAGACTGCAGTCCGAACTGAGAACGGTTTTAAGAGATTAGCTTGCCCTCGCGAGTTCGCTGCTCGTTGTACCGTCC
>NZ_JBHINI010000122.1:345-644 GCF_042194935.1 Bartonella sp. CL71SXKL | reverse complement strand
TGGTGAATTTAATGTGTATAATACTTTAGCGGCAGTCGGTGCAGCTTATGCAGCTGGTGCTGATTTAAATGAAATTGTGGATTCATTAAGTAGGGTCAAAGGAGTCAAGGGACGTTTTCAACTAGTTCCTTCTGATACTGGCGTTAGCGTGATTGTTGATTACGCGCATACACCTGATGGCTTATTGAATGTGTTAGAGACGTTAAATGATTTTGCACAACATGATACCTATTGTATCGTTGGTTGTGGTGGTGACCGTGACGCTAAGAAACGTCCTCAAATGGCTAAAATTGCGGTTG
>NZ_JBHINI010000122.1:0-301 GCF_042194935.1 Bartonella sp. CL71SXKL | reverse complement strand
GATCCGAAAAAGATTATGGACGATATGTTAACAGGAATTGATCCGGATCAAGCTAAGGTGATCCTCAATCGTCGAGAAGCCATTCGTTATGCTATTCACCATGCTAAACCAGGCGATGCAATTATTATTGCTGGTAAAGGACATGAAGATTATCAAATTATAGGTCATACTAAGCACCATTTTGATGATTATGAAGAAGCTGAAAAGGCTTTGAAAGAAATTGAATAAAAAAAGACCGGAAGCTAACAATTTAGCTTCCGGTCTTTACTATTTAATGACGACTGGCGCGATGGCTAATGGA
>NZ_JBHINI010000121.1:0-645 GCF_042194935.1 Bartonella sp. CL71SXKL | reverse complement strand
ATGAACGGGGGCATTTGTTGCTGGTTGTGCTTGAATGGCAACATTTTGATGCGACAGAATTGTTTGAGAAACAGATAGCCCGTTATGAGAAACCAGGGTGATATCTCCTGCTCCATAAACACTTTCAGCGACAATCGCACCTTGACTGCTCTGGAGATCAACATCCCCTTGGGTGCCAAGAACAACAACACCAGCAGCACCCGTTGCCGCCATATCAACCCCACCGGCTAAAAGCTGCGCCTGTATATCACCACCGGCATGCGCCTTGAGGTTCCCTTGCGCTAAAACAATCCCCTCAAGCTTCAAGTCTCCGCCCGATTCAAGAGCCATATCAGCGCCTGATCCTAGCCCTGAAACTTGAAGTGTCTGGCGCGAAGAAAGCTCCATATTGCCCCCAGAGGTTGCTTTACCGGCAATCGATAAAAGCCCATCCTGCGCCTCTATCTTCAAATGACCATCAGCGCCAACCGTTTCTAACGTCACATCCTTATGGGCGGCAATATCAATATGCTTTTTCGAGGTGATGTGTTTTGCCAATATGCTCTGGCTTTTCGATTTGAGGACAACGCCCCCATGACCAAAAACATTCTTCAACGAGATTTTCCCGTCAGCAGAAAGATGCAACTGCCCCGCATTGGCTGCCAT
>NZ_JBHINI010000120.1:0-645 GCF_042194935.1 Bartonella sp. CL71SXKL | reverse complement strand
ATGAACGGGGGCATTTGTTGCTGGTTGTGCTTGAATGGCAACATTTTGATGCGACAGAATTGTTTGAGAAACAGATAACCCGTTATGAGAAACCAGGGTGATGTCTCCTGCCCCATAAACACTTTCAGCAACAATCGCACCTTGACTGCTCTGAAGATCAACATCCCCTTGGGTGCCAAGAACAACAACACCAGAAGCACCCGTTGCCGCCATATCAACCCCACCAGCTAAAAGCTGCACCTGTATATCACCACCGGCATGCGCCTTGAGATTCCCTTGCGCTAAAACAATCCCCTCAAGCTTCAAATTTCCGCCCGATTCAAGAGCCATATCAGCGCCTGCCCCTAGCCCTGAAACTTGAAGTGTCTGGCGCGAAGAAAGCTCCATATTGCCTCCCGATGTTGCTTTACCGGCAATCGATAAAAGCCCATCCTGCGCCTCTATCTTCAAATGACCCTCAGCGCCAACCGTTTCTAACGTCACATCCTTATGGGCGGCAATATCAATATGCTTTTTCGAGGTGATGTGCTTTGCCAATACGCTCTGGCTTTTCGATTTGAGGACAACACCCCCATGACCAAAAACATTCTTCAACGAGATTTTCCCGTCAGCAGAAAGATGCAACTGCCCCGCATTGGCTGCCAT
>NZ_JBHINI010000012.1:0-57036 GCF_042194935.1 Bartonella sp. CL71SXKL | reverse complement strand
TCTTCCCATGATCAACGTGACCAATCGTACCAATATTAACATGCGGTTTTGTTCGTTCAAACTTGCTCTTCGCCATTGCTATTAATCTCTTGTTTTATTCCCTATTTTTGTTAGCACCTAGGGTCAGTCCTGCAAAAATGAGTCTGACCAGACTGTAAACAGCCCAATAACCACAACTCTTAGAGGCAAAACCCCACCCAATCTATAAATGGAATATCCTCCATCATACCTATTTGCCCAATCATCAACAACCATTTGGAGCGGGTAGCGGGAATCGAACCCGCATATTCAGCTTGGAAGGCTGCTGCTCTACCATTGAGCTATACCCGCATGACCCACGTACTAACTCTCCTTCGATGAATGGTGGAGGGGGTTGGATTCGAACCAACGTAGCATACGCAACGGATTTACAGTCCGCCCCCTTTAACCACTCGGGCACCCCTCCATTACACCGATAAAGTCACGCAATGAGACATCACGACAACCATCTTGAATACCCATTCAATTCAATCTGATTGCGAAGTGGTTATGACGATTACTATTGTATCTGTCAACAGAATAAATACAGTTCTGTACAAATTTCCTGCTCATAATTTTAAATCATAGATTTTTTTCTCTCTATTTTTCTTATTAACACGCTATAAAGAAGCTATGAAAGAAAAAACATCACAAAATTCTCATTATGCTCGTTTGCGTCGCCGATATCGCGATACAAAAGGCTCTCCTTCTCGATCTTTTACACACCCAAAGAAGAAAGCTGCTTCTTTACAGCAAGGGATCATCTATCTTTATGGTATTCATTCTGTTCAGGCTGCTTTAGAAAACCCAAAAAGAATTTTAAAATGTCTTTACGTTACACAAAATGCCTTAAAACGATTAAATATATCCGAATCAGATTATCCTTGCTCTGTTACATTATGCACCCCCAAATATCTTGATTCGCTTGTTGGAAGTGAGGCTGTTCATCAAGGTATTGTTCTGGAAACTCTCCCCCTCAAACCATGCAAACTGTCGGAACTAACCAATACTGATCTGGTCATTGTCATGGATCAAATTACCGATCCACATAATGTTGGCGCTATTATGCGCTCTGCAGTTGCATTGAAAGCTAAAGCACTTATTACAACTTGCCGTCACTCTCCCCACGAAAGCGGTGTTCTTGCGAAAGCGGCATCTGGAGCTCTGGAAATGATTCATTATATTACCGTACGAAACCTCGCTGAAGCTCTTCAAGAACTTCATCAAACAGGTTTTACAAGCTTTGGTCTCGATTCAGAAGGTGACCAACCTCTAGAAACAGCATTAACAGGGAATAAAATTGCTCTTGTTTTAGGAGCAGAAGGTAAAGGTTTACGTAAAAAAACACGCGAAACCGTTTGCGCTTTAACACGCCTTGATATGCCTGGAAATATTAAGTCATTAAATGTTTCAAATGCAGCAACAATAGCACTTTATGTGGCACATCAATATCTTAGATCCTAGTTTTTAATTTTTTGTGAAACATCAAAAAAACCAACCAACAAAAAACCCGCAAAAAAACCGCCAATATGAGCTTCCCATGCTATTGAGATGCCATTTTCTTCAAACAAAATAGAAGAAATACCTATGATAAAATCAGTCGCTAGCCATACACTCATATAAACAAGCACCCCCTTAGAACACAGAGCTTTTTTGACAGACAATAAAGGTCCCAAAAGTTTTTCGTTCTGCGCATTGACAGCTAGATTCCCACTAGGAAAACCGTAACGTGCAATAGCACCCATCATTCCAGATACGGCACCTGACGCCCCAATAAGTGATATGGTACTTTCTTGATGAAATGTAAAATAAGTCAAAACAGAAATAACTGCCGTTAACACCCAAAAAATTAAAAAACGTAAAACACCAAAATGCCTTGCTAAAGGAGAGCCAAAAACCAAAAGCCAAACCATATTAAGAGCAACATGTTTAAAACTACTATGCATAAATGAATAACTCACCATGGTATAACAAAATGCTACAGGATCCCCCTTAAACAATGCTGGTATAAATGAAAAAAACTCAAGGCTTTCAACATAAAACTGATGAGAAAAAAAATACTGAGAAATGCAATAAAGACAAAAACAAAATGCTATCAAAACAACTATAATAAATGGAACATTCAATAAGGGTTCTTTAGGTTGTTTCGGCAATCGGGAAACATCATTATGGTGGTGACTAGAAACTTTCATTGTATAAAATCTCGTACTTTTCAGAAAATGGGTTATTCTTTATACAAAATAAATATACCACTCCCAGTGATACAAAATCTTTTTAACGCCTCTTCGAGGCCCCTTTTAAAATTTTCAATAGCTCTACATGAAAACACGTGTATTTTATACAAAAGATTTTAAAAAGCACGGATACCAAGAATATGATTTACAAACTTAATGGTATTCTGCTTACTTAAATGTGAAGTTATCATGCAATATACAAGAACTTACAAATAGACAAACTCACTTATGAGTGTGGTATATAATAAAAATATATAAACATTATTTTCTTACTAGAAATATATTGATTATTGCATTTTTTAACCAAGCTATACTTCGATTGATAAACTTTAAAGAATCTTAAATCTCAATTTTTCCATTAATATAGCCTGCATTGCTTCTACGCTTTGAACGAAAAGCGACATCTCTATGAGAAAAAATACCAATACAGCGTTCTCTAGATATAATAATTAGTGTTTCATGATGAATTACTTACTTGATAGTCTGTTTCCCTCATAAATGCAAAAGCGTCAGTTCATCTCTTTAACAAATATAAACAAGCCTTTCATTTCAACCTTTTACAGATATAATTCAAGAACTGTCTCTTATGAAACACTGAAAAAATATGTTTATTCTAATGATGCATCTTTGAATTTAAACAGTTCATGACGGAGTTTTTTATTCCTTTCTTAGACAGTCTTATTTACACATCCGTTACTTTTAACGCGCAAGAGAATAGTTTGGATCAATTCAATATAAAAAATTTTAAATGAGGTAATCATAGGAATTTGAACCTCCTATTAAGTTGTAAAATGATAAATAACCATTATAAATCAATGTATTATAAATAGATAATACACTAATCATTGAAGAGGAAGATCTTGAGAATTCTGCTTGCAATCCTTTAACCATACATCATAAATAGGATGCTCAACAGCGTTCAAACCAGGACTATCCGCAAACATCCATCCTGTAAAAATACGCCGTATTTTTTTATCTAATGTCACTTCATTGACTTCAACAAAACCTGTTGTACGCGTGGGTTCATCTTTAGAGCTCGTATAACACGCACGTGGAGTTACCTGTAATGCACCGTACTGATAAATTTTACCAAGAGTAACTTCAAAACGTGTAGTCCGCCCCGTGATTTTGTCAAGACCCGCAAAAACAGCAATTCCATTGCTAATACGCTCAGCCCGCACTCCACTATTTAAGGATAAAAACACTAAAATTCCCATTAAAAAAATATAAAAAAAATGCCTCACCCCTAACAATAAAAAAAATCTCATCATATCAAAATCAATCGCACCTTAAAAAAATAATTCTTTTCATAACATAGAGTCAAATAAGACAAAAATACACACGCACATTAAAACATGTTATTTTTTAGGTGACCACGCATCATAATCTTCATGCACACAAGAACGCTCTCCATTGGAAGTGATAGCCCCCTTTGGTCGATAGTCCTCACTTGTTCCTGTCATATTTGCAACATGAGGCTTTTCCCATTCATAAGGATGATAATCCTCCTGTGTTGGTGGACACTCACAGCGATGATGAATCCAGCCGTGCCAACCTGGTGGAATAGTAGAGGCCTCAGAATAGTCTTTATAGATAACCCAACGGTGCGGATAACCATCCTTATGAAGTCCTCCTTCATAATATATATTTCCAAATTGATCTTCCCCTATCCGCTTACCTTTGCGCCATGTGAAAAAACGCGTACCAATGGTATTGCCATTCCACCATGTGAAGATTTGCTTAAAAAAACGAGCCATCTGCTATTCCATTCATTTAGTGCGCTCATGAAATTAATCGTTGGAATAAAATTATTAACGATTGAAATTATCGAAAAAGTTACTCGTAAATTCAACTACAATTCCAATTGATAGGTTAACGTGCTATCCTTTAATTTCAAGAAGATATCATATGTATGGCTTCTTCTCCACCCCATAAAAATTTAATCTATGCCAAGTTTCATCTTAACCAATTCATTAACAGCTTGGGGATTTGCCTTACCACCTGTTGCTTTCATTACCTGTCCAACAAACCAACCAGCTAAAGCAGGTTTGTGCTTTGCTTGCGCAACTTTATCAGAATTATTAGCAACGATCTCATCAACAGCTCTTTCAATAGCCTTTGTATCCGTTACCTGCTTCATATTTCGCTCTTCTACAATTTGGCGTGCATCACCCCCCTCATTCCAAATAATCTCAAAAAGATCTTTGGCAATTTTTCCAGAAATAACTCCTTCTTTTATGAGATCAATAATACTTCCCAATTGATTTGGCGATACTGGGGACTCTTCAATCTCACGATTATCTTTATTTAAAGCCCCTAAAAGGTCGTTAATCACCCAATTGGCAACTATTTTTCCATCACGCCCACGCGCTACCTCTTCAAAATAATCAGCAATAGCCTTTTCTGTCACAAGAATGGAAGCATCATACACTGTCAATCCCATTTCCTTAATAAAACGTGCTTTTATAGCGTCAGGCAATTCTGGTAAGTCTGCTGCCAAAGCATCCACAAATGCTTGATCAAATTCTAATGGTAAAAGATCAGGGTCAGGAAAATAACGATAGTCATGCGCTTCTTCCTTTGAGCGCATAGAACGCGTTTCACCTTTAGCGGCATCAAAAAGCCGAGTCTCTTGATCTATGACGCCTCCATCTTCTAAAATTGCGATCTGACGACGCGCTTCATACTCAATTGCTTGACCAATAAAGCGAATAGAATTAACATTTTTAATTTCACAGCGCGTTCCAAAATCTTCACCAGGACGACGAACAGATACATTGACATCTGCACGCATAGAACCTTCATCCATATTGCCATCGCAAGTGCCCAAATAACGAACAATCGTACGCAATTTTGTCATATAGGCTTTGGCTTCATCTGATGAGCGCATATCAGGTTTGGAAACAATTTCCATAAGAGCAACACCAGAACGATTAAGATCTACAAAAGACATCGTTGGATGTTGATCGTGCATCGATTTTCCAGCATCCTGTTCAAGATGCAACCTCTCAATTCCCACTTCAATATCCTCAAATTGGCCATTCGAATCTGGACCAACAGATATGATAATCTTTCCCTCTCCCACAATGGGATAGCGAAATTGAGAAATCTGATACCCCTGCGGTAAATCTGGATAAAAATAATTTTTGCGATCAAAAACAGACTTTAAATTAATATGCGCCTTTAATCCTAACCCCGTTCGAACCGCTTGACGAACACATTCTTGATTAAGAACAGGCAACATACCTGGCATGGCTGCATCAATAAGTGATACATGATTGTTCGGCTCTGCACCAAATTTTGTTGATGCTCCTGAAAAAAGTTTTGAATTTGATATGATTTGCGCATGAACTTCCATGCCAATGATGACTTCCCAATCACCTGTAACTCCAGAAATAAAACGCTTAGAATCAGGAGTACGCGTATCAATGATGCTCATTGCCAATCCACTACCAATATTTAAAATATACTCATGGCTTATCTAAAACCATTCTCTCAATGTAACCCCAGAACATAAATCTTACAACACAAGCCCGTTTCTATCGGGCTTGTTCTGTTTGCATAAATATTAAGCTTTTTTAGGAGCCTTTTTCTTAGCTGTTTTTTTCTCTGTAGACGTTTCTTTCACTGCAGACTTTTTCTTTGCCGGCTTTTCTTCAGGGACATCTGATTCGTCATATTCTTTCATCAACTCTTCAACCGTCACTTCTTTATCTGTGACTTTTATCTGTGCTAATAAATGATCAATGACCTTTTCTTCAAAAATCGGAGCACGTAGATTTTCAACAGCTTCCGGAGTCCTACGGAAAAAATCCATAATCTCTTTCTCTTGTCCAGGATACTGGCGAACCTGATCAAAAACGGCTGCTTTTAGCTCATCCTCACTAACTTTAACACCAACCTTCATTCCAATTTCAGAAAGCACCAAACCAAGACGAACACGACGCTGCGCAAGGACACGATATTCCTCCCGCGCCTTTTCTTCTGTAATACCTTCATCTTCAAAACTGCGCCCAGCCTTTTTCAAATCATCATTAACCTGAGCCCATATATTGTTAAACTCAACCTCTAAAAGTTCTTCAGGAATCTCAAAATTATAATCAGCATCTAAAGCATCAAGAATTTGACGCTTAACTTTTTGACGTGTCACTGAACCATATTGGCTTTCAATCTGCCCACGAACGACCTCACGTAAGCGATCTAGAGACTCTAAACCAACTTTTTGCGCTGCTTCATCATCAATTTTTAATTCATCTGGTTTAAAGACAGCTTTGACAGTAATGGCAAATTCTGCTTCCCGTCCCGCCAAATGTGCCGCACTGTAATTATCAGGAAATTTAACAAAAATCGTTTTTACATCCCCAGCTTTCACACCAACCAATTGCTCTTCAAAACCAGGAATAAATTGTTTTGACCCAAGAATCAGTTGTGCATCACTATCTGTCCCACCTTCAAATGGAACGCCTTCAAGCTTACCTTGATAATCTATGGTAATACGATCACCTTCTTCAGAATTCCCCTCTTTTAGGGAATAATTACGCGTAGAAGAAAGGACGCGTTTGACTTGATCATCAATATCCTGTTCAGGAACAGTTGCAATTTCACGGATAACCGTAATGTGTTCAAAATCTTTAATGTCAATTTTTGGTAAAACTTCATACTTTAAACTAAAAGTAAAATCAGCTTTGCCATCTAGAATTTTTTCATCTTCATCTATATCAATTTTTGGCTGCATCGCTGCACGTTCATTGCGGTCTGCTAGAATAGAACGGGGTGCATCACTGAGTATCTCATTGAGAATCTCCGCCATAAAGGATTTACCATACATTTTTCGCAAATGCCCACTAGGCACTTTACCGGGACGAAAACCATTAAGCTTGATTTTTCCCTTGGTATCATCCAATCGTTCATTCAACTTTTCTTCTAAATCTTTCGCTGGAACCACGATCTTAATTTCGCGCTTCAGTCCTTCATTAAGCGTCTCGGTAACCTGCATTAAACACCTTCATTTTTCTAAGGAGAGGGATCAACCCACTCTAATAATCATTACATTCTAACACTTCGAGTGTTACATTTACCATGAAGCGGAATTTCAGACACGTAGAAATCCGTAGCACCTAAGGGATTGCTTTGGTGCGGATGGAGGGACTCGAACCCCCACGGTCTCCCGCCAGAACCTAAATCTGGTGCGTCTACCAATTTCGCCACATCCGCTCAAACTTACAAGCTAATAACCTTATACAAGCGGCGTTTCTATACCATTAATTACAGAAAAAAAGCAAACAAATATATTAAAAAAAACAAAATCTATGCTTTTCATACATAACTGCTTACGCTAAAAGTCAATTATGTTAAAGACATTTGATATCCCAATTCATATCATCGGTGGCGGTCTTGCGGGGTGTGAAGCGAGCTGGCAAATCGCTCAATCAGGAATTCCTGTTGTTTTGCATGAAATGCGGCCTGAAAAAAAATCAGATGCCCATAAAACAGATAAATTGGCAGAACTGGTTTGTTCAAATTCGTTTCGTTGCGATGATTCATTAACAAATGCCGTAGGGCTTTTACATGCTGAAATGCGATTAGCAAAATCGTTAATTATGAAAGCTGCTGATGCCAACAAAGTTCCCGCAGGGAGTGCTCTTGCTGTTGACCGTGATGGATTTTCAAAAACCGTTACGACAGCACTCGAAAACCACCCCCTTATAACAATCAAACGTGAAGAAGTTCAAGAAATTCCTAAAGCTTGGAAACATGTTGTCATTGCAACGGGCCCCCTTACATCGCCTGCACTTGCTCAAAAATTACAAGCAATAACCGGTATAAAAGCTCTTTCTTTTTTTGATGCGATTGCACCTATTATCCATACCGACAGTATTGATATCAACATTTGTTGGTATCAATCTCGCTATGATAAAATTGGTCCTGAGGGAACAGGAAAAGATTATCTTAATTGTCCTCTCAACAAAGAACAATATGAAACATTCGTTGAAGCGTTAAAAAATGCTGAAAAAACAGAGTTTCGTGACTTTGAAAAAACGCCCTATTTTGATGGATGCCTCCCCATTGAAATTATGGCTGAGCGCGGACTTGAAACGTTAAGACATGGTCCTATGAAACCTATGGGCTTAACTAATGCCCATAACCCTACAGTTAAACCCTATGCTGTCGTTCAATTACGCCAAGATAATAAACTTGGAACGCTTTATAATATGGTCGGCTTTCAAACAAAACTGAAATATGGTGAACAAATTCGTATTTTTAGAATGATTCCCGGTCTTGAAAAAGCAGAGTTTGCGCGTCTTGGTGGTCTTCACCGCAATACCTACCTCAACTCGCCAATTATTCTTGATCAAACCCTTCGTTTAAAACAAAAAAGACAACTACGCTTTGCAGGGCAAATTACCGGATGTGAAGGTTATGTAGAATCAGCGGCAATAGGGCTTCTTGCTGGACGTTTTGCTGCTGCCGAATATCATCATATTTCCCCTTGCCTCCCCCCACAAACTACAGCATTCGGAGCCCTTTTGAATCATATTACGGGGGGACACATCATAGATGAAAAAGCAGAAACACAGTCTTTTCAGCCAATGAATATCAATTTCGGACTTTTTCCCCCTATTGCTTCTATTAAACATTCAGGGAAACGCTTACCAAGTAAAGAAAAAAAATTAGTAAAAAAACAAGCCATAACAGCGAGAGCTCTCAATGATTGTACTCAGTGGTTAGCAGATAAAGAATCAAAGAGCTCCTGTTTATAAAAAACATACGATTCGCCTCTCACCTACTGAATAGATCTTTATGACTCTCGTGAAAAAATCATTCTAAAGCCTTTTAAAGACTGTCTCCTACAATCAATAAATACTACCTACATTTCATCATTTATTCAATTATGTAGGTGCTGTGAAATAACTTTTGGCTATAAAAAACCTTTATCGCTATCAACAATTTAATATGATTTAATGACTAAAAAAAATAATCATATAAATATATTATGAATAATCAAAAAAATAGATGAAAAATACGCACGTAATACTGTACTATCTTTATTAATAGTTTTTATATTACGTAATGTATATTATTTTATAAGAGTAATTTTTCTGTTTTGTAACTTCCTCCCTCAAAATTTGTGATGTTCTCTCATTTTAACTCTTGTATGATGAAGGAAAAATACTCGCTTGCATATCACAAGTGAAATAAAGATATGGAAAAAATATTTGTAGGATAGAGCTGGAGCTATCTCTCCCCTCTCAAATGCCAAGAAAAATCACAATATTGAAAACCAAATCTGAATATCAAAAGATTCTTTCATTTCAGGCTCTCTAATAAATCAATAAAATTATCCTCTTGGTGTGTCACAAGAAAGGTTGGCGTATAAGAGTAAAAGAATAAAACTATCCCTTATGCACTCGTCTCAGATATCTGGGGCTAGTCGCAACATTATAGGAACTGAGAAAATAGATAGCACGGTGGCACCAACATGCACTTTTATTAAGCGTAAATGGTGATATATAATAACTTTTATGGACTTTACAGAGTTTTCCGCCTCATATTATTTACGGATCTTGTTTTGAAATAAATACCGTAACACTTCAGCGTAATAAAAGTTAATATTACATTTTATAAGCCATACCCGTGCTCAATTAATACAGTGCAATATTTTTTGAAAATACTAAAAAAAATATATTTTAAGCTGACAGTATTTTATACAAAACTTAAAATCATTTTCAAAAATACCAGCAATACATGAAAATAAAAAGTATCGCAAAGATCTCAAAGTTTTATATGAAAAATGCGCATAACACATGTGTTAAAAAAACCCGCTTATAAATAAATCGGGTTTTTTTAATGTAGCTTAAATTATTTTTTATTAACTGCTTCTTTAAGGCTTTTTCCTGCAGAAAATTTGGGTACAGAACGTGCTGGAATATCGATTTCAGCACCAGTTGAAGGATTACGCCCCTTTGTTGCAGCACGATGAGAAACTTCAAAAGTGCCAAAACCTGGAAGACGAACATCTCCCCCTGAAGCTAAAGCTTCTGTTACAGAAGCCATAAAAGCATCAACAACAGCACCAGCTTGCGCTTTCGAAACACCTGCCTTTTCAGCAACGGAGCTAACCAATTCACTTTTATTCATAAAATATTTCCTTTCCCTATATTACCTGAGCATGACTTAATCATGTTATTGGTCAGTTTATTGAAAAGTACAGCAAACAGAAGTCTTATTTTTATCCAAAACATTGTTTTTTTAGCAATAATCACAGTTATTCACGGAATTTTTCACTTTTTCCAACAAAAAACAAAATAATAACCTCAACAACGCCTTCTGCCACCTAAAAAATGCCGTTATAAATGAGATAAGTGAATCAGTGCGCAATCTGTATTCCGTCACTATCACTGCTCTCTGACCGGATTGGGACAGCCACTGTAGAGGGTTCTTTCCATTCAATAGTATCTGGAAAACGAACCAAAGCGTGTTTCAAAACTTCACTCACATGATTTACCGGAATAATTTCCATATTATTTTTGACATCATCAGGAATATCAACCAAATCTTTTGCATTTTCTTCAGGAATAAGTACTTTTTTTATCCCTCCTCGAAGAGCTGCTAAGAGTTTTTCTTTTAATCCACCAATGGGTAAAACGCGTCCACGTAAAGTAATTTCACCAGTCATTGCAATATCTTTATGCACAGCTACTCCTGTAAGGACCGAAACAATTGCTGTCACCATTGCAATCCCAGCCGATGGGCCATCTTTTGGTGTCGCACCCTCTGGAACATGAACATGGATATCGCGTTTTTCAAAAAGTGGAGGTTCAATACCAAAATCAACAGCACGAGAACGTACATAAGATGCTGCCGCTGAAATGGACTCTTTCATAATATCACGTAAATTTCCAGTTACAGTCATCTTCCCTTTGCCGGACATCATAACTCCTTCAATGGTCAATAACTCTCCACCGACTTCTGTCCACGCAAGACCTGTTACAACACCAACTTGATTTTCTCCTTCAATCTGATTGTAATGATAACGTTTAACACCCAAGAAATCATGAATATTACTTTCTGTAACTTTTACAGATTTTTGATGTGTTTTGAGAATTTTTGTAACGGATTTGCGGGAAATTTTCATGAGTTCACGTTCAAGGTTACGAACGCCTGCCTCACGTGTATAAAACTGAATAATTGACCTTAGTGCTCCATCAGAAATACTGAGTTCTTTTTTAGACAAACAGTGATCTTTTAGTGCCTTTGGTAAAAGATGCTGTTTAACAATTTCCATTTTCTCACATTCAGTATAACCAGCGATACGAATAATTTCCATACGATCCATTAACGGACCTGGAATATTAAGCGTATTGGCAGTTGTGATAAACATGACATCAGAAAGATCATATTCAACTTCCAAATAGTGATCAATGAACGTACCATTTTGTTCAGGATCAAGAACTTCTAATAAAGCAGATGAAGGATCGCCACGAAAATCTTGTCCCATTTTATCAATTTCATCAAGCAAGAAAAGCGGATTAGATTTTTTTGCTTTTTTCATAGACTGGATAATTTTTCCAGGCATCGATCCAATATATGTTCGGCGATGTCCACGAATTTCTGCTTCATCTCGGACACCTCCCAATGAGATACGAACATACTCACGTCCCGTTGCCTTTGCAATAGAGCGCGCTAATGATGTTTTCCCTACACCTGGAGGACCTAACAAACAAATAATGGGACCTTTTATCTTTGACGCGCGACTTTGTACGGCCAAATATTCAATAATTCGCTCCTTAACTTTTTCAAGACCAAAATGTTCATTATTCATGACCTTTTCAGCAAAATCTAAATTGTTTTTAATCTTAGATTTTTTACCCCAAGGCATTGCTAATAACCAATCAAGATAGTTACGTACAACTGTCGCTTCTGCAGACATAGGAGACATATTCCGTAATTTTCTCAATTCTGCTCCAGCTTTTTCCTGCGCTTCCTTGGATAGTTTTGTATTCTTGATACGTTCTTCTAATTCAGAGAGTTCATCTCGGCTATCATCACCTGCTCCTAACTCTTTTTGAATAGCCTTCATCTGCTCATTGAGATAATATTCTCGTTGGTTTTTTTCCATTTGCCGTTTAACATGCGAACGAATACGTTTTTCAACCTGCAAAACAGAAATTTCTCCTTCCATGAAGGACAAAACACGTTCAAGACGGGCCCGCACAGGTAAGAGCTCTAATATTTCCTGCTTTTCTGCAAGTTTAATCATCAAATGAGAAGCAATCGTATCGGCAAGCTTAGAAGGATTATCAAGCTGGCCAATCGCATTCACAACTTCAGGAGAGATTTTTTTATTAAGCTTTACATAGTTTTCAAAATAAGCAATCACTGACCTTGAAAGAGCTTCAATCTCAACATCACTCTCTCTAGGTTCTTCTGTAACAGTTGCAAAAGCCTGATGATAACCTTCACTTAAAGCAAATTGACTAATTTTTGCACGTGCAGTTCCCTCAACCAAAACCTTTACAGTACCATCAGGAAGCTTTAAAAGTTGAAGAATATTAGCAAATGTACCAATATGATAAATATCCTCTGATTTTGGATCGTCATCAGAAGCATTTTTTTGTGTCACCAATAGTATTTGCTTATCAACCGCCATCGTTTCTTCAAGAGCACGAATTGATTTTTCGCGGCCCACAAAAAGTGGAACAATCATATGGGGGAAGACAACAATATCACGAAGAGGTAAAACAGCATAAACCCCATCTCTTACTTCATCTGTCTTTTCATCAATATATTGCATAACTCTCCTTTCTGGAGCCTATGAGCTATCTACAACAACCAGCCCACCTTTAGAAAACCTCAGCTCTTCACTGTACATGAAGTGGTAATTACTCATACATAAATCAAGCATTATAATGATATTATTAGAAACACCCATCAAATACCATTCATTACCACCTTTTATATTGTGCATCGCACAATGTCATGCTGATACATTTTCTTTATCTTCTGCACGTTCTGAGTAAATATAAAGAGGACGCGCTTTCCCATCAACGACATCACTCGAAATAACCACTTTTTGAACGCCTTCAAGAGCCGGTAGCTCAAACATCGTCTCAAGAAGGATCTTCTCCATAATTGAACGCAAACCACGAGCACCAGTTTTACGTTCAATTGCTTTCTTTGCAATAACACGTAAAGCATCTTCATGAAATGCTAACTCGACATTCTCCATTTCAAAAAGACGCTGATATTGCTTTACTAATGCATTTTTAGGTTGTGATAAAATTTGCATGAGGGCGTTAACATCTAAATCCTCTAAGGTAGCGACTATAGGAAGGCGTCCAATAAATTCTGGTATTAAACCAAATTTTATAAGATCTTCAGGCTCTAAATCACGAAAAATTTCACCGACACAACGCTCATCAGGAGCCTTAACGGTCGCAGAAAAACCAATAGAAGTTTTTTCACCACGCCCTGAAATAATCCGTTCTAAACCTGCAAAAGCTCCCCCACAAATGAATAAGATGTTTGTGGTGTCAACCTGAAGAAACTCTTGTTGCGGATGCTTACGTCCACCTTGAGGAGGAACAGAAGCAATCGTTCCTTCCATAATTTTTAATAACGCTTGCTGAACTCCTTCCCCCGAAACATCTCTTGTAATAGAAGGATTATCTGCTTTACGAGAAATCTTATCAACCTCATCGATATAAACAATACCACGCTGTGCACGTTCAACATTATAATCTGCTGCTTGAAGGAGCTTAAGAATAATATTTTCAACATCTTCCCCCACATAACCTGCTTCAGTCAAAGTGGTCGCATCCGCCATCGTAAAAGGTACATCAATAATACGTGCTAATGTTTGTGCGAGATAAGTTTTACCGCAGCCCGTTGGACCAACAAGAAGAATATTTGATTTTGCCAACTCAATATCATTGCTTTTAGACTGATGCGCCAACCGTTTATAATGATTATGCACAGCAACAGAAAGAACACGCTTCGCATGCTGCTGACCAATAACATAATCATCAAGAACTGTTATAATTTCCTGTGGCGTGGGAACACCATCACGCACCTTAACCCCAGAAGACTTATTTTCTTCCCGAATAATATCCATGCAAAGCTCTACACATTCATCACAGATAAATACAGTAGGCCCCGCAATGAGCTTACGCACCTCATGCTGACTCTTGCCGCAGAACGAGCAATAGAGAGTATTTTTTGATTCGTTCCCGCTATTGCTAATTTTGCTCATTTTTCTTTCCTTTCACCACGATATATGAATACTTTGCCTTTTCAAAGGAAGCTTTTCATCATGAAAACTAAAAGACATATAGAAAACCATGCATGTCTCAATATTTTTAGGTGTTTCTCTTATTTTGCGATATTTTTTATAAAACTCTTTGATTTAAAGTAGCTGTTTTTTCTATAAAAATTCTTAATCTTTTTCTTCTTTTTCAGTTTCTGCACGATATTGTATAACATCATCAACTAAGCCAAACGCTTTGGCTTCTTCTGCTGTCATAAAATGATCGCGATCGAGAGTTTTCTCTATAACCTCATAATCTTGACCCGTATGTTGGACATAAATTTCATTTAAACGCCGTTTCATCTTTATAATATCTTGCGCATGTCGCTCAATATCTGAAGCTTGACCTTGAAAACCTCCAGATGGTTGATGCACCATAATACGTGCGTTTGGCAATGTAAAACGATGACCTTTTGCTCCAGCTGTTAACAATAAAGACCCCATAGATGCCGCTTGCCCCATGCAAAGCGTAGAAACAGGAGGGCGAATAAACTGCATAGTATCATAAATAGCCATACCAGATGTTACGACACCACCTGGAGAATTAATATAAAGACTAATTTCTTTTTTAGGATTTTCCGCTTCTAAGAAAAGCAATTGTGCACAAACAAGCATTGCCATACCATCTTCAACAGGACCATTAATAAAAATAATCCGCTCCTTTAAAAGACGGGAAAAAATATCATAGGCCCGCTCACCACGATTGGTTTGTTCAATAACCATAGGAACAAGGCTTAATGCTGTTTTCATTGGATCACTCATATTTTTACTTTCCGTTCATATAACAACCGCTCTTTACACATTCAATGTTTTTATCCATATGCTAACATTACTCTCTTGTGCAAGCTACAATCAAGAGATGTATAAGATAGATTAAAATCTCAATAGTTAAAATAGCAATAATAACTCTACCTAAACAAATGATGAACATCAGGAATGCGAGATACCGCCCAATGGTAAAAACTTCCTTCCTGAGGTCTTTTCGTGGTCTTTGTCTTTCTGTGAATATGAAAGCCTATCAAGCGTGAATCTGTAAGCGGCTTTACGCCAAAAGCTGGTTCAAAAATACGTTCAGTTTTTCGCCCAGTCCAATAATAAAAAGTTTCCTTTTCCCTTGCTTCATGAAAAAAACCATATCGTTTTGCTAATCGTGAAATACCATCATTGCCAAATATTGTAACGCCAAGATTTCCCGGTAAAATCGGCATTTTTTTCCTCTTTAACCAGAACGGTCTCCAAACACGACGCTTAAACCCAAGCCAATGAGGAATAATTTCTGTGCCTGCCCAATAATCTTCAAATATTTTTATAACAGGGTTATTGGGTGGAAAATAAAGTGCAGAAACGCCTACTCTTGTATTATTTTCTCTTGCCAACCAAACCTTATCGGCATCTGGATGAAATTGTTTAACAAGGTAAACATCTGTATCTAACCAAACACCTTGTTGATATTTCATCAGCATAACACGAAAAAAATCCGAGAACTGAACAATTGTACACCCTAGTTTATCATCAGAAAAATCGGGATCAAGGCGATAAATTGCTGAGCGTGGTAAAATTGATTCGGCTTCATGCAGCTCAACACCAGCAGGGAGATTATCTATTTTTTTATCATAACTAAAAAGCTTAACGCGCTGTCCAGTTTTAACCATTGAAGACAAACAAAGCCTATCCACCAATCTTAATTGTCCACTATACCAAAAAGTACAAATATCCATAGATAATACATCAAAAATATTCTAAACTTACGCGAAAGAGTTGTTCAACATCACGAACTCTATCAGCAAGAGCAAAAATCACTATTCTATCACCAGACAAAATACGCGTATCTGCCGAAAGCTGTATTATTGTCTTATTGCGATAAATTGCACCAATTCTCAAACCATCTGATAAATTGAGCTCTGATAATGACTTACCAACTAATGAAGATGTTTGCATCACTTCAGCTTCAATAATTTCTGCTCGGCCATTAAAAACTGAATGAACAGAACGAATACGCCCACGGCGCATTTGTTGCAAAATTCTCGATATTGTAACGCTATGGGGATTAAGATATGCATCCACACCAACAGCACGACTAAATTCTTGATAGGCAACATTATTAATCAATACCATATTGGCTTTGCAGCCCAATCTTTTAGCAATAATAGCGCTTAAGAGATTAACCTGATCTTGATTGGTCAATGTAATCATTAAATCGGACTGATCAATTCCTGCATCTTGAAGAATCACTGGATCTAACACGTTACCGTATAAGACTGTCGTTTTTTCAAGCTGATCAGCAATTGTAAGAGCTCTTTCTCTATGCGATTCTATAATCTTCAATTTTAATTTATGGAAACGCTTTTCAATCGCCTGTGCAACATAAAGGCCAATGTGACCACCCCCTGCAATAATCATGCGGTGTGCATCTTGTTCTTTATGACCAAAAAGCCCAACAGCACGACGCATCTGTTCACGAGAAACAACAAGATAGGTTATATCACCAACGCGTAATTGCGTTTCTGAATGTGCAACCAATAATTCCGCGCCACGTTTAATAGCGGTAACCGTCGTATGAAGATCTGGAAAAAGCTCTGTTAATTGACGCAAAGGTGTATTAATAACTGGACAATCTTCCATACATTCCAAGGCTAACGCAACAATATCATCATTACAAAAATAAAGAACATCTATTGCACCAGGTAAAGCAATACGGCGCAAAACCATTTCCCCAACTTCAACTTCTGGCGAAATAACCACATCAATGGGAATATTCTCTCTGGAAAAAAGCGTCTTATAACGTGGCTCTAAATAAGATTGTGAGCGAATACGAGCAATTTTTGTGGGCACATTAAATAATGAATGTGCTACTTGGCAAGCTACCATATTGACTTCATCAAACAAAGTAACAGCAATCAACATATCAGCTTTGTCTGCATCCGCTGCCAAAAGAACTTCAGGCCGTGAACCGTGACCAACAAAACCTCTCACATCCAATGTATCGCGAATCTTTTCAATTAATCTCGTTTCGATATCAATAACAGTAACATCATGATTTTCAGCAGCAAGACGCTCTGCTATCCCATAACCAACCTGTCCTGCTCCACAAATAATAACACGCATCGCTTAAGAAACTCCAAGCGCTTTAAGTTTACGGTGCAAAGCTGAACGCTCCATGCCTATAAATTCAGCAGTACGTGATATATTTCCACCCAAACGCCCAATCTGCGCCACTAAATATCTCTTTTCAAACAATTCTCGAGCTTCACGTAACGGCAAATCCATTATACTTTCATCTGAATCCATTTGAAGGCGTGGCAAAGAATCACTTACTTCACTGGGAAGAAAGTCCGCTGTTATAGGACCATCACCATCCCGCACAAGAATAAGAAGACGCTCAATATTATTACGTAATTGCCGCACATTACCCGGCCAAGCGTGCGTTTGCAAAATAGCAATCACATCATCACTGATTGCACGCGGTTTAATCCCAACCTGCTGTGATATTGTTTTTACAAAATGATGTACAAGTTCTGGAATATCTTCACGACGCGCTGAAAGGGGCGGAACAACAATAGGAACAACGGAAAGACGGTGAAAAAGATCCTCCCTAAAGCGCCCATCAGAAATGAGGTTTTCAAGATTTTGCGCTGTCGAAGAAATGATACGGACATCCACCTTAACACGTTTTGTGCCGCCAATTCTTTCAAATGTTTGCCCCGTTAAAACCCGAAGAATCTTCCCTTGAGTCTCACGTGGCATGTCAGCAATTTCATCAAGATATAATATACCGCCATGAGCTTCCTCTAAGGCACCGATTTTACGCTCTCTTCCCTCCATTTCGCTGCCAAACAGCTCTATTTCCATTCTTTCCGGAGTAATCGTTGCAGCATTTATTGTAACAAATGGCCCATTCGAACGCGTTGAGAGCGCATGAATAGTTCGTGCAACAGTCTCTTTTCCTGCCCCTGAAGGACCTGTTATCATGATGCGACTATTGGTTGGTGCTACTTTTTCTATGATTTGACGCAAATTTTTTATAACTGTCGATTTTCCGAGCAACTCTAATGTCTCGTTCGAACGCTTTCGTAATTCTAAAAGCTCACGTTTTAAATTTGAATTTTCAAGTGTTCTCTCTGCAACCAATACAAGTCTATCAGCTTTAAAAGGTTTTTCAATGAAATCATATGCCCCTCGCTTTATAGCGGAAACAGCCGTCTCAATATTACCATGACCAGAGATCATAACGACCGGAAGAGCCGGATATTGTGTTTTAATTTCATCAAGCAGTGCTAAACCATCGAGACGACTACCCTGTAGCCAAATATCCAAAAAAATGAGCTTTGGAATACGCTCACTAATTTGAGCCAATGCTTCATCAGAGTTACAAGCAACGCGCGTTTCATAACCTTCATCCTCTAAAATACCAGCAACAAGCTCACGAATATCTGCTTCATCATCAACAATCAAGATATCTGATACCATACTATTCCCCTATCTTATGATTTATGGCTTGTATAATATTACCCTGCTTACCCCCATCCGCAGGAAATATCAAACGGATCATCGCACCACGACCTTCATAAAAACTCTCCGGTGCATCATGAAGCTCCATGAAACCACCGTGATCTTCAATAACTTTGCGCACAATGGCTAACCCCAGTCCTGTTCCTTTTTCCCGCGTTGTTATATAGGGTTCTAATAACTTTTGTCTTTGCTCTTTAGGAAGTCCTTTCCCGTTATCAACAACATCCACAACCACCCATTCTTTCTGTCGATAAGAACGGACAAGAATATGACCGTGAATATTTTCCTCTCGCATAACTGAATCTATGGATTCGCTCGCGTTTTTGATAACATTGCAGAAAGCCTGTACAATGAGACGGTTATCAAATGCACCCATAAGTGGTAGAGTTCCTAAATCTTGCTCAAAATGAATATCATGTCGCGTCACCTCTATCAAGAAACATGCTTCGCGCAACAATTCTCGTATATCTAAAATATGCATTTTGGGTTTGGGCATACGTGCAAAAGAGGAAAACTCATCAACCATACGCCCAATATCTCCAACCTGCCGAATAATCGTGTCAATACACCGCTCAAAAACCTCTCTATCTTGTGTAATAGCTTTGTTATAACGTTTACGAATGCGTTCAGCGGATAACTGAATAGGTGTAAGAGGATTTTTAATTTCGTGCGCAATACGCCGCGCAATATCCGCCCACGCCGCTGTACGTTGCGCTGCAACAAGGTCAGTAATATCATCAATTGTTAGAACCCAAGATTGCCCCTGTCCATCATCCTCCTCCATCGTAACTTGAACATTACAGACACGCTCTTTTCCTGCAACGTTTAAAGTGACCTGTTCACGATGGTTTTTACGATCTAATGAACGCACAAACTGAAAAACCTGCCAAATTTCAGCGCTTAAAGATAAAAGACTTTGTCCAACAACGTGCTCAGAGCGAATATCAAACATCGCTTCAATAGACCGATTGATAATGGTGATATCACCATTATCATCTATACCTGCTACTCCCGCTGTTACACCCGATAACACAGCTTCAGAAAAACGCCGTCTTTCATCAATTTGATCACGCACTGCAATCAACTCATTACGCCGACTTTTCAATTCACTGACCATGTAATTAAAAGTTTTGGATAATTGCCCAATATCTCCATCTTTTGCTCGTACTGGCACGAAAATTTCCATATTTCCAGAAGCAACATCATCGGCAGCACTAATGAGAAGACGAATAGGACGCACTAAACGATCAGCAACAGCAATAGCAGCCCAAATAGCTGATAAGAATAAACTAAAAAAAAGACACAAATAAAGCATACCAAATGCAATCTGTGTCAGCAGGCGATTTTCATTTAAATCACGATAGCGATCTGTATTAACTTCTGTCAAACGCAAAGCAGATAAAACACCTTTATCAACGTCACGCACCAAATATAAAAATGTGTTTGGAATGTTGGTAAATTTTAAAATAATACCAAAATAATCATGAACGCCTGGTTGAAAAGAAAAAGGTCTCGCACTGGTTGCACGTTCAATAAGATGAGAAGGAGGAATTGGCAGTTTATCTTCATCACCAAGAGCACTCGATACAAAAATAGCTCCGCTAGAACTTAACAAAAATGCACCACGCAAATTGCGTCCTATAGCATGACGCGTCAATTGCATCCTATATTCAGCTGGATTACGTTCTAAGAGTTTTTTGTTATCAAGTGCAAATGCCATCGCGTAGGATAAATTTTTTAAATTTTGAAGCATTTCATCTGCATAAGCATTTGCTAAATCAATAGAAGAGCCCACAATTTGCCGCGTTGTTGTATCAAACCATCGATCAAGTCCCAAATTTAGTGCTGGACCCGATACAAGAGCTACAGCAACAGCTGGCATTGTCGCAACAAGTGCAAACAATGAAATAAGACGCACATGAAGACGCGATCCTGCACGCCTTGAACGCCAAGCACGAATGATCGGAATCATCTCATAAAAAACGATGACAATAAGCCCTAAAACCCAAAAACTATTAATCCCTATAAGAATAAGGGTTACCGTTCTACTGGGAACAACAGGAGTTAATCCAATAAGAATAATAAACGAAACAGAGGCCGTAAGTAAAGCCAATACAATAATTGTAATCCCTAAAAAAATATATACCTTACTTAAACGATACAACTCATCGTTATAAGTATTTTTATCTATGTCTTGAAGATTCGTCACAGATGTTATATTCGTCATGAGCTTACATACCCTTATCCCATTATTCTCATATAACCTTTTGTAGCAAAAATTGACAATACTAATACTACATTTAAAATAGGGCAAATATAGTCAATGAGGAAAAGCTTCTATATTTTGCAAAATATCTTTAAAATAGACTGTGTTCGACGATACTTTACGAAGGAAATGAGATGCGATTAACAAAACAAACAAATTATGCTCTTCGAATGCTCATGTATTGTGCAGATAATCAGGGAACTCTCAGTCGTGTTCCAGAAATTGCTAAAGCATATGCCGTTTCAGAACTTTTTTTATTTAAAATCCTTCAGCTGCTTGTTCAAGCAGGTTTTATACAAACAGTGCGTGGACGCAATGGTGGAGTTAGATTGGCTAAACCCGCAGCAGAGATTTCAGTCGCTGATGTTGTGAAAGTAACAGAAGACAACTTTTCCCTAGCAGAATGTTTCGATACTGCAGAACCAACTTGCCCCTTGTTTGATTTTTGTGGTTTAAATACCGCACTTCAAAAAGCATTAAATGCTTTTTTTGAGGTGTTGTCCATGATATCCCTTGCTGATCTACAACAACCATCCTTTCAAAATCATTTTAAAATTAATGACAAAAAAGAAAACTAAGATTATAATACAAGGAGATTAAGTATTTCTATTGCAGCAATAATATTAGCCGCTGGACGGGGTGAAAGAGCAGGATCTCCCTATAAAATTCCAAAACAATATCGGCTTCTAGGACAAAAGCCGATTATTTATCATACCGTGCATTGTTTTTTGCAGCATCCAGCTATCACAACAATTATCCTTGTTATTCATCCAGAAGATCGTCAAATCTGTGAACAAGCTATTGGCGATTTTAAAGAGCGCCTTATTATCGTTGAAGGAGGCAATACACGTCAAATCTCTACCTTACATGGACTTCAGGCACTTAAAAAATTTTCCCCCCAATATGTGCATATTCATGATGGTGCACGCCCTTTTATTGAAAACAAGCTTTTTAATAACATTCACAACACTATCACGCCTCAAGAAGGTGTTCTTCCTGTTCTGCCCATCTCTGATACCCTTAAACGTATAAATAATCAGCATGTTTTAGAAACAATTCCCCGTACCCATCTTTATAGTGCACAAACTCCACAGTGTTTTCCCTTTGAACATATCTTAGCGGCCCATAAACAAGCAAAACAAGCTTGCAAACAAGAATTCACTGACGATTCTGCAATTGCCGAATGGTTTGGAATTCCTATGCGTACCGTTCCTGGGGATCCTAACAACATAAAAATTACATGGCATGAAGATTTTAATACTGCACATTTATATCTCCAAAAGAAAATGCAAATGTTTCCTGATATCCGTACCGGCAATGGTTATGATGTTCACTCTTTTGAAGATGGTGATTTTCTTATATTATGTGGTATAAAAATCCCTTTTCATAAAAAATTAAATGGACACTCCGATGCGGATGTTGCTCTTCATGCATTAACAGATGCCCTTCTTGCAACTCAAGGTGCTGGAGATATCGGTACACATTTTCCTCCCTCTGATCCTCAATGGAAAAATGTATCATCAGAAATTTTTCTCCGTCATGCTCTCGATATTATAAAACAAGCAGATGGTCGTATCGCCAATGTTGATATCACAATTATCGCTGAAAATCCTAAAATTGGTCCCTATCGTCATGCTATGACAGAAAATCTTATGACAATACTTGCAATGACACCTGATCGAATCTCTATCAAAGCAACAACAAATGAAAAGCTTGGATTTATTGGTCGTGGTGAGGGAATTGCTGCTCTTGCAACAGCGAGCGTTCTTTATTCAGGAGAAATTCCCCAATGACATATCTTTGTGAAAAACAAGCACATGAAGTCCTTAATACCTTTCGCCAAAAAGGTTTACTGTTAACAACTGTAGAGTCTTGTACAGGGGGGCTCATTGCTGCAAGCCTCACAAATATTGCAGGATCGTCAGATGTTCTCGATTGTGGATTTGTTGTTTATTCAAATGAATCCAAAACACGCCTTGTTGGCGTTTGTGCTGAACTTATAAGAACCTATGGTGCCGTTTCAAAAGAAGTTGCTCTTGCAATGGCTGAGGGTGGATTAAAACATTCACAAGCTGACATTGCAGTTTCTGTAACAGGGATTGCTGGTCCAGGAGGTGCAAGTCTTGATAAACCTGTAGGACTTGTGCATTGCGCAGTTGCTTACAAAAATCACCCCCCCCTGCACAAAGAAATGCACTTTGCTCATCTTAATCGCAATGCTATCCGCCATGCAACTGTTGAAAATGTTTTTAAAATGATTCTGGAATTACTTCACTGAATTCCCCATACTAATTTCAAAATTCTCTATTCCACATTGAGTCTATAATCGCCCACAACTTGAAAATGAAAGACCTGAATAGCGTAAAGTTATCTCACTTCAGCCCTGTGTAGGTTGAATTAATCAAATTTATTCACTTGCACGCCACAAGAGAAAAAAACTGTAGTAAATAAAATGATTAAAGAAAGGGACACTTGTACCTCTCTCTCAAGTGCTAAGAGCTGGCGCAACATCTTGAGAGATGGCAAATAAATGGTGCAGGCTGACTTGTTCATAAACGTACAGATGTGGAGTTTATATGCTTTTACGAAGGATCTATACTATTTATTATGAGCACTATTATGAAATGGGTATGACGCAAGCATGTTCTATTTGGACGTTCTGTTTAACGGATATGTATCCATTAAAAAAGAGAGAAACAAAAGAGTGAAGCTGTACATCATCTTCATCATTTAAAATGATGTTCCTTCAATATGCTTTTGAAAGCTGAATTAAAAACAAATAGTAAAGATGGAAACCGGTTTTCACCTTCATGCTGTTATAAGCAATACGTATTGTTAAAAAATAACAGAATAGACTATGTTACCGTAGAGCCATAAATCTGATGCGCACGCTTCTCAAAAGCCTCGGTAAATTTACGAAACGCAATATCAAACATTGAGCCCATCACTAATCCAAGCGTTTTACTTTTAAATTCATAATCAATAAAAAACTCTACATTACATGCATTGGTATTTTCAATATCATGAAAGGCCCAACGATTTTCAAGATATTTGAATGGACCATCAATATATTTAACTTCTATAAGACTTTTTTCCGGCTGAAGAAATACTTGAGTCGTAAAAGTTTCACGAATAATCTTATAGCCAACGGTCATATCCGCAAGAAGCAATATTTTTTTTCCATATTCTTTTCGAGAACGTATTATTAAAGACTCACACATTGGTAAAAATTCAGGATAACGCTCAATATCTGAAACCAGATCAAACATTTCACTGGCACTATGGGTGATCTGCCGATGTATTGTAAAAATCGGCATAATTATCTCTGTAAGGAAAATTTTTCATCACGCGCTTTTTGCAAAATGGCAAAATCATCTCCAGCGTGATGAGATGAACGCGTCAGAGGATTGGAAGCCATATGTAAAAATCCTTTTACTTTTCCAATCTTGGCAAAAGACTCAAATTCTTCAGGAGGCACAAAACGAACAACTGGATGATGTTTTCGTGTAGGCTGCAAATATTGTCCAATTGTCATAAAGTCAACATCAGCAGCGCGCAAATCATCCATCAATTGCAAAATCTCATTTCGCTCCTCCCCAAGGCCAACCATAATTCCCGATTTTGTAAAAATTGTTGGATCAAGTTCTTTAACGCGTTGTAATAAACGAATTGAATGAAAATAACGCGCCCCTGGACGGACCTTCAAATATTTAGAAGGAACTGTTTCTAAGTTATGATTAAAAACATCAGGCTTAGCAGCAACAACAACTTCTAAAGCGCCATCCTTATGACGAAAATCAGGTGTAAGAACTTCAATTGTTGTTTTAGGAGTTTTTTGACGAATCGCATAAATAACTTTTGCAAAATGCTCAGCACCACCATCAGCAAGATCATCACGATCAACAGATGTAATGACAACATGTTTTAATTCCATCCGTGCAACAGCATCGGCGACACGTTCTGGCTCATTATCATCAACGGCAAGTGGAATACCTGTTGCAACGTTACAAAAAGCACAAGCACGCGTACATATTTCACCTAAAATCATAAAGCTAGCATGCCTCTGGCTCCAACATTCGCCAATATTAGGGCAACCAGCTTCTTCGCATACAGTCACTAACTTATGCGTACGTACAATACCATGTGTTTCCTTATAAATTGGTGATGTTGGCGCTTTTACACGAATCCAATCTGGCTTTTTTTGAACGCTTGTATCAGGACGATGTGCCTTTTCAGGATGACGCAAACGTCTATTTGTAACTCTATCAACAACCGTAACCATTTAAGCCTTTGCCTTATAAATACGAAGTAACAATCAAAAATATAAAATTTTTCATACAATCCAGTCATCAAGCGTTTAAAACTTGACCATAAGCATCCAATACACTTTCTTTCATCATTTCCGATAAGGTCGGATGTGGAAAGACAGTATGCATTAATTCTTCTTCTGTTGTTTCAAGATTCATAGCAATAACAAAACCCTGTATCAATTCTGTTACCTCAGCCCCTACCATATGGGCCCCGAGAAGCTGTCCTGTTTTTTTATCAAAAATCGTTTTTACTAACCCCTGATCTTCACCCAAAGCAATCGCCTTACCATTCGCAGCAAAAGAATAACGACCAATACGTATATCATAACCTGCTTCTTTTGCAGCCGCTTCTGAAAGCCCTACAGAGGCAACCTGTGGTGTACAATATGTACACCCTGGAATTTTTCTTTTATCAAGCGGATGAGCACTCTTCAAACCTGCAAGATGCTCAATACATATCACTCCTTCTTCTTCTGCTTTATGGGCCAACATAGGAGGACCTGCTACATCACCAATAGCATAAATGCCTTCCACCCCCGTCCAACTCCATTCATCAGTTACAATGCACCCGCGATCGGTTTTTATTCCCAAAGATTCTAAACCAAGATTCTCAATATTACCTTGCACCCCTACAGCGGAAATTAACCGGTCAACAGTTATTGTCTCTATTTTACCTTGAACATCAATATGTACAGTCACAGAATCGGAAGACTTTTCAACCTTTGTTACTTTTGCTTGACGAAGAATGCGTAAACCTCTTTTCTCTAACTGTTTACGAGCAAACGTTGAAATTTCAATATCTTCAGCAGGCATGATATGGGGCATCATTTCAACAACAGTTACTGTCGCCCCCATATCACGATAAAAAGAGGCAAATTCAATGCCAATAGCCCCAGACCCTATAACCAAAAGCGATTTTGGCATTGATGACGGTATCATAGCTTCAAAATAAGTCCAAATGAGTTTTCCATCTGGCTCAATACCAGGAAGGACACGAGGACGTGCACCTGTTGCAATAATGATATGTTTTGCTTGATAAGTTCCCTCCCCTAACGTCCCTTTAGGGACTGGATTTTGCGGTTGCATAATCGGTTTGGAGGATGAAGAAACCACAATTTCCGCAGGATGGCTTCCCTTTGCTTCTTTAGTAAGCTTTGCTTCACCCCAAATAATATCAATTTTGTTTTTTTTCATTAGAAAATCAACACCAGCATTTAAACGTGCTGAAACACCGCGTGAACGTGCCACAACATCTTTGATGTTTGCCTCAATTGAACCATTAATTTTTAGTCCATAATTTTTCGCATGTTCAGCAAAATGTTTCATTTCCGCTGAACGTAGAAGGGCCTTTGTGGGAATACATCCCCAATTTAAACAGATCCCTCCCAAATGTTCACGTTCAACAATCGCAGTCTTAAAGCCACATTGTGCTGCACGAATTGCGGTTACATATCCGCCTGGACCTGATCCAATCACAATTACATCATAAAGATTTGCCACAGTAATTCCTCCATGGATATATATAAAACGGATATGCACTTTTTGAACTTAAGTCTGCAAAATAACATGACAGAATTATCTTATGTCTTTTGCTTACGTAAATGCTTTACCCAAACCAGAAATAGCAATAACATTGCTCTTCAAACTCGTTAAATTTGCTTTTATTCTCTTAATACACTCTCTCACAATTTACGTGAAAAACTGTTAAACAGTTCAAACCAACATTGCTAATGGATTTTCAATCATCTTTTTAAAAGTCCGCGCGATCTCTGCTGCTAAAGCACCATCGACAGCACGATGATCAGCAGAAATCGTAACTGACATAACTGTCGCAACGACTAATGCATCATTTTTAACAACGGCGCGCTGCTCCCCTGCTCCAATCGCAAAAATCGTCGCATGCGGTGGATTAAGAATAGCAGAAAAACTTTTTATACCATACATCCCCATATTTGATACAGCTGTTGTTCCACCCTGATATTCTTCCATTTTTAACTTGCCCTCGCGCGCACGCTTTGCAAAATCCTTCATCTCTTTGGAAATAAGTGATAACGGCTTTTCCTCTGCATGGCGAATAATCGGTGTAATTAATCCATTGGGAATGGAAACAGCAACCCCAACATCACAATGTTTATGATGAATCATCCCACCTTCAAGCCAAGAGACATTCGCATCAGGAACCGCTTTCAAAGAAAGTGCGACAGCTTTGATCACCATATCATTAACAGAAAGCTTATAAGTAGGCTGAGTTTCTTCTTGCCTTTTAACCATTGGTGCAGCAGCATTCAGTTGTGTACGCAGTGCTAATAGCGCATCAAGTTCACAATCTACCGTTACATAGAAATGTGGGACTTTCTGTTTTGATTCCACCAAACGTGTCGCGATTGTTTTACGCATATTATTATGGGGAACGAAGCTATATTCATCCTCTTTGAAGAGTTTCAATATCTGTTTGTCTGAAGCACCTGTAGCTGTTAGCTCCCCTATCTGTGATGAATAAGACACTTTAGAAATATCGCTGCTCACAGCTTTTTCCACATCGCGCTTAATAATACGCCCATGCGGACCACTTCCAGAAATAAGGGATAAATCAAGACCTGCCTGAGATGCTAATCGCCGCGCTAAGGGAGAGGCAAAAAGACGAGCTTCTTTTTTATCTTGCTGTATTAATTGCCCAGTTGATGATTCATGAGACATTTTTATTCCCTTTGAGTCCGTCTGTTTCAGAGAATCTGTCTGTTTGATGCCCTCTGATTCTTGTCTTGTAGAAGAAGAGATTTCTTCTGTAACTTTTGCAGCTTCAGCTAAATCTTCACCTTCTTCTGCTAAAACAACAATTAAAGCATTTACTTTAACGCCTTGTGTTCCAGCAGGAACAACAATTTTAGCAACCCTACCTTCATCAACGGCTTCGACTTCCATTGTCGCTTTATCCGTCTCAATTTCAGCAATAACATCACCAGAGGAAACCTTATCTCCCTCCTTAATATTCCATTTTGTTAAATTTCCCTCTTCCATCGTAGGGGAAAGCGCTGGCATTGTAATTTTAATGGGCATTATGCTTTCCTCCGTTATGCTCTGTATGTCACAGCCTGAACTGCCTCAATAATTTCAGCAGTATTAGGCAAAGCCAACTTCTCAAGATTAGCGGCATAAGGCATCGGAACATCTTTGCCAGAAATCGTAGCAATTGGCGCATCAAGATAGTCAAAAGCCTGCTGCATAACACGCGTTGCTATTTCAGTTCCCACGGATGACTGAGGAAATCCCTCTTCAATTGTTACCAAACGACCTGTTTTTTTAACTGACGAAAGAATTGTAGGAAGATCCATAGGGCGAATGGTTCGTAAATCAATCAATTCAACATCAATACCAAGTTTTTCAATTTCTGGTAACGCTTGAACAGCATAATGCATCCCAATTCCACATGCAACAATCGTCACATCTTGTCCAGACTTATGAATACGCGCCTTACCAATAGGCAAAAGAAAATCATCCAGTTGAGGAACATCAAATTGATGCCCATACAAAATCTCATTTTCAAGGAAAATAACAGGATTATCATCACGAATAGCAGCTTTCAGCAAACCTTTTGCATCTGCAGCACTATAAGGCATGACAACTTTCAGACCTGGTACATGACTATACCATGCAGCATAGCATTGAGAATGTTGAGCACCAACACGGGCAGCCGCACCATTGGGACCTCGGAAAACCATAGGAGCGGTCATTTGTCCACCAGACATATAACGTGTTTTGGCTGCTGAGTTAATAATTTGGTCCATCGCCTGCATCGCAAAATTAAAGGTCATAAACTCGACAATAGGACGTAACCCACCAAAAGCAGCCCCAACAGCCAGCCCAGCAAAGCCGTGCTCTGTAATTGGGGTATCAATAACTCGGCGTTCTCCGAATTCTTCCAACAAACCTTGACTAACCTTATAAGCACCTTGATATTGCGCGACTTCTTCCCCCATAAGAAAAACTGTTTCATCACGCCGCATTTCTTCAGCCAAAGCCTGATTAAGCGCTTCACGAACTGTCATTGTAACCATTTGTGTTCCCGCTGGAATATCAAAATTAAGAGATGTATCAAAAGTAGGAGCAGCCTGCGGAACTGACAAAGGTAGAGAAAGAGCAGATTCCTTAGTTTTTTGTGCTGTATCCGTAGGCTGCGAAATATCCTCAGCACGCTCACCTTCTTCTAACAAAATTGCAATAACAGTGTTAACCCTTACGCCTTCTGAACCTTCAGGCACAAAAATTTTACCAAGAGTACCTTCATCAACGGCCTCTACTTCCATTGTAGCCTTATCCGTTTCAATTTCAGCAATAACATCGCCAGAGCTAACCTTATCACCTTCTTTCTTGAGCCATTTAGACAGTTTACCTTCTTCCATAGTTGGTGAAAGCGCCGGCATCAAAATATCAATAGACATACTTGCTTCCCTCGCATCAAACTAAAATATCAGTATAGAGCTCAGAAGCATCTGGCTCTTGATCACTTTGTGCAAAATCTACCGCATCAGCAACAATTGCACGGACCTCTTTCTCAATAGATTTTAAATCGTCTTCGCTCGCCCAATTTTTTTTAAGAATCCGACTTTTTACTTGATCAATCGGATCGTGCTCCTCTTTTATTTTTTGGACTTCTTCCTTTGAACGATATTTTGCTGGGTCAGACATGGAATGACCACGATAGCGATAGGTCTGCATATCAAGAATGATCGGCCCTTTACCTGAGCGTGCCCAAGAAATTGCTTCATCAGCAGCTCCTTTTACTGATCGAACATCCATACCGTCAACAACAATACCTGGAATTTCAAAAGAAAGACCACGTCGGGAAAAATCAGTTTCTGCAGATGCACGTGAAACTGACGTTCCCATAGCATACTGATTGTTTTCAATAATATAAACAACGGGAAGCTTCCAAAGTGAAGCCATATTAAAACTCTCGTAAACCTGCCCCTGATTTGCAGCACCATCACCAAAATAAACCAATGTCACATTATCTTTACCAAGGTACTGATTCGAAAATGCCAAACCTGAACCAATGGGAACCTGCGCACCAACAATACCATGTCCTCCATAAAAGTTCTTTTCTTTAGAGAACATATGCATCGAGCCACCTTTCCCTTTGGAAAAGCCACCTTGGCGCCCCGTTAATTCTGCCATGACACCACGCGGACTCATCCCAACCGCTAACATATGACCATGATCACGGTAAGACGTAATAACCTGATCACCTTCTTTTGCCGCTTTCAATGTTCCTATAACAACGGCTTCCTGACCAATATAAAGGTGACAAAATCCCCCAATAAGCCCCATACCATAAAGTTGTCCTGCTTTTTCTTCAAAACGGCGAATTAAAAGCATTTCACGATAAGCATCAATTTCTTCTTCTTTTGTAAAATCTGCTATTGGTGCTTTCTTTGTGGTGCTTGATAATGCAGTGCGCGCCGCCGACGCAGAATTTTTTTTAAGTCGTTCTGCCATATTAAACTCCCTTTTATGATTATTTAGGAATAACCTTTACGAACAAAAGTTACAAGCCTTATCAATCGGCTTAAACAATATCATTGCTGATTGTTGTTTAAATTAAGCGATTTTTCATTTACCTTTGGTATCATTTCAAGGTATTAAGATTGTCAGTTCATTTGGCTTAGAAAAGTTCAAATTCTTTCGGACATACTCATCCAACATATCTTTTTCTATATGCCCATTGCGTAAAAGAGAAATACGCTTTTCCATGAATATCCGCTCAGCTTCTATTTTATGAAGCTCCTTTTCTAATTCGCTAATATGCTGATTAACTTCACTGCGTGAATACAATCCATACTCACCATGATAAATGTGATAACTGAAATAGCTTAAGACTCCCACCGTCATAAGAGGTAGTACAAAGCGTACTTTGATTGATCGACGTTTCTGCTTTGTCCACATAAAATAGCACAGTCTTTACAGCACAAATTTCTTAATATTTTGCCCAACTATGCATGATTTTGATTAATACCTCATTACCAAATCTACACCAAAATAATTTGTTATCACCAAAGCCCCCCCCTTAATACAATCAAAGCAAACTGAATGATCCACTTTTTATATTATAAATATTGGATATCCTCTAAGTTGTGATTTTACACCCATCTTTGTCCTTAAAACTTCCTGTTAAAATGACTATAAAATCAATCAATACCCAAGGTGTAATTATCAAAAAAATTCCTATAAGCCCTACCGGCATAAATATTATACTTATTATACTTATTACACTTATTATATTTATAAGAAGTATTGCAATACCAGTTCCAACTTTACCAACCATAAAACGATGAATTCCTAGTCCACCTAGAAAAAAACAAACGACCGCTAACGTCACTTTTGATTGCTGTGACTGACCTTCAGTTGAGATAGGGAAAATAGATTTAATGGTATCCCCTTCACACACAAAATCAACGACGTCACCAACTTTCGGCGGCGTTTTTCCTGACCAATCCCAATTCGCAAACTGATAGCGCTTACCATCAGCCCCTGAAATGAAATAATCTCCTTGATCATGACCAATAATCTTACCTTTCATCTTCACCACCTATAAAATTGTTATTCATAAAGAAGCTTTTCTTCTAATATGATAATATGTTGAATAAACCTCACAGCATGAATACAGTCTGTATTCACCGTGATATATGACAATTTAAAAAGCTAAAAATTCCCCAACAACTTAAAATTCCCGCAATTACAAGTGGTAATACAAAGCACGCTGTTCGATTTGCACCTTTGCTTTTTTCATATGAAATAGTACAGTCTTTTTCAATAGTTTTATTTAAATATTCATAATTTTCTTTAATATTTCACATTTAAAGACATATATTAAAATAATTTACATTATTAAATTAATATATTGACAACATTAAAAGTAAAGAAAGTGCCTCACTCTTTACATTTTATATTATTCTAAAATTTCTACCAATTTATAATTTTATCCCCATTTTCATCCCTAAAATATCCGGATAAAATAACTATAAAATCAATGAATGACCAAGGACCAGTTACTAAAAGTATCCCTACCCCAAAAGTAAATGGTATACTTAGTAGGCTTATAAGAAGCATTACAATACCCGTTCCAACTTTACCTGCCATAAAGCGATGAATTCCCAACCATCCAAAAAACCAACAAACAAGTGCTATCGCCAATCTTGATTTTTCTGACTGAGTTTTACTCACGAGAGGGAGAACAGATTTAACAACATTATCTTCATATACAAAATCAACGGTATCACCCACTTTTGGTGTTTTTTTTCCTAACCAATCCCAACTCGTAAATTGATAACGCTTACCGTCAGCCCCTGAAACAAAATAATCTCCTTGATCCTGACCAATAATCTTACCTTTCATTCTTGCCCACCTATAAAGCTGCTCCTCATGTGTTATTCATAAAGAGATTATTTCTAATTCGATAATATGCGGATTAACCTCACGGTGTAAATACAATTCGTACTGACCATGATAAACATGAAATTAAAATAGTTCGTAACTCCCCAATAATCTAATATTTCCCCCTGCTATAAGCAGTAACAAAAAACATGCTTTAGTTGATTTATATCTTTGCTTTACCCATATAAAATAGCATTGTCTTTTTCAATACGTTTACTTAGCTGTACATGTTTTTTATATCTCATATTAAATAAATGTAGTACAATAATTTCGCATGATGCAACTTAATATATTTATAAAAATAAAAAGCGAGCTAAATTACCTTTTTTTATTATAAGATTTTCACAAATCTGTAATCTGATTTCCATCTTTATCCGTAAATCTTCCACCAAGAATGACTATAAAATCAACAATTGCCCAAATGCCGGTAATTATCAATCCAAACAATGATAAAGATAGAACTAGCATTAAAGCACCAGTCCTAACTTTACCAACCATAAAGCGATGGACACCAAAGATACCTGCAACCCAACAAAGCAGTGCGAACATTATCTTTGTGTTCTCTGTACCTGATCTCAACAATGGAAAAACAGAACTGACAACCCCCCCTTCACAGACAAAATCAACAGCATTACCAATCCTTGGTGGATTCTTTCCCAACCAATCCCAAGTCGCAAACTGATAACGTTTACCATCATCACCAGCAACGAGATAAGTTCCTTGATCTTGACTAATAATTATACCTCTCATCTTAATCCCTATAAATTTAAACACTTAAAAATTATTGCGTATATGCCTTTGATAAGAAATCTCAATTTCATAATCTAAATGATCTTATACTTTCATATTTTGTGCTCAGAACTATACACTAAATCACCAGCATAACGCGCTTGGGCTCCTAGCATTTCTTCAATACGAATAAGTTGATTGTATTTGGCTAATCTATCCGAACGTGCAAGAGAACCTGTTTTAATTTGTCCACAATTCGTTGCAACCGCAAGATCTGCAATGAAAGAATCCTCTGTTTCGCCTGAACGATGAGATATAATGGTACGATAACCTGCTTTATGTGCTACTTCTACAGCATCAAGTGTTTCACTCAATGTACCAATTTGATTAACTTTTATGAGAATAGAATTGCCTACCCCCATTTTGATACCATCACGCAAACGTGCTGAATTCGTTACAAACAAATCATCGCCAACAAGCTGACATTTTTCTCCAATTGTGTCAGTGAGTAACTTCCAACCTTCCCAATCATCCTCTGCCATTCCATCTTCAATTGTAATAATAGGATAATTTTTCACAAGATGTGCTAAATAATCTACCTGCTCTTGGATGTCACGGCATTTCCCCTCACCTTTATAAAAATATGAACCATTTTTATAAAATTCGGTTGAAGCACAGTCTAAACCAATGGCAATTTGTTCACCTGGTTTATAGCCACATATCATGATAGATTCCATAATAAAATCAATTGCTTGATCAGCACTTTTAAATTGAGGTGCAAAACCACCTTCATCACCAACATTGGTATTATAACCCGCATCTTTTAAACGCTTTTTCAATGCATGGAAAATCTCAGCGCCATAACGGATAGCTTCTCTTACAGTAGGAGCTCCTATAGGGATAATCATAAACTCTTGAAAATCAATCAAATTATCAGCATGAACGCCACCATTAATAATATTCATCATGGGGGTTGGAAGAATATGCGCTTGTGTACCACCAATATAACGATACAAAGGTAAATTTAATGAATCCGCAGCTGCTTTTGCAACAGCTAATGAAACACCAAGAAGTGCATTGGCACCAAGACGGGCTTTGTTTGGCGTTCCATCCAAAGCAATCATTGCTTGATCAATAGCAATTTGATTTGTTGCATCCCGCCCACCAAGTTCTTCAAGAATTTCGCCATTAACTGCAGCAACCGCTTTTTCAACACCTTTCCCTTGATAGCGCAAACCACCATCACGAAGCTCTATAGCCTCGTGTGCTCCTGTTGAAGCTCCCGAAGGAACCAGAGCGCGACCAAAAGCTCCATTCTCCAAATGAACATCAACTTCTACCGTTGGATTACCACGGCTATCAAGAACTTCACGCCCAATGATATCGACAATTATAGTCATATGTGTTTCCTTATCCAATAAAAGTCTCGATTCATTTATAATGCCCTATTAATGAAATATTTTTTCTCTTCTCAACTCAACTTTTTTGACAGATAATCAAATTCCATTAAAGTCTCAAGCAATCTTTGTAAATCATCAACTTTAACCATATTGGGTCCATCAGAAGGTGCATTATCTGGATCTTGATGTGTTTCTAAAAAAATACCAGCTACCCCAACAGAGACAGCTGCACGCGCTAAAATTTCAACAAATTGACGCTGCCCACCAGATGAAGCCCCCTGCCCTCCAGGTTCTTGAACAGAATGCGTTGCATCAAAAATAACAGGAGCACCAAATGAACGTAAAATAGGCAACGAACGCATATCAGAAATAAGTCGGTTGTAACCAAATGACGTGCCTCGCTCACAAAGCATAACATTCGGATTACCACTGTAAACAACCTTTTTTAAAACATTCTCCATGTCCCACGGCGCTAAAAACTGACCTTTTTTAATGTTAATAACACATTCTGTTTTGGCTGCTGCTACCAAAAGATCTGTTTGACGACATAAAAAAGCCGGTATTTGTAAAATATCAACTGTAGAAGAAACAATTGTACATTGCTCTTCTGTATGCACATCAGTTAATATGGGACAATTAAACTCTTTTTTTAAATCAGAAAAAATGGACATTGCTTTTTCAAGACCAATACCACGTGCCGCCCCCAAAGAGGTTCTGTTGGCTTTATCGTAACTTGATTTATAAACAAACCCGATACCAAGCTGATCGGTAATTGTTTTAATACGACCAGCCATTTCAAAAGCATGATCACGACTTTCCATCTGACACGGCCCTGCAATTAATGAAAGAGGCATTTCATTTGAAAAAATCATATTTCCAACTTTCACACGGGCATTTGGTTTAGTCATTTTATCCCTCAAGAGCAAAGTAACCCAATTTATGCATTAAACTAATCGACTTTGTTCTACAGCAGCTTCAATAAAAGAAGAAAAAAGCGGATGTGGATCAAAAGGACGGGATTTTAATTCTGGATGATATTGAACACCAATAAACCATGGATGATCTACATATTCTATCGTTTCTGGTAAAATACCATCAGGAGACATCCCAGAAAAAATCAAACCACACTGTTCTAACTTATCCTTATAATCAATATTGACCTCATAACGATGACGATGTCGCTCGACAATCTTGGTCATCCCATAAATTTGAGCAATATGACTCTCTTCTTTTAATTCAGCAGCAAAAGCACCAAGGCGCATCGAACCGCCGAGATCACCATTTCTTGTACGTTTTTCAAGGACGTCTCCTTTAAGCCATTCTGTCATTAAACCTACAATTGGATTGTCTGTTTCGCAAAACTCACTCGATGAAGCATTCTCAATCTGTGCAATATTGCGCGCAGCTTCTATACAAGCTAATTGCATCCCAAAACAAATCCCTAAAAATGGAACTTTACGCTCTCGTGCAAATTGAATTGCTCGAATCTTCCCTTCTGCCCCACGTGCCCCAAAAGCACCTGGAACCAAAATACCATGGGCTTTTTGTAAAGCTGAAACAGAATCTTCTTTTTCAAAAAGTTCCGAATCAATCCACTCAATATTAACTTTCACTCTATTCGCTAAACCACCATGCGCAATCGCTTCAATAAGAGATTTATAAGCATCCTTTAAGCCCGTATATTTCCCTACAATAGCAATCGTGACTTCTCCTTCAGGATTGTGAATACGATGCGTAATATCCTCCCAACGATCCATCTTGGGGGAAGGTGCCGAATCGATTCCAAAAGCGCAAAGAACTTCAGAGTCCAAACCTTCCTTATGGTATGCCATAGGAACATCATAAATCGTTGGCATATCTAATGCCTGAATGACTGCATTGGAGCGAACATTGCAAAAAAGTGATAATTTGCACCGTTCTGTTTCTGGAATAGATCGATCTGCACGTACAAGCAAAATATCAGGAGAAATACCAACTGCTTGCAATTCTTTGACAGAATGTTGTGTTGGTTTCGTTTTTAATTCACCTGCTGAAGGAATATAAGGCATTAATGTGAGATGGACATAAACGACATTTTGTCTCGGTAACTCATTGCGAAGCTGACGAATCGCTTCTAGAAAAGGCATTGCTTCAATATCACCAACCGTTCCACCTATCTCACATAAAACAAAATCAAATTCTTCATTTCCCATCGTAATGAATCTCTTAATTTCATCTGTAACATGAGGAATAACTTGGACTGTTGCCCCCAAATAATCACCACGCCGCTCTCGTTCAATGATATTGCGATAAATACGCCCTGTTGTAATACTATCTTGGCTATTTGCAGAACGCCCAGTAAAACGCTCATAATGACCAAGATCAAGATCCGTTTCTGCACCATCATCGGTCACAAATACTTCACCATGTTGATAAGGTGACATCGTACCTGGATCAACATTTAAATAAGGATCAAGTTTGCGAAGACGTACGCGATAACCACGAGCCTGTAATAACGCTGCTAACGCCGCCGCTGCGATGCCTTTTCCAAGGGAAGAAACCACACCACCAGTAATAAAAACATAACGTGCCATGGGCTTATGGTGATAAGCAATTTATAATGATTTTTCCAGCAAAAAATGCAAAAAGAAACAATTTTTCTTCTAAAATAAAAAAGGTGAAAAAATCACCTTTTTAAAAAGTCTATATTTTCTTAAAAAACTATTTTGTACTGTTATCCGGAACTGTGTTTTCAAGAACCTGTGGAACTGGACTTTCTGCTTCAGGATTTGTGGACTGTTTCTGTTCCTGCGGAGAATTCGAAGTGCCTCCTAGCTGTTCAAGAACAGAAGGGGAAGACTCATCATTTGATGATGGAACTGAGCCTGAGCCTTTATCGGTAGAATTCTGTTCTGAATTAACCGGTATACGCTTTAAGATATCAGAACTAGAATTTGATATATTACCCACCACGGTAAGTCCAATAGACACAACAAAAAAACAACAGGCTAAAATAGCAGTCAAACGTGTTAAAGGGTTTCGAGATCCACGAGTTTTCATCAACCCTGAGCTATTACTCACACCTAGCCCACCACCTTCTGAAGGTTGAATTAATATAACACCAACCAAAGTAATCACAATCAAAAAATGAATAACTATAAGTACTGTTTGCATAAACCCTGCTCTTCAAATAACTCTTTAATAGCTATTTACACATAAATAACGCACAATCCAAGGGGAAACTCAAATTTCTCTGCTATAGTTTACGACAAACATCGCAAATAGTTAAAAAATCAATCGCTTTTAAGCTTGCTCCACCTATCAAAGCACCATTAACATGAGCAATGCTTAAAAGCTCAAATGCATTGGATGGCTTTACGGATCCACCATAAAGCAAACGAATCTTATTGCCTTCATCACCAAAACGAGAGCGCACCTTATCACGAATGAAATGATGTACTTTTGCAATATCTTCTGGAGTCGCTGTATTGCCGGTGCCTATCGCCCAAACTGGTTCATAAGCGATAATGGTATTCTCTTCTGTTGCATCATCTGGTAAAGATTCTTCAAGCTGCTGCGTGAGAATATCCAGTACTTTATTATTCTTACGCTCCTCCAATGTTTCACCAATACACACAAGAGCCACAAGACCTGCTCGCCACGCAGCTTGTACTTTGGCACAGACAATCGCATCATTTTCTTGGTACACTGTACGACGTTCTGAATGCCCAATAATAACATGACTTGCTCCCGCTTCTTTAAGCATAAAAGCTGAAATATCTCCAGTATAAGGACCATGATCATCAAAGTGACAATTTTGTCCTCCTAAAAGGAGATTTTCACCATTCAGCGTATTAGAAGCACGCGATAAAAGCGTTGCTGGAACACAAATAAGCGCCTCAAAAAGATGACCTAGATCAGAGCTAACGCCTGTAGCAATAGCACGCAACTCTCCAAGCGATTCACTCGTTCCATTCATTTTCCAATTTCCAGCAAGAAAAGGCCGAATATTTTGAGACATATTTTCACCTCAAGAGCTCTTACAATACATTGTTTATCTGTAGTTACCAAATTATAAAATGAAAGCAAGTCTTTAAAGCTTGCATCTTTCATCTCTTTATTGCAAATTCCATTACAGCTTTGATAATAACTCACATTAAAAATGGACTTGAACAATGCTTGACATCATAAGAAATGCTACAAATTCTTGGATTTTTAGAATTTTCCTTGCTATTTTACTCTTATGCTTCATTCTTTTATGGGGGGTACCGCAGTTACACAAAAAAAGTGAAAGAGATCTTATTACATCTGGACAGTCCACAGTAACTGTCGATGATTATCGTCTTGCACTCGCCGATCAAAGCGCACGTTTAGCATATGCAGCTCATCTTGGACGAATGTTTACAGCAAATGAAATGCAGCAATACCAAATTCCTGCTTTTGTATTTAATCAATTACAACAAAATGTACTTCTTGATGAACAAGCACGTAAAATGAAAATAAGTCTTTCAAAAGATACAATAGCTCATACGATTGGTTCTGATAAGATGTTCCAGGTAAATGGCACTTTTGATAAAAACTTGTTTTATAACTATCTTCAGCATTTACGTATTAGTGAAAGTGCTTTTCTTAATTATTACACCAAACAAGAAAAGCGTAATCAGCTTATTGCTGCTTTACTTTCTGATATGAAGGCACCAAATCTCTTTTATAAAGCACTTGCTCTTTATCAAGAAGAAATGCGTATTGCTGATTATCTTGTTATTGATCTAAAAGAAAAGAAAACAATTGCTGATCCTGATTACGCAACATTACAAAAATGGTTTGAAACACATCAAAGTCAATTTCGTGCTCCAGAATACCGCACTGTCTCTTTGCTATCTATGGAACTTAATGATTTTGTAAAACCTCAAGATATCTCAACAGATGAGGCGAAAGCCTATTATACACAAAATGCTTCACGTTTTGTAACGCCTGAAAAGCGTACATTCGAAGAACTGCGATTCCCCTCACGCGAAGAAGCCGATAATGCAGCAAAAAAAATAGCTGATGGATTGAGTTTTGATGAACTGGTAAAAGCTGAAAAAAAGACTCTTAATGAAATAAAAAAAGGGCCTCTCGCAGAAAATGAACTTCCTAATCATCTGACATCTGAAATTTTTGAACTTCAACAAGGCCAAGTCAGTTCTGTGATAAATGACTTACAAGGACCTGTTATCATTCGCGTCACGCATATTGAACCCTCAAGCTCTCTTCCTTTTGAAAGTGTAGAAGAAAATATTCGCCAAACACTTGCCAAAAATCGTGCTACTGATGATATCCGTAACAATTATGCAGCCATTGAAAATGCTCGTTTTGAGGGTGCTTCTCTCAAAGAGTTAGCTGACCAATACAAGTTATCTTTGCGCACAATTACCATTGATAAAACAGGAAAAACGCTTGAAGGTGCAATACTCACGGATTTACCTCAAAAAGATATTTTACTGAATGCCATCTATCAATCAAACGAAGGAGTCGATCTTGATCCTCTCTCTTTTCAAAATGGTGGATATCTCTGGTACAAGGTCGATAAAATTATTCCTGCCCGTGATAAGACACTTGAAGAGGCTAAGCTAGATGTTCTTTCTCAATGGAAGAATGAGGAAATCCAACGTCTTCTTGATGAAAAAGCCCAAAATGCTCTCAAACAGCTCACGGAAGGAAAAAGTCTTGTTGCTCTTGCTCATACCCTTGGTGTTACAAAACAAACAACACCCACCCTCCGGCGTCAAGACTCATCTGAAACCCTTGGCGTTGAAGGCATTAAAGCATTATTTTCCGCTCCCAAAGGTCATTATGGCATCATAAAAGGTCCGGTTGCAACAAACCGTATCATTTATCAAATAAAGACTGTAACCATGCCTAAAGATATCACGTCTCATACTCTTTCAACTGAAGTCCGCACCAATATAGATATGATGATAAGAGAAGATCTCAAGCTAGAAATGCTACAAGTTGCCAATAAAGAACATCCTTTGGAAATTAATAGCACAAATTATAATCAGATCTTTAACGCTCTCCAATAAAAAGATTTTACATAATTTAAAGAACTTATTTGATAAAGTTTCCGTCAGCTCTTCGTCTATAGTTGAAGAGGTAAGATAGATCTCTTGTTTGCATATCTTAGGATCAAACATTTGTATAATGATTCATTCTCTCGCAAATCAGTGCATGTATGGATTTGCGAGAAAATAGTCAATGGAATGTAGAGTCGTTTTTGCAACGCATTAAAAAACATTATTCATCCAAAGGTTGTAAAGGTTGTCGCCCATTAAGCTATAAATATCATCCCTATCGTCACTCATTTATAGCTCATCATATTACTACTCTTAATATCATTCATAAGGAGCATATTTCTTCTTCCTTAAATGATTTCATTTACACACCAAACTTATAATATACAAAAAAACTATTTTTAAAATTCATTATAAAAATGGAGAAATCTTTTTCTATTCAAGACTCTCATTCAATATGAGAAAAAACGAATTATCATTATAAATCAATATATTCATAAATCATAACAGTCATCAATTATGATGTTATAATTTCTCAAAAATAAGAGTTTTTTATAGACTTATAGACTGCTAAGATAACTTCTCTCATAAAATAGAAATTTTATTTCATTTGCAAATGAGCTACAATCAATACATGCAGAGTACTTAAAAGTTCTTCATCCAACAAACCAATGTATTAAGATTTATCTCATGTTTTTCTTTATCTGCATCTCACCCATCCAATACACTGAATAAAACATATTACTGATGAAGAAATACACTGTATTTTCAAGATCATAAAATTTCTTATTCTTTTGCGTTCATAACAACCAAAACATCAACATTTTTTATAACAAAAAAATGGTTTGGAATCACAATGGCTCCTTTTATCTTCATATGAGAAAATCAGTCTCCATGTTACGCATTCCAACGTAGTAATATTATTTTACAGTATCTTTGGAAAATTGCCGCTTATTGCTGCCCTTGTTATCAACCAATAGCGATATATCAATGGCAAAGTTGCACTCTCTTGAAAAATTGCTGCCCCCAGCTGTATAGCTTTTTGAAGAGAAGCCGGTACAATGACCAATGGAAGAAAAGCTGGCTTAAGAATTCTAGGTAAAGTACAAGAATACTCGTAAAATTGGGTATAATGATCGCGTGATAATGCTACCATAGCTTCAACAATACGACCCTTTTGTTGATCACTGAGACGATGAGATTCCAAATCTTCCCTATTCACTCCTACAGCCTTTAATATATCAGTAGGTAAATAATATTGATATCGTGATTGCATGAATGATAAAAGACGCAATACACCGCTTAACCCTTGAGAAATCCCTCCATGTTCATAGATATCTGTAAACTCTTGTGCAGTTTCAGGATCTAATATCTGACAAGAAAGCTGTAAAATTACGCCTGCTGTCTCACCACAATAATGCTCTAGATCATGAAGTGTTTCTATTGGATTGTGATAAAGATCTAAAATTTGCGCATCACAATAACGTAAAAAAGCTGTCTTAGGTAAATTAAAAAGAGTCATTGCTTTTAATAAATCATTCAAAATCGGATTGTTTCCACTCGTTTGCATTTCACCATGAGCAATAGTATCATACCACCAACGTAACCGTATTTCTCCTATGAGTGGATCATGTACACTTTCGCGAATACGAGAAATTTCAGCATTAAATACATAAAGAGCAGCCAATGCTTGGCGCTTTTTTTTAGGCGCAAATAAAACCGATATATAGCGATCACGATCTATGGTACGTAAAATATCAAGACAATAAGGAAGAGAGCCTATCATTCTATGAACCTATTAACGTCCCTTTTTTAGCAATTAAATTAATATCCTCTTTTTATTCATATTAAAAAATGAAGGATAAGCAAATACAGTTCAGAAAATAAGATTTTTAAATGTGTCTCTTAACTGTATTGTGAATTAAAGTTTCTTTTCTAGTCACTTTTCGTTTTAGAAAGAAAAAAATTAAATAAATAATTTTTCTGATAAAACTTATCTTATAGGACTTCAAGTTTTCATTTGCAGTAAAAAAGCTAAAAAACAATCGTAACATGCATAGTAAAACTTGAACAACAAACAACGAAAAACACTTTTTCAGTGGATAGATGACAATGTTATTTTATAAAAAATGCACTGATCACAAAAACTTCATCAAATCATTGACCTCCTCCCCATCCTAAAAGACAAAGGTTCTTACCAACACCAATTTGTAAAAAGTCCAATTGCTCTCGGTGAGTTTCTGTTACTATCAATACATTGATTTATAATCATAATTTGTTGTTTTGTATGTTAAATTAGAATCCCAAATATCGTAGATATGCTTTCATTTCAAACCAATTCCATGTTAAATTAATAAAAACCATTCCCTTGCACGTCCCAAGCGTAACTGGCTTGTAGGTAACAACTGTATAAGAAAGAATTAAAAATGCCTCTTATGAACTGTCTCAAGTGCCAAGAGTTGATCACTCATGTGATTCATTAGGAACGACGAGCAAGCTTTGTCCTAAATACTTGCCGCTGTATTTAAAAACACTTTTGTATTTAAAAACACTTTAATATGTTAAGTTATGTATATTCTATACCCTTATATCACCGCCTTAAACGACGGTACTTTACGGCGCAGAAAAATAATCGCACAAGTCTTTCATCTAGACGAGAGCATTTGTTTTATTAAACAATACTCTATTCTACCGCAAATAATAACGCCGCAACAGCGCGATCTTCAGCCAATAAAACATTAAATGTACGCACCGCCGCTCCCGTACTCATTGTATCTGATGAAATACGTTTTTCCCCTAAAAGCACCCGTAACTCTTCAGGTAATCGTAATAATTCAATTCCAGTACCTATTAATAAAACTTCGATTTCAGAAGCTTCTTCTAAAACACGAGATATATCCCCTTGAGTGGGAATAGGCCCTGCCATGTCAATGCCATAAATACCTGATGGTACACAAATAATAGAACCTCTATGAGACATATCAGCAAAACGAAACCCACCATTTCCATAAGCATCAATAGGTGCGCGACTTGGAAAATGTGCTTCACGAATTTGAATTGCATCGAACATGAATAAGCACCTTTTATTTTTGAATAATCCAATTGTCTTTGCTACTTCTCACCATAAAAATTAAAGTAAGGCTGATATAAACATTGATATGTTAACCATAACCTAGTACTGAAGTGAAAATTTTTATATAATACCCTAATCTTCTCATACAACAAATATAGGAAAATTTGGTAATAAATCGCGATAAATTGCTATACCTGCTTCAATAAATCTATCTTTTAAAAAGTTTCCTCAGCTTATTTACTCACAAATTTCTTTTTATAAAAACAATGATCTTATTTAAAAAACAGAAAAAAATTGCGTAATATTCTATAAATAAAGCAACTATTTTAATAATCTAAAGAAAACAAAAACTCCATTTTCTGTAGCCACTATAAAAGCCCCTTTTCCAATGAAATTGTCTTGATCTTGCCAAGCTTTTTACAAAAATGCTTAAAAAATGTAATAAACTGCCATTACACCTTAAGATGCATTTTCCTTTGATATAGCTTTTTTCTCTTCAGAGATACTCATATCTTCTTTCGTTGTCGTTTTAGATTTAGACTTTTGTGGTGTTTTTGCTTTAGCATTAAGTTTTGATTTTTTTTCTGCAATCGGCTCACCTTTAACGCGCACATCAGCTAATGTTGAGCGAATAACACGAATATTTATACTCTCACCAATTTCAACCTCTAATTCACCACTCTCGTCGTGAACCTTCGTAACCTTGCCGATAATACCACCACCCGTTATAACTGTATCACCACGACGTACTGCATTAAGCATTTCTTGGCGTTTTTTCATTTGGGCACGCTGTGGACGAATGATAAAAAAATACATAATTGCAAAAATTAAAATGAATGGGACAGCGTTAGCAAATGAAATTCCACCGGAAACATCGCCTGCAACTTGAGCATAAGCGTTCGTAATAAACATTTTTATCTCCTATAGTTAAACCTCAGGTATTTCCCACTCTATTAAAATGAAATTCCGATACAGAAAAAATTCCTAAAGAATTTATCATAAAAAGCAATAACTACATAATCTAATCACAGCTTTACAAAAATACAATAAATCCTTAAGAGGCAGAATACCAAAATACAATGAGAAAAATCTTAAAAAATAGATTCACTTTCCCCTATTGTATATCCTACAATATAAATCTTTTCACTAACTCAATAAATTATACAAGATAATTTTTCTAATGAACAAACTTTAATTTATATAGATAATTTATCGTTTTTGATATCGAACGACAGATCTAAATACAATAAAACGCTCTTGTTTCAAACCTTCTGAATTAATCAAAACGATTTTCTTGCACGTCACACATATGAAATGAGCCTGTAGATAAAAACTTTTTAAGAAAGGCGTGAAATATTTTTTTTCATGCTTCTCTCAAATGCAAGAGCAATTGGAACACTCAAAGCTGACAAATGGTATGATACTATTTCTTACACTTTCATAAATACAAAGATGGTAATATCTAACGCCCCCCACGAACTACTCTCCTGAAACCAATGATTTTTTGCTGCTATGTTATTGATTTAAGAAAATCAATTGTTTTTCATGAATTTTCTATAAACTGTAAGACTATTCAAATGTAAAAGTCATCAATAAATTAGTTTTCTAAATATTTAAGGGGATCAACAGGTAATGAATTCTTACGCATCTCAAAATAGACACGTGGCGTTTTAACATTTCCTGAAACACCAGATTTAGCAATCTCATCACCGCGCCTTATCCTTTGTCCTTTGTTAACAACAAGCTTACTATTACATCCATAAATAGTGATAATATCATTTTCATGTCGAATCATCACAACATTACCAAGCTCTTTTAATCCATCTCCCGCGTAAATAACCACACCATTTTCTGCCGCCTTTACCGAAGACCCTTCAGGCACTGCAATATCTATTCCTCGATTCATTACTGTTCCCTTTTTTTGACCGAACTGGCTTAATAAACGCCCTCGTACTGGCCAACGCATCTTAGAAATTCCTGTGGCTTGCGGAGTCGTCATATTATCTGTATTCGTAACAGTACTTGACAAACCAGTCTCATGTTTCAATTGCGTCATCTGTTTAGAAAAATTTTTCTCAGAACTTGATTTGTTCATCTTTGCAGAGGGTGGCGTTGTTACAGGAGCTTTATATATAGGAGAGGACTTCTTGTTTTTTATAGAGGACATCACTTGAGATTGGGATGTAGATTCTGTAGTTGACACTGCCCAATCGTTATTATTGTGTGCATTTGAAGCTGCTAATGTACGCCTGCTTGGAACAACCAGTACCTGACCGATATAAATGGAATTGCTGTTTATACCATTTGCTAATTTTAATGCCTCAACACTAACCCCTACTTGTCGTGCAATACTGAGCAGTGTATCTCCACTCTGGACAATATAAGAATTCCGCCGAAAAATAGGAGATTTATCCATTTGTGAACGAGAAAGTGTTCCAAGATTACGTGGAGGGGAGCCCATAACGCGACCATCAGAAGAAGTTATCCTATCTTGATGTGGAAAATTATAGGGAGAATTGTCATCTCCCCACGAATCATCACCTGATTCCACAGGTGGCAATTCAGTGCTTTGTATCATACCACTACCGTATGATAGCATTCGCGGGTCTGTATACATAGTGCTTGATATATTTGATTGAGATGATACCGTACGATGAGAGAACGTATTGGAAAAACGCTGTGTACCAGAACTACAACCAGCAACAATAGTTACCACCGCTAAAAAAGTTATTCTCTGAAAATTATGCTGGAAAATATTATCCAAAGCTTTTAGATACATCGTTTTGCTCACTCATCAATAATCAACTCACTCCATTAAAGCTTTTTTAAATTACCGAAGAGTTAAAATGAGATGTTTTATTCATAAATATCTTTATATAAGATCAAAATGAATTTAACGTAGACAATTTGCAGAAACTTCTTAGCTTTTAAAAATTAAAGTATCTCCGCAATGCCTTTAATAAAAGGTTGGTAACGCACTTGGAATAGTTCTAAACACTCAAATCGACTACCAATTTTTGTATAGCGCGTCACCGTTTGTACCCCTTCGTCAGGTCCTATCGCCTGAATGAGAATTCCATTTTCAGCTAAAAGTTCTAAAAATTCCTTTGGTTCATCAAAACGTGATGGCCAAATAAGAATGCGATCAAATGATCCTAAGCCTGTCACACTATGACTTCCATCAATCTGCCTTATAACAATATTTTCAATTCCTAAAGTTTGAAATTTTTGGCGTGCTAAATCAACAAGCGTTTTATAACGATCAATCGTTGTCACGCGGTCACTCAGACATGCCATAAGAGCAGTACAAAAACCAGATCCTGTACCAATTTCTAAGACACGATGCCTTTTTTTCAACGATAATGCCGAAAGAATTAAGAGTTGTTCTTCCAAACGTTCCATATATTCACCACACTCAAGGGGAATAACTTTATTATCATAAGCACTATTGAACCAAGGAGCAGCAACAAACTGTTGACGCGGAATTTTCTCTAATGCCGAAAAAAATCGCACGTCATCAATGCCTTTGCTACGCATTTTCAGTACAAGAGCGGCTAACTCCTCACGAAATTGTAAAATACCCTTTTGCCCCATAGTATCATTCAATCTCCAATGGAGGTACACTTTTATCATACTGACAAACTGCTTCTTTTAAAATGGCAAAAACTTGCGTCTGTGTATCATCACCTCTTGGCAATAAACGCATATTGTCTCTCCTTTCGTAAAATTAAGCAGTAATACAGCGCATGCCTCCCATATAAGGTTGTAAAACATCTGGAATAATAATTGATCCATCAGCCTGTTGATAATTTTCAAGTACGGCAATAAGACAACGTCCAACAGCCGTACCAGAACCATTAAGGCTATGAACAAAATGCAATTTTTTATCGCCTTCTTTACGATAGCGCGCATTCATACGGCGACCTTGAAAATCTCCACAAACTGAACAGCTAGAAATTTCACGATAACATTCTTGACCAGGAAGCCAAACCTCGATGTCATAGGTTTTACGCGCTGCAAACCCCATATCACCCGTAGAAAGAACCACTGTGCGAAAAGGCAAACCAAGCCGTTTTAATATATCTTCTGCACATTCCGTCATACGTTCTAATTCAATTAAAGACTGCTCTTCACTGGTAATCGAGACCATTTCAACTTTCCAAAATTGATGCTGACGCAACATACCGCGCGTATCACGACCGGCTGCTCCCGCCTCTGAACGAAAACAGGGAGATAAAGAAGAAAATCGCAGTGGTAAATCTGATATTTCAAGAATTTCATCGTTGACCAAATTGGTTAATGGCACTTCTGCTGTGGAAATAAGCCATCGACCATCTGTTGTACGAAAAAGGTCTTCAGCAAATTTCGGTAATTGTGCTGCTCCGTAAACAATTTCATCACGAACAAGAAGAGGTATTGAGACTTCTGTGTAACCATTCTCATTGACATGCACATCAAGCATAAACTGGCCTAATGCTCGTTCTAGCCGTGCTAATGCCCCTGAAAGTACTGTAAAACGTGTTCCAGACAAACGACTAGCTCGTTCAAAATTCATCTGCTTGAGATCTTGACCAAGATCAAAATGTTCCTTTGGTGTAAAATTAAATGTTGGAGGTGTACCAAAATGTCGAATGACGACATTATCACTTTCATCTTTACCTTCTGGAACATCATCTAATGGAATATTTGGAAGTGCTGAAAGAATTTTCTCAAGACTCTCCGTCAGCTGTTTTTCTTCCACTGTTGCAGAGGAAAGAAAAGCTTTAATCTCTTCAACTTCAGCTCTAAGACGTTCAGCCATTTGCTGATCTGATACCGCTAAAGCCTGTCCTATTTCCTTTGAAACAGCATTGCGACGTTCCTGCGCCAATTGCACCTTAGCAATATGCGACCGACGTGCAAGATCAAGTTGTATTAACCTTTCAGCTTGTGGCTCAAGACCTCTACTTACGAGTGCTTTATCTAATTTCTCAGGATTGTCACGAATCCACTTAATATCAAGCATAAAAATTCCTCATTTATATTGTTTTATTCATTCCTTATCGCATAAGATTATACACTTTTCTTAAGCGGATTTTCTTCTCTTTTCTATACTGTAAGCAATTAAAATTGAAATCTCGTAAAGTGCTATCGTTGGTAAAGCCACTGCAAACATCGTAAAAAAATCCGACGGCGTTATGATTGCCGCAATAATAAAAGAGAGCAAAATAGCCCATTTTCGTTTAGACGCCAAATCATAAGACGTTAAAAATCCAATTTTTGTTAAAAGACTGATGACAAGAGGTAATTGAAAAATCAAACCAAAAATTAGGATAAACGATGTCATAAAGCCCAAATAATCAGAAATACGCACTATAAACTCTATTTTTAAATGAACATCTGGAAGAAATTGTTGAGAAAGGCTAAACCATAGTATTATTGGCGCTAATAGACCATAAACAAACGCTCCCCCAATACAAAATAAAATAGGCCCCCCAATGAGAAATGGTAAAAAAGCCATCCGCTCATTTTTATAAAGCCCTGGTGCAATAAAACTATAAAACTGAAAAGCCGTATAGGGAAAAGATAAAATAATTCCCCCAAAAGCAGAAAGCTTCATCTTCGTTAAAAAAGTTTCCCATACTTGCGTTGATTGCAAACGAATACCCTCAGGATTACCCCCTGCTATTTTCATTGCCCACTGATATGGCCATAGTAAAAAAATTAAGATATAATCTTTAACAAGAAAACACATCATAAAAGCGATCATAAATGCAACCAAGGCAGCAATAATTCGCTGACGAAGTTCAATTAAATGTTCTAAAAGTGGTGCCATATGGGCATCAACTTCATCTTTCTTAACATTCATGACATATCTTCTTTATCTTTAGAAGCAATAGATACTGTCGTATCTTTATTGGTTACGTTTTGATCGCATTCCAAAATTTCTTTATCTTTTTTTGATTTATGGTGTGTTGCCTTAACATCCAAATTATCGTGGATATCTTCTAATGTATTTTGAATGGGATCAAAAGTTTCTGCCAACTTCTTGCTTGAATCGCTAATATCCGAACATACTTTTTGCAAATCATCGCGCTCGATTTGTTTTATTACATCATCAAACTGATGACGAAGTTCATTTGCTGTTGAATACACATACGCTCTTATCTTTGCTACTGTCTTTAATATTTTAGGTAAATCTTTCGGTCCAACGACAATGATGAGAACAAGTAAGATTACGATAAACTCTGGTCCGTCAATCCCAAACATCTCTTAATTCGACTTTCTCATCAAAAAATAATGCACAATGATGATTGCGTTTTTGTTACTGTTTTTTAGCAACAGATGTTTTGCTTTTTTTAGAAGCAGAAGAAACCTTTCTGCGCGCTGTTGCATGTTTTACCGATAACGGCTGAGATTGTTGAGATTCTACATCAATTATTTGGGAAGTAGGAGCCATTTCAACTTTATCCTCAATGCTGTCATCTTCTTCCTTCATATTTTTTTTGAAGGCTTTAATTCCCTTAGCAACATCGCCCATTAATTCAGAAATTTTACCGCGACCGAAAAGCACAAAGATAATCAATAAAATTATAATTAAATGCGTTGGTGAAAAAATATTACCCATTACTCTCTCTAACTTATGCTTTTAAATTTGATTTCATTTATTCATGCTTCCTCTGAAGAATGTATCAAAATAATATCTTACTTGTATATTTTCTTCTTAACTTAAAAACAATTACACGCTTTTATTGCAAAAGAACTTTTTATCCTCTCATCCCTTTTTAGCGTACTATAACACAAACCATTCAACAATGATAAACCGCCTCATACAAAATTCAAAACACTTAAAAACTTTTCTAAAATAACTTCATCTGATCTCCTAGGTTACTCATCTTCCTGTAAATACTATAGCTAATGTCTCTCCTTTTACACAATGTTTTACGTATCATTACAAACATTTCCGTCAAATTATCCTTTACTGATAAAGATCATAACATGTTGTAAAACACTTTACGTATTCAATTAAAAAATTCAGAAAGAAAAATCTCTAAAAAACTTTCTTAACACATCATCAGTCTCTTCAAAAACTATCATCTTACGCACAACATTTATTCTTTGCGTTGGGGTAGGAATTTTATCATTCATTATTCTATGTACAATACGAAATATGAGCCATCATCGCGTTCAGTTAAATATCTGGCGTGTAAATAAAAACTATTAGCGGAAAGAGTAAAAATGCACTTTATGAACTAACTCAAGTGCCAAGAGGTATGGCAATACTGCTAAAAAATAAAAAAGGTACCAGCTTGCGCCTTTATTCAGAAAATACCTCCATATAACCAGCTCTCTAAGCCACTGTATGCTCTAACTATTACACGTCTCCGGATTCTGGGCATGCGTTCTCATAATATCATGTGTTTAACCTATCTCAGTATTGAAAACAGAATGGGCAGGAATAGAAAATTACATTCAATCAAAGGCATGGTATCGAAGCATAATCCATATAAAAAGAATTTCTTATCCTAGCCTTTTTTATAAGATTACCTCATAAAGCCGCTCGATAATACAGTGTTAGAGATAGATAAACCTATTTACTTTAGTTTAAAATTCCTCATTTTGATTGAGATCGCTTGCAGAGCACATATCAATTTTTAAAAGTTTTATTTTAGCATCATACACAATAACCTAGCTATTTAGCGTGTATAATGTAAAGCTTTGGCTCCGCTTAAAGCAATGAGATTCATTCACACTTTTACAAAAATCTATCACTATAACACCAGCACTTTATTGCTCTATCCATAATTTTACGCTCGCTAAAAAAACTTATAAATGTAACAATGTTTTTATCAAGCATTTGAAATTCTTTAATCTTTAAACAAGAAAATTTATGAATGAATTTGAAAGATACCCTTCAATTTTTCAACAAACTTCACTAATATTCTCGTTAATTGAGTGTTTTTTATAGTCTTCCTGGAAGAGTCCGCGATCATAAAGAAAAATCTCTTACAACATAAATATCTCTATTGAAATGTTTGATCTCTTCTTGTCTATCTTTCATATAAAAAATTTAAAATTTTAACGATTAATCTCATAATATAAAAATAGCCTTGTGAATAAATGCTCCGATGACATTAATATTTTTTCTGTAGTGTATAATGTGGGAGTGAGGGTATTGTTTGATTTCTATAAGAATATTTTTATGGATATCAATTCTATTATTCTATGCTAATAATCCGGTACAGTTATACATATGATAGAGTTTACTCCATGAATTATCGGCATATTTATCATGCTGGCAATTTTGCTGATGTTTTTAAACACATTATTGTCACTCGCATTGTAGAATATCTCAAACGCAAAGAAAAAGCTTTTCGCGTTATAGATACGCATGCTGGAATCGGTATTTATGACCTTTCTTCTTTAGAAGCATATAAAACAGGAGAGTGGCGCGAAGGTGTCCAACGACTTTTTTCAACTCCTATCCCAGAAGATTTAAGAACACTCCTTTGTCCATGGTGTGATATCATTGATGCCCTCAATAAAGGGGAAAAAGAAATTGTATTTTATCCTGGATCTCCTGTTCTTATTCGTCAATTATTACGGAAACAAGATCGCCTCACTGCAATAGAATTGCACAATGAAGATTATCATATTTTAGCAAAAAACTTTGCAGGAGATTATCAGACAAAAGTTCTGCATTTAGATGGTTGGCTTTCCTTAAATGCTCATGTACCACCAAAAGAAAAACGTGGGTTTATCCTTGTTGACCCTCCCTTTGAAAAAACTGGAGAGTTTTCCCGCCTTATTGATGGATTAACGAAAGCCTATCGTCGCTTTTCTGGAGGAATCTACGCTTTATGGTATCCTGTTAAATATGACAAAGAAATTGAAAGTTTTCTTCACGCGCTTTATCAAACCGGAATTCCTAAGATTCTACAGCTTGAAATGCGTATCCGAAAAAGTTCAAGTCCACCGACAATGAATGGAAGTGGTATGATTATTATTAACCCTCCCTACCTTTTGGAAGAAGAAATGAAAAAACTCAGCCCCTTTCTTATCAACCGTCTGGGACAAGATGAAAATGCCCAAATAACGCATAAGTGGCTTCAAAAAGAACATCTATTATGTTAGACTTTTCTCTATATTTTTTCTAAATCAAATATCATGTTGTAAAATACAAAGGCATTAAATGATAAAGTTCTTTGATTCTTTGGATAATACCAACATATTATAATGGTAAGCTAATAACGATCAGCGTGAATTAATTTTTTTCCTTTTAGAAAGTCTATCCTCTTAATCATCACGGATTTCCTATTCCAATCATTTTAATGGATAAATTAGGCAAATTCATAAAACTGTCTTAGAATAACAACTCTCATATTTTTTATGAAAGATCGGCTCTCTAAAATCATACTCTTATGCTATAAGATATTATTTATAGAAAAAAATTATAAAGACATAAATAATCATTATTTAATAAAAAAGAATATTTCATATATTAAACAGACAACATATTTGTAATAAACGGAATGGTCCTGAAAAGTAATACAAATTGTCCGCAAAATGAACGGGAAAAACTTTCTTTTCTCTCTAATATTACATGGCATAATGCTAATCAAAGCAATGAGAAAAATCAATTCCAAGGTATCAAGTTCATACAAGAGTTTGTTAGACACCTTCCGCATAAGCCAGGGGTTTACCGGATGATTGGTGAAAATGGTGATATTCTCTATGTTGGAAAAGCTCGTAATCTCAAAAAACGTGTTTCAAACTATACACGTGAACAAGGACACAATAATCGTATTACCCGCATGATTCGTGCAACATATCATATGGAATTTATCGTCACCCATACAGAAACAGAAGCACTCCTTTTAGAAGCCAATCTCATCAAAAGATTGCATCCACATTTTAATGTACTCCTACGTGATGATAAAAGTTTTCCTTATATTATGATTACAGATGATCATCGAGTGCCTGCACTTTACAAACATCGTGGTGCTCGAATACGAAAAGCTCACTATTTTGGTCCTTTTGCTTCTGCTGGTGCAGTGACACAAACAGTTCATGTTTTACAACGCGTCTTTTTATTACGAACCTGTACTGATTCAGTTTTTGAAAACCGTACACGCCCCTGCTTGCTTTATCAAATTAAGCGATGTTCTGCACCTTGTACTCATGAAATTAGTGACAGTGATTATAAAGAACTGGTGAAAGGAGCAAAAGCGTTCCTTTCGGGAAAAGATCAATCTATTAAAAGCGATATGGTTCAAGCTATGCATAAAGCCGCTGAAAATCTCGATTTTGAACAAGCAGCTTCCTATCGTGACCGCTTATCAGCCCTTTCTCACATACAAAGCCATCAAGGTATTAATCCTCAAACGATAAAAGAAGCGGATGTATTTGCAATTGCGCAAAAAGAAGGAATGACCTGTATTCAAGTGTTCTTTTTTCGCATGGGGCAAAATTGGGGAAACCGTGCCTATTTTCCTAAAGCAGATCCCTCTTTTTCCCGCACTGAAATTTTAGCGAGTTTTCTTGCCCAATTTTACGATGATAAACCACTTCCTAAAAGCATCCTTTTATCTGAAGAAATTGAAGAAAAGACACTTCTTACAGAGGCATTTAGTCTCAAAGCAAATCACAAAGTGTCCCTCTCTTTACCTAAACAAGGTGAACGAAAAACTCTTGTTAATCGTGCCTATCTCAATGCTCATGAAGCACTTGAACATAAGCTTTCTGAAACAGCCACCCATACAAAATTGCTTCAAGGTCTTGCTAAAACATTCCAACTACCTGTTCCTCCACGCCGGATAGAAGTCTATGACAATTCTCATATCATGGGAACAAATGCTGTAGGGGCTATGATTGTTGCTGGTCAAATGGGATTTATTAAAAATCAATATCGAAAATTCAACATTCGCTCAACAGATATCACGCCTGGCGATGATTTTGGCATGATGAAAGAAGTGATTAAACGAAGATTTTCACGCCTTATCAAAGAGTATGATCTGCCAAATAGAAGTCATGACATAAAAGATGATGATCTTTTTCCCATTTGGCCTGACCTTATCTTAATCGATGGTGGTGAAGGACAAATCAACAGCGTACATGCAATACTTGCTGAATTACAATTAAATGATCTCTTCACAGTTGTTGGAATCGCCAAAGGTGTTGACCGTCATGCGGGACGTGAACGATTTTTTATAAAAGGTATCCCCCCCTTTACACTTCCTCCACGTGATCCTATCCTCTATTTTTTGCAACGTCTGCGTGATGAAGCACACCGTTTTGCGATTGGAACTCATAGGATAAAACGAAAAAAAGCAACATTCAAAAACCCACTTGATGAAATCGAAAATATCGGTCCGACAAGAAAGCGTGCATTGCTTCATCATTTTGGAAGTGCCAAAGCTGTTGCTAGTGCCTCATTTGAAGATTTAAAAAAAGTTACGGGAATCTCTATGACAATTGCACAAAAAATTCATAACCATTTTCATGAAAAATAGGCTTGTTTCATAACCTTCGACTTGTTACGTTAAGGAAATATATTCTCTTTCACAAGAATTAAAAATGGCTCCATGAAAAATCATACTTTTTCTTTTCCAAATATTTTAACTTATGCACGAATTGTTGCAGTCCCAATGGTTGTTGCATGCTTTTTTTTAGAAGGGCGGCTACAATCAAGTGATATCACTCGCTGGATTGCTGTTTCCATTTTTATCGTTGCATCCATTACTGACTTTCTTGACGGTTACCTTGCTCGTATTTGGGAACAAACATCCAATATTGGTCGCATGTTAGATCCAATTGCCGATAAACTTCTCGTCTCTGCTTGTTTGCTCTTGCTTGCCGCAGACAGTACCATCGCTGGGTGGACACTATGGGCAGCTATTATCATTCTTTGCAGAGAAATTCTTGTATCAGGATTACGTGAATATTTGGCTGAGTTAAAAGTTAGTGTTCCTGTCTCTCGTCTTGCAAAATGGAAAACTTTTGTACAAATGATCGCTATTGTATTTCTTTTAGCTGGACCAGCCGGTAATAAAATTTTCCCTTACACAGTAGAGTTTGGCATTACTATGCTGTGGATTTCTGCCCTCCTTACATTGTGGACAGGGTGGGATTATTTTCGTGCAGGTTTAAAACACGTTATCCTATGAAGAGTATGGAGATTTATAATGATAATTTATCTTTTTGTACTTAAATAAGAGATAAGAATAGCATAAGATTGATTTATTTTTATTAATGATAAATCAATCAAGCACTTTTTTGCACATTACAAGTAAGGGTGGTATATAGATAAAAGCTCTTCAAAAAAGAGTAAATAGGCTTTATATTTTCGTAAAAGCAGCTGTAATATTAAAAGCTAAAAAACAATTAATGCTCCATATGCTTTCAAAAAAGTCTATAATCTTATAAGCAAAAAACCGAAATATAGTGTTCAAGGCATTGATTTATAATCATAATCTAGCGTTATTCATATTGAATGAGAACCCTGAATAACGTAAGATTCTCTCATCTTAAATCTGTGTATCTTGAATCAATCAAAATCACTTGCTTGCACGTCACAAGCGGGGTTGATGTGTGGGTAAAAACTATAGCAGAAAGGAGTAAAAATGGTTCTTATGAATCGTCTTAATGCAAGGGCTGTCTCAACATTGGGAGCTGGCAAATATAATGATGGTGCCGGCTTGCTTCTCCATAAGCGTAAAGATGGTGGTGCTCAATGGCTTTATCGTTA
>NZ_JBHINI010000119.1:339-648 GCF_042194935.1 Bartonella sp. CL71SXKL | reverse complement strand
ACTAAGAAAGAAGAAACTGTACAAGATCTCCATCTTAGTTATCAAAACGCTAGTGGTAATACTTCAAGCGGTGATACTACGCAAAATTATTACTTTACGCCGTTCATCATTACAGATGAAAACTCAAAGGCTATGTATGGTTTGCATCCAGCCCCACAAGATCTACAAGATGATCGGTTCAAAGATCCAGAGTCAATGGCAAGGTATGCTCGTAGCCAATTCGTTTCAGAGCCTAAGATTTCGATTGAAGTCGTGATGGACACCAATGAGATGCCAATTCCTGGTGAGACTAAATATCTAACTATCCAA
>NZ_JBHINI010000119.1:0-303 GCF_042194935.1 Bartonella sp. CL71SXKL | reverse complement strand
GATTACTACTCAACTGAAGTAACGGCAGTTGGTTATTCGTGGTACCCGTGGAATCCAGCACAGGGTACAGATGTCACGTATAACAATGCACCAGCATCCATCCTACATAGTCAAACAACTGATCCTAAGTTGGCTAGGATTGAAGCGTTAGCTAATGCAGCACTTGATCGAATGCCACAGGTCTTCTACACCAACCAAGACCCATCGGCCAATGCGGATGTACGTAATGGTGCCATCTGGATTAAGCCAATAAACAATAGTAGTGAAAGTGAGGTGGATCATAATGCCGGATCAGGAAAACAA
>NZ_JBHINI010000118.1:0-648 GCF_042194935.1 Bartonella sp. CL71SXKL | reverse complement strand
ATATACCCCCCTAAATCGCCTTTTTTGACATCATCAAAATCTCTTAAGGCTCTAATTCGAGTTAAGAAATGACCATCAATATATTCACAATCATCAATAAATTCGTATTTTGGAGATGTTTTTTCTGTATTAACAATAGAATTCATTTTTACACCTATTCGTAAATTAGTTTTCAATTGACACCCTATAAGAGCATCGGGTGCTGAAAACACGGCGAATAGTCCGTTGCTATGCTTTTCCCATAAGGGTATTGTATGGCATAGCTACACCCGACAAAATCACTATATATGCTAATCACAGCATAAAAGATAGTCAGTGTTTTAAAAGAAATGGAAAAGGTTTTTTCGCAACCTATTCGCTATTCGAAAGTGTTTTCATCACTTGGTTATTTATGTAACAAAATACGTATTTATTGTCAAATAATATTTTATCTTTTTTTGATATTTTTTTGTATTTTTTAAATACGTTGTGTATTGATAATATCTTATGATTATGAATTGCTTCTTTTATATTTATGTGCTTTTAAAGCTATATTATAGGTTTTATGAAACGATTGCGTTATTTTCTGAATTATACATTTATAATATTTAGAAACGCTCTCATAATGCGTATTTTAAACTTTATAACCTATCAATTTTGTCACTAAAT
>NZ_JBHINI010000117.1:342-670 GCF_042194935.1 Bartonella sp. CL71SXKL | reverse complement strand
CAAGTGAGGTAAATACTTCTTGCATGTCTTTCGATGTGATCTTGCCGGCCTTAGCCATTTGACGCATACCAGCAACAGTAGTGTGGAAGTGCTTAGCTAGGGCTTCATCAATCATTGGGAAGTAAGACCCAATCTGGTTTAATTCCCCAGCCGTGATCTTACCAGTAGCCATTCCGTGCACCATATCTTGTGATACAGCTTGAATTTGGTCTCCAGTCAAACCAACGGCATCAGCCATGTTCAGCATAGAACTAGTAAGGGTATCAGCTTGCTTCTTTGATGAGTGCAAGTGGTAGAATCCCTGTTCCAGTTCATTAACGATATCTAC
>NZ_JBHINI010000117.1:0-322 GCF_042194935.1 Bartonella sp. CL71SXKL | reverse complement strand
TTATTGATGGATTCAATCATTGGCCCAGCTTTTGAAGCCGAACCTGTCAACGTTGTCCATGTCGCAATCATCTTATTCTGCGTAATGTCATATTGCGCACCAGCACCAACAAGCGTTTGCAACTGTCCAGCTATACCGGATAAAGCACCTGTGAACAGGTTAGCAGCTGCCGTAGCTCCAAATAAGTGACTAAACGTACCACTAACTTTTTCAGCTCGTGGTTGCATTTCTGACAACCGTGCATTGACATTGCCTAGCCATCCAGTTGGAGTCTTACGCATTTGAGCGTTTAACTCTGCGACACGTTGACTGGTTTCATTCA
>NZ_JBHINI010000116.1:0-681 GCF_042194935.1 Bartonella sp. CL71SXKL | reverse complement strand
ATTATGCTATTCAGGATGTTCGGAAAGAAGCAAGACAAGCTGCTGCTATTGGTCTAGCGGTGTCCAACTTACGTTACAATGATGCACCAGGAAAGTTAAGTGTTGCACTTGGTAGTGGTATATGGCTCAATCAGTCCGCATTTGCTCTTGGTGCTGGTTATACATCTGAAGATGGAAATATTCGCTCTAGTCTATCTGTGACAAGTGCCGGAGGGCGCTGGGGTGTAGGTGTAGGATTAAGCTTAACTCTAAATTAATAAAATTCACTACGATTATTTTCAAAAATGCTCCTGTCTATACAAGACAGGGGCGAAAAGGGTTGTACGATTAAAAGAACGGCTCCCACAAATAATAGTGCCAGCATTAATGTTGAAAATAAAGAAAGAGAAAAGGTGTGAAGAGTGGTGTGTTTTACGCAAATTTGACAGAAGTCGTGGAGGGGGCTGGTTGGTGGTTGTTACATGACAGTGAGCAGCAGATTAAGACAGTTTTTGATGATGCGAAAAAATATGTAGATAAATATTTTTCTGAATCCAAGGATAATGCGATGAGTAATGGTGTTAACGAGTCGAAATCCTAAACCGATATAAAATTTGAAACGTTTAGTTATGATATTAAGAGCGTACGGAAAGAGGCAAGGCAAGCAGCTGCCGTTGGTCTAGCAGTATCCAACCTACGTTA
>NZ_JBHINI010000115.1:0-692 GCF_042194935.1 Bartonella sp. CL71SXKL | reverse complement strand
TAAGGAAGTTTCACAAGGAGTTGCACAGGATTCGTTGACGTGGAGCAAAGATGCAAATGCCTTTAGTGCGCAGCATGGAGAAGGAGAGAAAAAAGGCAACAGCAAGATCACCTCTCTTAAGGATGGAGATGTTGCTGCTAACTCAACGGATGCTGTTAATGGATCCCAGCTTTATTCTACGAACAGTTCCCTTGCGGAATATTTCGGTGGCGGAACTAAGTATGAGGATGGCAAATGGACGAAACCTGATTTCAAAGTTGCACAATTTGATGCTGATGGCACAGAAGGTGACGAGAAGACTTATCACAATGTTGCTGGAGGTAAAGAGATAAAGAAAGTTAAGGCTGCGGCACTCACTGAGACTTCACAACAAGCGGTGAATGGTTCACAGTTATTTGCAACAAATAATGAAATTGCTGATGTAAGAGACAGTATCCTTGTTAAGCAAGAAGAAGAGGTGACGTTAAGTCGTAGTCTTCGTGCGGGGGGATCGGGTGTTATCACTATAGGTAAGGCAGCAGGCGGTACTGAAATCAGTGTTTTAAACAAAGACGGTAAGGAACGGACAATCACCGGAGTGAGTGCTGGAACACTCTCAGAAAGCTCAACGGATGCGGTGAATGGCTCGCAGCTTTTTACAACCAATAAAAATGTTACTACAGTAACAAATGATTTGAAAACAGTAGCTGAGA
>NZ_JBHINI010000114.1:0-692 GCF_042194935.1 Bartonella sp. CL71SXKL | reverse complement strand
TCAGCTTTATTCCTTGCATCAGACGCTAGCGATGTATTTAGGAGGAGGAGCTAGCTATGAAGGTGGCGAATGGAGGGCTCCGGAATTCAAGGTTGCACAATTCAATTCTGATGGTAGTTCGTCAGAAAAGAAGATTTATCATGATGTAGCAGGAGCTTTTGATGGTGTCAGTGATGGTATGACGAGTATCAACGACCGTATTCATGATGTTGAGAAGAGTGTGGCGAGCAATGGTTTGAATTGGAATGAAGAAGAAGGCGCGTATGATGCGAAGCATGATGGTAAGTCGAGTAAGATTACGAATGTATTGGATGGTAAGATAGCAGAAGGTTCGCAAGAAGTTGTTAATGGTGGTCAGCTTTGGAGCACGAATGAGAGGGTAAAAGAGGTTGAAGACAAAGTAGATACGATAGATCAACATGTGAAAGATATTGAAGTAGCCGTAACAGATGGCGTTGTTAACTATGATAAAGATAGTGATGGGAAAAAGACCAATAGCATTACGTTAGTAGGAGGCAATGACAGCGAACCTGTTATGATAGACAATGTAGCGGCAGGCAAGATTGCAACAGGTTCTCAGCAAGCTGTTAATGGCGGTCAGTTGCATGATTATACTGAAGAGCAGATGAAGATAGTTCTTGAAGATGCCAATAAGTATACGGATGAGAAAGTTAGTAGTCTTGTCAATGATG
>NZ_JBHINI010000113.1:0-695 GCF_042194935.1 Bartonella sp. CL71SXKL | reverse complement strand
AGTGGTTCTTTGACCCTTGAGGGGCGTCCCGAAGTCATGGCGGATCAACCTCTTTTATTGCAAGGGTTTCGTGGGCAAATCAATGGACCATGGAAAGCCGCGACCGTCACCCACCGCTATGAAAAACAAAGTGGATACACCACAGAAATTACACTCGAAGCACCAAACAGGGAAAAGAAAGCAATGAGAACACTGAACATGCTAAAAACAGAAAATCCAAGAGATAATTTTGCTTCTTCTTTTCGTCAACTTCCCCATAATATTGAAGCAGAGCAGGCATTACTTGGAGCAATCCTGATTAATAATAATGCACTCGATCGCGTTTCAGACTTTCTCAAAGCAGAACATTTTTTTGAAACGCTACACCAAAAGATCTTTGAGATTGTCTTACAAATTATTCAAAATGGTCATCTTGCAAACCCCATTACAATCAAGCCCTATATCCAAATGGAAGAAAAAGTTGGAGATATTACTGTATACCAGTATGTTGTTCGCTTAGCCACAGAGGCAGTCACTATTATTAACACTGAAGATTATGGACGCGTTATTTACGATCTTTTTATCCGCCGGTCTTTGATTAATCTTGGCAATGAAGTTGCCAATACAGCTTTTGATGCTCCTGTAGAGCTCACGCCTACCCAACAAATTGAAACGATTGAAAATCAGTTATTTGAGCTCGCCGAAAAAGGGAAATA
>NZ_JBHINI010000112.1:0-700 GCF_042194935.1 Bartonella sp. CL71SXKL | reverse complement strand
AGAATGGCGACCGCATTATTCAAATTGGGTTAGTTTTAATCCAGAATGGTGAAATCATTAATCAATTTGAAACCCAGATTAATCCATTGATGAAGATTCCCCACAGTGTTCAACAGTTGACGGGGATTACTGATAAAGATGTAGCAAAAGCGCCATTATTAGACGATGTGGCACAAACGGTTGAAAGCCTGCTAAGTGGGACCATATTTGTGGCGCATAACGTCAACTTTGACTTTCCATTTTTAAATCACGAATTAGAACGTGTAGGGCATAGTCCATTGCGCATTTCCGCCATCGATACAGTAACCTTGAGCCAAATCCTGATGCCCACAGCCAAAGGTTACCGCCTTCGGGACTTAACGAATCATCTTCATGTTGAACACGATCTTCCCCACAGTGCGGTATCTGATGCAGAGGCAACTGGGGAACTATTAAAGGATCTAATTAAAAAGTTACGGGAGCTACCAACGGTCACGTTACAAAAACTAGTGGAATTAGATTTAAATTTACCGTTTCAAACGGCTCGGATGTTTGAACGTGAGTTGGATTGGCGGGATCAACATAAGCAACCTTTAACCGATGACCTGTACATTAGTGGGGGGATTGCCTTACACAAAGAACGTCCGCTGGTCAGTGACCCTGGACGAGTGAAAGCTTATCCAAAAACGAAGCGACAAAAGGAACGGTTATATAGTGACCA
>NZ_JBHINI010000111.1:0-716 GCF_042194935.1 Bartonella sp. CL71SXKL | reverse complement strand
ATGTCTAGTCGTGAAATTGCAGAGTTATGCGGTAAGCAACATGCGCATATTATGCGTGATATTCGACAAATGTTAGGAGAATTATATCCTGAAGGGGGTCAATCCAAATTTGGATCCACCTATTTAGATAAACAGGGTAAACCCCAAAACTGTTACAACCTTCCTAAACGTGAATGCCTCATTTTAGTTTCTGGTTACAGCATGACATTACGCGCTAGGATTATAGACCGTTGGCAAGAATTGGAAAAGCAAGCAGTAATACCACAAATCGACTACTCAAGCCCTCAAGTTATGCTTGGTGTTTTAACGTATCTCAAAAATGAAAATGAACAAAAAGATAACATTATTGCAAATTTAAAACCAAAGGCAATGGCTCTTGAAAGCTTACAGCGCCATGATGGACTCTTTGGTCTTACAGAAGCCGCTAAAATACTCGAGATGCAACCAAAACAGTTCATTCTCTTCTTACAGAAAAAAGGTTGGGTTTACAGACGAGCAGCAGGTGGAAATTTGCTTCCTTATCAAGACAAAATCCAAAAGAAACTTATGGATTGTCCAACCATCACACTTCAAACCGCAAGTGGAATAGAAAAAGTCATTCCTTGCGCAAAAATTACAGCAAAAGGAATTGGTGTGCTGTCTCAAGAGCTTAAAAGACAAAGCATGCATTAAGAGGAGGTTATTATGATAAAAAAGAAATACGAACTGACTGATGA
>NZ_JBHINI010000110.1:0-732 GCF_042194935.1 Bartonella sp. CL71SXKL | reverse complement strand
TTCCTGTCACCGCTGCTTAAAACAACGGTGAACAATATTGAGATGATTGGTTGAGAAAACAATCCCACCATTCCAAGCAAAGGCAAGGATGGCAGATTGTTGATCATCACCAATAGCAAAACTTAAGGTTTGCATTCAGGTGCATTTTTATATTTTTTACAATAAGGGCTATTTAAGCGCTTCTTGACACTGGGCCTCGGGATCACAGCACCTGGACGACAAATGGGCAAGTTTTCCGCTTTATAATTTCCACACCAGCCTCCCCCCACATCATATTTATAGCGAAATCCCGCTTGGAGCATGCAAGCATCAATGGTTGCATTTGCATTGTAGCTGAGCTTTCTATTTTCTGTATCAGCATTAATAAGGCTTGGCAGACCGCATTCTAACAAGGCTTTTCCTACCTCTGTAAAACCTGCTCCTGGCTTTTTCCACGCAGCCACATCTCCTGGGGGAGTTTTATTAAACTGACATCCAGCTATACTTAATAGAGTTATCGCACTTAATAATTTTAAGGTTTGTTTCATTTTTTCCTCCATGATCTAATTCAAGGTTTTTGTTCACGATGAGAAGGGCCGTAAAGTATGCTGCACATACGCCCCGCATCTCCAAGGCAAGTATGAGGATTATAAGGATTTGTGAACATATTCCATGTTTCTTTCCACCAGTTACTGCCAGCAGGTATTGTCTCATAAGTATAGCCATTGCCGCCAATCCATCGGCTTACAAAGT
>NZ_JBHINI010000011.1:0-60280 GCF_042194935.1 Bartonella sp. CL71SXKL | reverse complement strand
GCTTGATGATCCACAAGAGGTTACCAGCAAGGAGCAACCCCGCTCGTGGAAAGAGAAAATAGTCAATTTTATCGGAAGAAAAGACAAGAAATAGCACCTAAAAAATATCGAAAAGTTCTCAGAAATTTAGAAAATAAGGTGCGGTCCAAAGCCTTGATCACTAGTTGAAAAACTCAACAGTGGTGTGGCTCTGATCATGGTTTTGGTGCAAGATTTAAAGGAAATAACCTATTATTTCATAGATTATCAAAATCTCTTTTAGTGAGCTTTTGTCTATTTTCGGTTATGTCAGTTTATTTAACAGACGAATCTTATGATTTTAGTAAATGATTAAAATGTGCTTTATGAAAAGCATATGATCCTTTAAAGCCTTTCAAAAGAAACGGTTTATAATCATAAAAATGCTATTAAGACGTATTTATAGATTTAAAGGTTGGTACTTAAAAAAATAATAAGAGTAAAAAGTTATTTTAAACATATTAAGTGAATTTTCAAAAGACAGTTTATAATGATAAGAAATCCTATTAAGACTATTGTGGTTATGAGTTTAGGGGGTTATGGGGGTTATGGGTGTTCTTTTTACCCCCCCTTTATATATATTTTTTTAGTCAAAAATAAAAGTTATTATATTTCAATAAGTTAATCTTTCAAATAAACAACCTATATTAAACACAAAACATAAATACAATCTTTAATATATATTTAAGAGGGTTTTGTAGGTGTTTTGGGGGTTTGAGAAACCTTCAAAACCTATAAGTAATATAAGAAAATGAATATATATATAACTCTCTTTAAACAAAGCTTTTGAAAACAATAAAGCTATCATTTTAGATTACGGTATAATCTTTTAAAGGCAATGTAAAAAAATCTAATTCTATTTAAGAGTGGATTTCTTAAAAGTCTTAAAGCAATCCAAATAAGAGTATCTAAAAATGCAAATGGTTTCTTTTTAGAATAACGCATGATAAATTATTCCTTTTAAGATTATAGGTAATCAACTCACAAGATGATACGTTTAAAGAATTTACAAAAGTCCATTAAAGAGATCTTGATAACGTAATTATTTCCTATCTTAGTTTATCTCATAACAGATGATAAAATAGACTGTTATTTAAACTAATACATAAGCGGATTTAATAAGATTGGCATGCCCATTATGTGAGCATGCTTTATAAGTTATTCAGTTTCTCTAATCTCTAATTTTGGTAAGTTCTTAACAATTTTCATTGTCTCTAAACTTATGGTAATAACCCTCTGAAATAACTCTAGAGGGTAGGCAGGGTTGCCAACGGTTTCAACAGCATAGCGATTGGCATCATTGACAATACCACTCTTTTTATCAGTCTTTACACATTGACGCCCCATAACCCATTCAAGAGCAGGCTTGCCATTGACGATATACTCATAAGCTTCAAGAGGGATATCTGTTATGGTAATATTGCTGTTATAAATAACAGTTGATTTATCCTTTTCCTTACTATTCTTAATTTTTGCAAATTTCATTTCAGTTACATAATAGAATTTTTCGGGATTAGAGATCTCTGTAACTTTTGGATTACCCTTTTTAAAGGTGACAGGATAAGGCTCTACATCTTCATAATTCACGTGCAAATGACCTAGTTCACGTCCTGCTGTTACAAATTTCCAAAAGTCATCAGCACTCTTTACACACGGGATACGAGGCAATTCTTTAGAGAGGTTATCAGCATAACGGGCACGGTAATCTTCCGAATGTAAAATCCCATAAACATAATAGAACAAATCATCTTTTGTTATGGTTTGATTAGGATAAGCGGCTTTAAAATGTTCTAGTCCCTCATCAGTAATGGCATCACGCCTTTGTAAACCAGCTGTTGTGCTTTCTTCTATAGAGTTTGTAAATAAAAGGGATTGGTTTTTATTTTTACTCTTTGAAACTGGAGTGTGTTTGTAAAAATATCTTGGAAAGCATTGACCTTTTTCTATTGCATCTAAACTAGGTAAGGCTTTATTCATCAATACAGAAAATCTTCTTGCTCCTATACCTGTAATTTGTATTACCATATTTTCAACCGTTTCCCCTATCGGAAATATTCGCGGCATTTGTAAAACCATTTCATTAAAGGCACGATTGTAATAGAGCCACTGTTGTGTAAAAGGACGATATAAACTTTGCATAAGGCATGTAGCTTCAAATTTAAAAATCTTTCCTTTTGCTAAATCTTGTTTAAGAGCACGGCTCCAACTGATTTTTCTGGCATCTGTATTGACGAAATTGTCTACAACTTTTGTAAGTGTTTTACGATCAACATGTCCATAAGCATTATTAAAACGCTTTACTTCACTGTTATAGAAGGCAATCATATTACTTATGTTTTTAGCTAAAACTTCATGGCTTGAATTGTATACCCAAGCATCACGGCTAGTTACAACACCACACGAAAAATTTTCAAAAAGCTTTTTACCATGACCTTTCTTAACACCTATGGCTAAAAATGCTTTGAAATTGTTATCACGTTGACCAAGCCAATCACCATGTTTATCTGGTGTGATTATTTGCCAACCTTGTTTACTTCGTGTAATACCATTAATGCTACCAAATTCTTTAATTGTTTTAAGCTTTTTTTCTCTTGTGAGGTAATCTCCAATATCACGGAAATATATTTTCCCCTGTTGTTTGGATTTTGGATTTTTTACGAGAATAGAGATAGCAATAGGGGCTCGAGAGCCTTCACCAAAAATCTTACCGCCTTCTTTTTGCGAAAGTTCTCCAGAAGTTCTTTGATTCCCTCGTAAATGAAAAATATAAAGGCTTGAAAATTCTTCAACTAGGCATTTGCGTAAACCATCCATAGATTTTGTATCTATATAACTTGCATTTGTAACAAAACCAATCACACCACAATCTTTTATACGGTCACTTGCCCAGCGAATGGCACGAATATAACTATCATAAAGATTTCGCATAAGGCTTGCTTTAGATTGAGCGGCGTAAGTTTCACCAATACGGTTATTTAATATCGGATAAGGGGTATTCTTCGCATTATCATTAGCACTTTTTTGACCAGTTGAATAAGGCGGGTTGCCGAAGATAACTTCGATAGTCAAATTTTTCTGATGTTCCAAATATTCACTGTTTTCTTTGAGTATACCTTCCATAAGATCTTGTTTTTCAATCATTCGAAACGTATCAGTCAAACCAATATGCTTGAAAGGGATATAATTTCCTTTCATAAGACCATGATAGGTTGCTTCGATATTAATGGCTGCTATGTAATAGGCTAGCAAGACAATCTCATTTGCGTGGATATCATAACGGTATTTATATTCCATATCCTCTGGTTTGATGAGATTGGATTGTAATAGCCGTGTGATAAAGGTCCCAGTACCCGTAAAAGGGTCAAGAATAGAAACACCACGTGATCCTAGACTTTTTCCAAATTCATGACGCAACACATCATCAACAGAATGAATGATAAAATCAACAACCTCAATGGGAGTATAAACAATGCCTAATTTTTCTACTGTACGCGGAAAAGCATAACGGAAAAATTCATTATAAAGCTCTACAATTAAACTTTGTTGTGCTTCAAGATTGGTAATTCCACGCGTGTAAAATTGTATACTCCTAGAAATATTGTTCAGATCTTGAGATTCTTCTTTAGGGGTAACTTTATCAAGGACATTGAGTACACGTTGTAAAGCACAAGATACGGGATTCTCTTGAACAAACTGATGCCCCTCAAATAAAGCATTAAAGACTGGACGCGTCACAAGATGTTGCGCAAGCATTTCAATCGCATTTTGTTCGGAGATAGTTGTATTTAAATTACTACGTAATTCGGTCATAAAATCATTAAACACACGCCGTGTTTCAGTTTCTGATTTCGTCAAAACCTCAGTTAAGCGTGTGATATGAGTTTGAGCAAGATCACCAACATTTATTGCCCATTTTTTCCAATAGCTAGGGTCGTAAAATCTATTAACAATAGCAGCTTTAATGACATCTTTACATTTAGAAAAAAGGGGGAGTTCTCCTTGTTCTTCACATGTGTGAGAGGATTCATAAGTTGCTAACCCAATATTAAGTCCTGAATACTCTAATTTTGAGCGTATAGGTAAATCATCAATAACCGTGGTCGTATCTTCTAACGCAAGTTCTTGAGAAGCAGCAACAATTTCAAGAGCATCGCTTACGTCTTGTTTTTTGTGCATATGGTGAATTATTTTATTAAAGTTATCATCATGGGCACGTAAAGCATTGAGAACTTGCCAGATGACATTATACTTTTGGTTGTTTTCTAAGGCTATTTCCGGCGGAATATCAGCGGGTATCCCAACGGGTAGAATGATATAGCCTCTTTTTTTACCCTCTGCTCGACGCATTACACGTCCTATTGCTTGAATAATCTCAATTTGACTTTTGCGCGGGTGTAAAAATAGAACAGCATCAAGAGCGGGTACATCAACACCTTCAGAAAGACAGCGTACATTGGTAAGTACACGACAAGTATTTTCCCCCGCATCTTCCTTTAACCATTCAAGTTGTTTTGTACGCTCTTTAGCACTAAAGGTTCCATCAATATGGGCAAGGGTACAGTTAAGAGGAGGAGTATCTTTATAGTTTTTATGAAGAGCGCGTAAAGATTCTTGCACTTTTTCTTTTTTGAATCTTTTGCATATGCGTTTAGAAGTATCAATATCTTTGCAAAAAGCTAAAGCTCTACGCATGGGCTTGGGGTCATCTTCAAGATCAAGTTTCAGATCCATTTTGGTAAGGGCTCTATAACAGCCATTAATCTTGGTCCTATCATCGAGAATAAGTTCATAATTCTTATCGGTAATCAGATGTTGAATGGATTGACTTACTTCTTCTTCGTTGACAACTAATATGATAACTTTACAAGGTGATAACAGCTTATCCTCTAAAGCACGTGAAAAGTTGTAAGTGTAAAGTTGTTTGCCATAGAGTTTTTCATTATCCATGGACACCAAAACGTTATTGGATAAGAAAGCATTCCTTTTCAGCTTGTCACTAAAGATCTTTGGGGTTGCTGTCATGTAGAGGCGTTTTTTTCCTCGAATAATGCTATTGTCATGAACCTTGATAAATTCAGATTCATGCTTTTCTGTTCCCAACACAACACCAGTTGTTCTATGGGCTTCATCACAAATGATCAGATCAAATTCAGGTAACCCATGGGTATTTTGTGCATCCGAAATCACTTGGATAGAATGATAGGTTGAAAAGATGACCGTCATTGCATCTGCTAGGTTTTCACAAGCTTCTTTGGCAAGGGCTTTCGCATCTGTTGTAGCAGGGAGAACAAGATCTGATGTTTCCATGCCAACAATATCATCTTGGTTTTTACGACGCTTGCCTACTTTTGTATCCGAACACACGGCAAAAGAACGCAAGGGCACTTGTGCATCGGCTGTCCATTCACGGATCGTTTGCGAGACTAAAGCAAGAGAAGGCACCAGAAACAACACACGCTTGCCTTTTCCTGCTATGTGTTCTGCTATCTTAAGGCTTGTGAAAGTCTTCCCCGTTCCACATGCCATAATCAGCTTGCCACGATCTGCTTCTTTTAACCCTTCACAGACTTTCTTGATGGCTTCTTCTTGATGGGGACGAGGCTCTTTTGTTGATTTCAGAAGAACTTCTTGTTTTGTTGCAAATATTTGCCAATCTATCCGACTGTTTTCCATATGACGAAGGTCAATACGATAAACGGGTATCGCTTGTCCTTTAATCATGGCATTCACATTGTCACTTAATTCCACTTCTGTGGTATCAACGAGAAGACGATATTTAAAGATGTCTTTTCCAGAGGCAGCGATAAAGCTATCAATATCTTTTTTACTGATCTGATGGTCAGCTTTATAAAACTTACATTGAATAGCCACATATCCCTCTTGATTGCGAAGCTTTGCCACCAGATCAATGCCGATATCATTTTTATTCCAACCTTCACGCTCTGTTGCCCATTCATAATAGCTCTCAACCGTTTCATATCGTCCAAAATGGAGAGGGTCATGCATAAGATAAGCTATGACAAGATTTTCAAACAATGTTCCCAATTCACGAGGTGATTTTGCTTGTTGACGATAATATTCTAAGAGAGAGCGTAAAGAGACATGTTCATGATCAGAATGATGAGGGCGAAGCATAAAGAATAAACTCCATGACAATATATTCTATTGATTAATTCTCTTCAAAAGAATCAAAATGAAGCTTATTAAATCCATTTTGAATGAATAGTGTGAAAAATTCGGAAAATGCTAAAAAGCGGATAAATTTTTTTCAAAAGTTTTTTTTAATGCTGTTTATCCACAGCCCATGACATGGGATAAGATCAGCAAAATAGTGAAATTTGCTGTTTATTTGATGTGTTAATTGACCTGTTAATCAAGACAAATGCACCATGGACTTTAAAACATCAGAATGAGTATTTTGATAAGTTTTATGAATTATTTTATAGATAGGTTTTGTCTGTTTTTAAAACCCCCAAAACACCTACAAAACATATGTTATTGGTTGAATTTATAGGTTGTAATGTCGATATAGGTTGTTTTTTTAGATCTGTAAAATATTAACCACTTGAAATATAATAACTTTTATTTTGACTAAAAAATATATATAAAGGGGGGTAAAAAGAACCCCCATAACCCCCAAAAACTAATGATGGGGAGTGCTTTAAAGGTTCACTGTTATATTGTTTAATGTTTTATAAGATTTCCAAATTGCCTCAGTGTGATGTCTTATGACTTTTCACTAAGGGGTGCCATTCATAACGTATGGTAGGTCGACCGCCTTGGGAGTTATTGTCTCCAGAGATTTCACGAATATAGTTACAACGACATAAAAGCTCTAAAGCTTGCTTAACGGTTTGATTGTCTGTTAAACATTTCCAATCACGTTTATAAACATCCCTTGCTATAAAAATATCGGGTAAATGATCACAGCGTTCAACAATTAATTTTGCACGCTCTGCTGTTAATGTATCATGCGCCGCATAAAGACGTTTTGCATGACTTAATAGATATTTTTCCCAACGCAATGCTGTTGTAATGGCATAGAGACCAATTTCAAAACCACCACTATCAAGAAGTTCAAAAATTAACGCAAGGCTTGCTATGGTCTTTGGCATTTTTAAAACATGCGATTGTAAGCTTTCGGAGAAACGACCCCCTTTTGCTTCTCTATGAAGGTTTTCTAACCATTCATAAAATTTCTCTTGTGCTTTTGGCATAAAACGCATGATCAGCGGGTGTTCTGGAGAACCTAATCGTTTATCACGAAAAGAGCGAAAAACACCTTCATACTTTTGCCAGCCCTCTTGATTGGGCGGTCTATCAATCAATTTCCATTCTTGATTTTCATCGGGCCACACAATCATTTGAAACCGTTGCAATAAACCGTCATCGTTTATTCCATGGTGCATGGCTTGAATGATGGGAATAATTCGTGAAGGTTGAATGCCTCCAATTATTGATAACGTTACATGGGGGATAAAAATGGTTCCCCGCTCGATACGGTCATAGGTAAATTGATCATCTCCATTAAAAGCTGTGAGATAAAAAGCACGGTCTGTTTGATATTCCTTTCTTTCTAGATTGGTTAAAAAACCAGATAACTCATCACGAACCATTAAGAGACCACGGGGGTTTTCTTTTAAGAGTTCCCCAAGCTTTTCAACCGTCACATCATTGACAATAAAACGAGAGACATCATCATCATGTGTATTATCTTTAGAAGGGGCTTCAGACAAAAGAGCACGGGCTGTTTCAAGATCTCCTTTTTTGATCGCTTTATGGGCTTGTTTTTCCTTTTCTCGTTTGTCTAAAGTTTCAAATCTCTCTTCAATTTCTTGTTTTTCTTTCTGTTTTAACCACTCTTTATACCATTGCTTTTGAAGGCAAGTAATGGGCGCTAAAGCGGCTTTCATGGCTGGTGTTTTATATGTTGATGATTGACCAATAAGAGCGCCCCAGAGATTAGGGACAATCGTCCAATCATCATATTGTTTTGGAGCAACCCGCACGCCATTACCAATGACAGCCGCCAAACCGCATAAAGCAGAGACAACAATAAAATCCATTGGAGCTTGTTGACGCTCTGAAACGTCATAAACATAGCGACTTAAAGTTAAAGGCATTTGCGCAGCATGAAAAGGCTCGACGGGTAAGAGAGTATATTCAAGTGGTTTTAATTCCCCCCAACCGTTTTGTTGCAAGGCTTGTTCATAAGGAATGGCTTTTAAACAAGCATTATCGTTATCATTGACAGGGGTATTACTCTCTAAAATATTTTGATTATCTTTTGTCATATTACTTACCTTGAATAATAGAGAAAATCATTGAAATCTAAAGCGTTAGGGGCTTGCATGATAAAGACCTCAAAGCCTTGGCTATAAGCACGTGCAGCTAGGGTAAAACCTGCTTTACGACCCGCATCATCGCCGTCCATTGCAATTGTCAGATGTCCTTTTGTATGGGGTAAATTCACACGCATCATGCCACTGGTTGAAAGAGACGCCCATAAATTAACGGGCTCTGATAACAACCCAGACAGCAGAGACAGCCCCGTTTCAATGCCTTCACAAATAACCAGATGTTTTGGATTGGCTTGACTTAAATGCACAGCACCGCCCATTACAGATCCCAACATGGCTTTTGCTGGTTTCTGGTCTGTTTTGCAGCCATTGGCTTGTAAAAAGGTTCTATGAATAGCAAAGGAGCCAGCACCCTTAACAAGAGCCACCAACGCGGGCAGTGTAATCCCTAATGGGTGCGGACAGTTGTCGTGAAAGCGTAAATCAGCAGGCAAATCACATGTAATACCCCGCATACGTAAATAGGTTTCTGCTAAAGTATTTTTGATTGGTTGGCATTGTTGCCAAATTGCTTTTGCTCTCTCTGCTTTCTGTTTTGCTCGTTTGAGATCAGCACAAAACTGTTTTGAGAAAGAGAGCGTCTGATCATAAGCTTTATCAAAAAAGGCTTGTTTTCCAAGCAAGCCAATTCTAATGAGTGCTTGTATGATCTCTCTAAAAGAGCAGCCAGCATAACAATAGAGCAATAAACGCCCATCATGTCCATTGGCAAGGGATAAGCTAGGCAGCCTATCATCATGAGCAGGGCAACGGGCTGTTCCATAACGCCCATGCCAAGTACCACGCAAGGCACGTGTGATACCTTGCGCATTCTTAAAAGAACACATCATTTTAAATCCTATAACGTTGCGTCATAGGACGGATTGTGCTATCTCTAGGGTGATGAGTTTGAGAAAGCCTTGTCCGTCCTTATGTGACAAGGTTTTTTTTTATGCCGCGTCACTTTGACGTTGCTGTTTTGCTTGCTCGATGACATTTAAGAGATCCGATTGTAAGCAACGGGATAAAAAGCCAAATTTTAAAGGTTTTGGGAGAGAGCCATTGGTTACATGACGGCGGAAAGTTGAGACACTCATATGAAGCAATTTTGCACTTTCACGGTCTGTTAAAAGAATATCATTTTCTGTCATACTAAAATCCTTTCTATCAAAAAATGGCAACAAATCATAACCATTTATTAACCACATTTTGGTTCATTTAGAAAGATGTTTTATTTATAGAAAACAATATATTATCATACAATTTTTTATGTGATAATTTATGACTCTTATTGAGAAAGAATGAGAGAGAAGAGAGCTAAAGTTATCCACAGATCATGGGGTTATGCACCCCATATCTTAAGATTGACCCGTGACATATGCCGCCCATTTATCCATATAAACGCGGCGCTGCTCTAGATAGTCAGTGCGACGATAGGCACGCTCTACTTTACCACCTACCGTATGACTTAGAATGGTTTCAGCGACCTTCATAGGGGGCATCGGTTGTTTCAGCGAGCCAATTGCGTAAACTAGAACGAAAACCATGCGGGCAGGCTTCAAGTTTATTATGTCTCATATATTTTGCCATACAATTCTCAGCAAGGGGAGCACGACCGGAAAAAGACAGAATGAAATTACTTTTGGAAATACAACGGGCTTGTTTAATCACTTTTAGCGCTTCAGATGATAGAGGTACGCGAAATTCTGTTGTAGCGTCACGCAAACCTTTCATATTCTCAGCAGGAATAGTCCATATATCATCTTCAATCTGATCTTCACGAATATGACGCAAAGGGTTGGTACGAACGCCTGTCAGGATAAGCAAGCGCAAAGCCAGTTGTGTTATGTTTTGTGTTTTACAGAGTAACTGATAAAAGGCGGGGACATCTTTCCAATCCATTGCAGGTCTATTAGTGGTTTTATGACGTTGTTTACCTAAGAGCGCGCGTGCTTTTTCTGTTGCTTGTAAATCAACATCTAACCCTAATGCAGCCGCATGTTTGAGACAAAGATTAAGACGATTTAGTGCTTTCTCTGCTGTTGCAGCTTTTGTATGCCAGATAGGAGCAAGGGTATTGCGTATCTCTGTTTGTGTAATCTCTGAAACGGGCAGACAGCTTAATTTAGGGAGAATATGAAGGCGTAATGGTAAAAACCAATCACAAGCTTTACCATCTCTTTTTAATTCAGCTTTACGGCTTTCAAAAGCATCTAAAGCAATGTTTTTTAAATAATGAAGATTACGCATTGCCTCACGCTTTTGTTTATCGCGTTCTTTAATGGGGTCATGCCCTTCATGCAAAACAGAACGCCATTGATTTGCCAATTCACGGGCTTTTTTTAAAGAAACATTTCGCAACGCCCCCAAGCCCATTTCACGACGTCGACCATGAATGGTATAACGATAAAGCCATTGAGCACCTCCATCTTTACGCTTATGAAGTAACAAGCCGGCACCATCATTATATTTGCCAGCCCCCAATGTTGCGACAGCCCTTGCATTAAGACGGTTCATAAGGACCATTTTTACTCCTTTCTTCTACAGTTTTTACCCACACACCAGCCCCGCTTTTGACGTGCAAGCAAGTGATATTAATTGATTCAATCTGAGAGGGTTTAGAATGAGAAAACCTTACTATATTCGGGTCTTTAATTCAACATGTAAAACAGTGAATTATCTATATAAATCAATGTGTTGCTAGCTTATAGCACTGACTTAAATTTTGATATGAATACGGTAAATATAGACAATGAAAAGCACCATATTTTTCTTAATTGATAGAGAAAAATATCTTTTCGCAAAAGGTGGTTGTGGAAAAGAATCGATTAAATTGTGAAAATCCGCTTTGGTTTAAATAGACCTTTGTCGAGAATGCCAATAGCAAGAAGTTGTTCCTTATAGAGGACACAAATTTCCTCTTCATTAAGAGGTACTTTGTGATGATTCAAGAGGATAGAATGACCCTTGATAATTCTCTGTGCTTGAGTTTCATTAAGGATATAGTGAGGGAGGCAATCTAATGCGGCACTTGTGTCAATTAAGAGCCCATCGAGTGTTGAGAAGTTTTTTTCAAAAGAACGATTATTTTCATCTGTAGTGTTTTTATTTGGCGGAATGGCCGCTTTTAGTTCCTCCCATGTAATGAGATCTTCTTCATCAAAAGGTGCGACGGCAATACGTCTTAAATCAGCAATATGCCCATAGCAACCGAGATCACGTCCCATATCGCGTGCTAAAGAGCGCACATAAGTTCCTTTTCCGCAGGTTATTTCAAAGACAGAATGCTCTTTAGTAGGCATTTCTAATAACTTGAAAGTTTCTATTTCCACTTCACGGGGCGGAATTTCAACAACTTCCCCTTCACGCGCTAAATCATAGGCACGATTTCCGGCAATTTTGATTGCTGAAAATTGTGGAGGTGTTTGCAAAATAACACCTGTATATTGAGGAAGAAGAGCAAGTATTTCTTCTTGTGTTGGACGTTTGAGAGAAGTTTTCGTTATTTCTCCTTCTAGATCATCTGTTGAGCGCTCTTGCCCCCAAGCAATATGAAAACGGTAAGTTTTTTTGCCTTGCATCACGTAAGGGACGGTTTTGGTTGCTTCGCCCAATGCAATAGGAAGGAGACCAGAAGCAAGAGGATCAAGTGTACCCGCATGTCCTGCCTTTTGAGCATGAAAGAGCCATTTGATTTGTGAGACAGCTTCTGTTGATTTCATTCCTTTTGGTTTATCAAATATGACCCAGCCAGAAACAGGACGCCCTTTTTTCTTGTGTTGCCGCGCCATATCTTTAATCCTCATCTATATCACTATGGTGAAGATCGCGTGCAACCTCAGGCGAGCGAAGGAGAGCATCAATTTTTGAAAAATTATCAAAACTATTATCAAGTCGGAAACGCAGTTCTGGCATATATTTCATTTGTCGCAACGCATGACTGATTTCTCCACGGAGAAAACGACTATGTTTATTGAGGGTATCAACAACATCGGTATGAGAAGCATTTTTAAGAGTGCTGAGAGGTGATACAAAGCAAGTAGCAATTTTTAAATCTGGTGACATGCGTACTTCAGAGACAGAAATAACAATATCTTTTAAGATATCATCAAGCAAAATATCACGCTGTAATATATGCGCTACTGCATGACGTACTTGCTCTGCTACTCTAAGTTGCCGTTGTGATGGCCCTGCATTTTTCATCAAAGTTTTATCCTTGCTACAAGATCTCTTTTTTTGACCATTTAGATAAGGAAAAAAAGATATTGTGTATAAAATCTAATAACTTTTTCTCATTTTATAACAGAATAAGGTTATTGGATTATTTTATAATGTACGATTAATATGTTCGATACGGAAGGTCTCAATGATGTCTCCTGCGCGCATGTCGTCATAATTTTCAAAGGCTATTCCACATTCTTGACCACTTTGCACTTCACTGACTTCATCTTTAAAACGTTTGAGTGTTTTCAGCTTTCCTTCGTGAATAACGATATTATCGCGGATAAGGCGAACACCGGCTCCTCGTTCTATTTTACCTTCTGTAACACGACATCCTGCAACTTTTCCAATTTTTGTAATGTTAAAGACTTCTAGAATTTCAGCATTACCAAGGAAAGTTTCACGCTGTTCTGGTGAGAGTAATCCAGACATGGCAGCCTTGATATCGTCAACAAGATCATAAATGATGTTATAATAACGAATTTCAATTCCTTGTGTTTTAGCAAAATCACGTGCCTGCTTATTGGCTCGAACATTAAAGCCAATTACAGCAGAGTTAGAAGCTTCCGCAAGAGAAATATCACTTTCGGTAATTCCGCCAGCACCAGAATGTACAATACGCGCACGAACCTCATCATTTCCGAGTTTTTCCAATGCTGAAGCAATTGCTTCAATTGATCCTTGCACATCCCCTTTTATAATAAGAGAAAACTCCTTAACACCAGTCGTTTGCAATTTTGTCATCATCTGTTCAAGAGAACCACGCGAACCAGTTTGCCGCGCAACAGCTTTATCACGTGCTAATCGTTGACGATATTCAGAAATTTCACGTGCTTTTGCTTCATGTGTGACAACAGCAAAACGGTCTCCGGCTTGTGGTGTTCCTTGCATGCCTAAAATTTCAATCGGTGTAGAGGGAACGGCTTCTTTGACATGGCGGCCATGGTCGTCAATCAAAGCACGCACACGACCCCATTCATTTCCGGCAACTATAATATCAGAAGGGTGTAATGTACCTTTTTGAACAAGAACTGTTGCAACAGATCCACGTCCGCGATCCAATTTGGCTTCAATGATAACGCCCTCTGCAGTTCGTTGAGGATCTGCTTTCAGATCAAGCATTTCAGCCTGAAGAAGGATAGCTTCGAGAAGTTTATCAAGATTTTGACCAGTTTTAGCAGAAACTTCAACGTCCAAAGTTTCACCGCCCATAGTTTCAACAAACACTTCATGTTGTAGAAGTTCTGTACGTACTTTTTGTGCATTCGCAGCTGGTTTATCAATTTTGTTGATAGCAACAATGATAGGTACACCAGCGACTTTCGCATGATTGATTGATTCAATCGTTTGGGGCATAACACTATCATCAGCGGCTACAACGAGAACAGCAATATCAGTAACACGAGCTCCACGTGCACGCATAGCCGTAAATGCAGCATGACCAGGTGTATCAATAAAGGTAATTTTTTGACCGTTTTGTTCTACTTGATAGGCACCAATATGCTGCGTAATACCTCCTGCTTCGCCAGAAACAACATTTGCTTTACGAATAGCATCCAAAAGAGAAGTTTTTCCGTGGTCAACATGGCCCATAATGGTTACAACAGGGGGACGCTGCTGCATGTTTTGAGGATTATCTTTTATATTAAAGATACCTTCTTCTACGTCAGATTCTAAAACACGTTTAACAGTATGGCCAAATTCAACAGCGATGAGTTCGGCAACATCTGCATCAATAACATCGCCAGGTTTCATCATTTGTCCTTGTTTCATCAAGAATTTAATCACATCAACAGAACGCTCCGTCATACGTTGTGCGAGCTCTTGAATGGTAATCGTTTCAGGAAGAACAACTTCGCGAGAAATTTTTTCTCTTGGTTCTTGATTTTGTGCACGCTTAAACTTTTCCTGTCTACGCCGCATTGCAGCCATTGAGCGCCCACGTGCGTTTCCTTCTTCATCCAGTGCACTATTCAGAGTTAGCTTTCCGCGTCGCCGCTCATCAGCTCCTTTGACAACTTTTGGTACACGTATTTCTGATTTAGCAGGATTAGCACGTCGACTATGCCGTTCTTCCTCTTTATTGTCATCTATTTTGCGTTTTTCAATCACGGTTGTGTTTTTAGGCGCAATAGGAATATCTGTCTGTTCAATGAGAGGGGGAACAGGTGGAGTCTGTACTGGTGATATTTCTTCTTCTTGTTGGAGATGTATTTCTTTTTCTTTACTTTCTTGCTGTAAAATTTCTTCACGCTCTTTAGCGCGTCTTGCTTCTTCTTCGGCTTGTTCTCGCGTTATTCTTTCTTGGATATGTGCTTCTTCTAACGCGCGAAGTCTCGCTTCCATTTCAGTTGATGAAAGATTGCTTTTGGCCACAGATTCTTGAGGCTTTTTTCCCTCAAAACGCGGTTTAGAACGCTGGGGGGCCACATGCGGCTTTGTAATGGGCTGTAGGGTTTCAGCTTTTTCATCAGGTCGCGTAATTTTACGCCGTTTGGTTTCGACAACGACAGCCTTCGTACGGCCATGACTAAAATTTTGTTTAACCGTGCTCGTTTCCAAGACAGACCTCTTGAGAGTTAGTGTCTTCTTGACGGTTGTTTTGTCGTTGTTATTTTCACTCATTGTACTTCCTTCACGGCTTGTGCCGTCATCTCACTAGACTTACTATGCTTGTCGTCACGATAGCTGATCAATTTACATGTCGTTTTGAGAAATCCTTCAGCAGCCTTTGTGTCCAGTAAGGCCGCGTGCATTACAGGATTAGAGCCAAAAGCCACTCGCATTTCATCACTTGTAAATAAAGATATGGTTTTTATAGTCCGATTTGTTTGTTGTTGTATTGAATGGATGGCCTGTGCAATTTTTCGTTTCCCATCTTCTGTTGTTTCTTTAGCATGAAGTACAAGAATAACTTTACCAGAGCGGATAGCAGCGTCAACCTTTGTTGCTCCCATAACAATTGCTCCCGCTTTTCGTGCCATGGAAAGGCTTGAAAGAGCGGCTTTTAGTAAAAGCGTATCAATAACATGCACAAGATTTGGTGCAACCTCAACATCTGTTTTAAAATTTCTATGAAAAGCTTTCTGTTTTATTGCTTTCTCAATAACAGCGTGATGGGCGGAAATCCAAACGCCACGCCCTGGTAAATTCGCTTTAAGATCAGGAACAATTTGGTTATTGGGACCAATAACAAAACGGATCAGCGTTTGTGCTGAAGCATTTTTTCGGGTCACAATGCAAGTCCGTTCATTCATTTAAAGTGTATCCACATCCAAATCATCTATTTTTTCATTTTCTGTAGAATTTTCATCTTCTACAGGATTTTCTGTAACAAGATCAGCTTGGTCTATCCAGCCTGCTTGTACACGTGCGGCTAAAACCATAGCTTCTGCATCTGCGCGTGTAATGTCAAAAGGGGTTAAAATACCAGAAAAATTCTGTGTTTGACCTTCTTTGCGTTCTCTCCAACCAGCTAAATCATCAACGGCATAGCCAGCAAAGTCTTCTATTGTTTTTACACCATCCTCACCTACAGCAACCAACATAGCACTTGTCATTCCAGGAAGTGTTCGCAATTCGTCAGAAACTCCGAGCTTCTTGCGTTTTTCATCAAGTTCTTTTTCTTGATGATCAAGATATTCGCGGGCACGACTTTGGATTTCAGCGGCGGTATCATGGTCAAAACCATCAATAGAAGCGATTTCTTCAAGATCAATATAGGCGATTTCTTCAATAGAAGAAAAACCCTCTGATGCCATAACCTGTCCGATCATTTCGTCAACCTCTAAGGCTTCCATAAACAATTTACTCCGTTCAGTAAATTCTTTTTGACGATTTTCAGATTCTTCCTTTTCCGTTAAAATATCAATGTTCCATCCTGTTAGCTGTGAAGCCAAGCGAACATTTTGCCCACGTCGTCCAATAGCAAGGCTAAGTTGATCATCTGGCACAATAACTTCAATCCGTTCAGCATCTTCATCAAGGATAATTTTAGAAACTTCAGCAGGTTGCAGTGCATTAACGACAAATGTTGCCGCATCAGGCGACCAAGGAATAATATCAATTTTTTCGCCTTGTAATTCAGCAACAACAGCTTGTACACGACTTCCTCGCATTCCAACGCATGCTCCAACAGGATCAATGGAACCATCGCGTGAAACAACGGCGATTTTAGCCCGTGAACCTGGATCACGAGCTACAGATTTGATTTCTATAATACCATCATAAATTTCTGGCACTTCCATAGTGAAAAGTTTTACCATAAATTGGGGATGTGTGCGTGAAAGGAAGATTTGCGGCCCACGCGTTTCACGGTGTACATCATTGACAAAAGCACGAATGCGATCTCCATAGCGGAATGATTCACGAGGAATTAATTCATCACGGCGCACAATAGCTTCACCGCGCCCTAGATCAACGATGACGTTACCATATTCCACACGCTTAACTGTACCAGAAATAATTTCACCAACTTTATTTTTGAATTCCTCATATTGCTGATCACGCTCTGCGTCGCGTACTTTTTGTACAATAACCTGTTTAGCAGATTGTGCTGCGATACGTCCAAAATCCATAGGAGGTAAAAGATCAGCAAAAAAATCACCAATTTTTGCTTCTGCTTGATGTTTGAGAGCATCAGACAAAGTAATTTCCGTTGTATAGTCTTCAACGACATCAACGATTTTAAGCAGGCGCTGTAATTTAATTTCACCTGTTTTAGAATTGATTTCAGCACGGATATTGGTTTCTTGACCATAACGAGAACGTGCTGCTTTTTGAATAGCATCAGCCATCGCAGAAATGACAATTTCACGGTCGATTGACTTTTCACGTGCAACAGCATCTGCAATTTGCAGAATCTCAAGCCTGTTAGCGCTTGTAGCCATCAATTTTCTCCTTCTTTGTGCCACACGATGGGTATTCCCCTGTGATATTATTTTTTGAAATTGAGCGTCTGTATAGAGTCGTTAGCGTTCTCTTCGGCAATGAATTGTTGACTTAAATCTTTATTTTGTTTCAATGCATCGCGAATAAGCTCATCGGTAAGCACTAAATGTGCATTTATGATATCACAAAAGGAAATAGGGGTATACATGGCTTCTCCATAAGCAGCTTTATCGGTGTTTAAAATAAATCCATCTTGCGTGATATTTGTAAGTGTCCCGCGAAATTTTCGGCGCCCATCAATTATTATTTTTGTTTCAATTTTTGCAAGATGCCCTTGCCAATGAAAAAAATCAGATTTTCTTACCAATGGACGATCAATTCCAGGTGATGAGATTTCTAAATGATATTTGCGTTCAATAACATTTTGGACATCAAGGAGTGGGGAAACAGTTCGACTAACAGTTTCACAATCTTCTATGGTCATAGAACCATCGGCACGTTCAACCATAATTTGAAGTGTTAAACCATTTTGACCAAGGAGTTTTACACGAACCAAACGAAAACCTAAAGGTTTAAGTAGTGGTATGACAAGAGCAGCAACCTGTGCTTCGATACCCTCTTCTTCAAACAAGCGCGGTTCGTCAAGATTGCTTATTTTTTCAGCTTCGTTCATACATTTTATCCAAGTTGTTTTCATCAGTTTTATGATATTAAAAAAGAGCGGGTCCAACGGCCCACTCTTCATCATAAGACCAAGAATTTAACTATTGATACTCTTAAATTCAAAATTTTTCAAGTTGTTTATGAGAAAAGCGCTTGATCATTTATTTCTTGATAAAGGTAAGATAGGCAGGCGTTCGTCCTTCGCGTAAAGCTTTTGCTTCATAGCGGGTTCCACTCCATAGTGGATAAGGGAGTTTCCAGTCTTGAGGGCTTTCTGCTTTCCATTCAAAGTGATCATGTTGTGCACAATGGTACAAAGTCCAGTTTACATAACTGTCTATATCGCTAGCAAAGCGAAAAAATTTCCCTATTTTAAGAACACGAGCAAAACGGTTAAGATTTTTTATGTTGATGAAACGTCGTTTCCAGTGTTTCTTTTTCGGCCAAGGATCGGGATAGAAGAGGTCTATTCCATCAAGCGAGTTATCAGGGAGCCAATCAAGGAGGCGTGTAGCATCATCATTATAGAGGCGAAGACGATTTTGATGGTTTTGATGCTGTTCAAGAGACAACAATATTTTTGCCATGCCATTGATAAAGGGCTCGACGCCGATAAAACCAGTTTTTGGAAAATATTCCATTTCATGAAGTAAATGTTCACCTCCACCAAAGCCGATTTCAAGTCGAATTTCTCTTACTTTGCTTGAAAATAAGGATGTAAGGTTTGAAGGAGGAGGAACATTTAAATCAATATTAAAATTGGGGAGAAGCATTTTTATACGTGTAAGCTGACTGTTTCGAAGTTGTTTTCCTTGTCGGCGTCCAAAAAATGCTTCACTCTTACGTATATTATGTTTAATCATGGGATTTGGATCATTGTTTGAAGCGTTTTCACGAGATCAGTTTTTTCCCATGAAAACGAACCATCGTTTTTTGGTTTACGACCAAAGTGACCATAGGCAGCTGTTTTTGCATAAATAGGTTTATTGAGGTCAAGATGTTTTCGAATGCCGGTAGGTGAAAGGTCCATTATTTTGCGGATGGCTGCTTCAATAACTTTTTCATCGACTTTTCCTGTTCCATGAAGATTAAGATAAATAGATAAAGGTTGTGCAATACCAATTGCATAGGAGAGTTGAATGGTGCATCTCTCTGCTAAATGAGCAGCAACAATATTCTTAGCCAGATAGCGTGCCGCATAGGCAGCAGAACGATCAACTTTTGTTGTATCTTTTCCTGAAAAAGCACCGCCTCCATGGGGTGCTGCACCTCCGTAAGTATCCACAATAATTTTGCGTCCCGTTAATCCGGCATCGCTTTGAGGTCCTCCAATAACAAATTTTCCTGTTGGGTTAATATACCAACTGCATTGAGCTGCAATGGGAATGTCATGTAAAGCTTGGCGAATGTAAGGCTCAACCACTGTACGTACTTTATTGGAATCCCAGCTTTCATCAAGGTGCTGCGTTGAAAGAACGATGGATGTGACCTCTATTGGTTTTCCATTTTTATAGCGTATGGTTATTTGGCTTTTAGCATCTGGTCCTAATTTTCCAGTTTCTCCCTCTCCTTTATGTCGGGCTGCGGCAAGAAGTTTGAGAATTTTATGCGCATAATAAATTGGTGCAGGCATGAGATCAGGTGTTTCACGGCAAGCATATCCAAACATGATGCCTTGATCACCTGCTCCTTCTTCACCATGCCGATCCGTAGCATTATCAACCCCTCTTGCTATATCAGCTGATTGGGGGCGCAAAAGAACATCAATTTTAACAGTTTTCCAATGGAATCCTGCTTGTTCATAGCCAATGGTACGAATAGCACGGCGCGCTGCTGTACGAAAACGTGTAGGATTAATGAGTGGAAAGCTAGTTTCATCGTAGATGAATTCTTTATTTTTATCTTTTTTTAATAGCGTATCGGGAACACGTACTTCACCAGCGATAACAACACGGTTGACACTGACGAGAGTTTCACAGGCAACGCGTACTAACCATGGATCAGTACCAGTCTTTTCAGCTTCTTTATAGATCATATCAACGATTTCATCGGAAATACGATCACAAATTTTATCAGGATGTCCTTCCGATACCGATTCGCTCGTAAAAAGATAATCTTGATGCGGCATAGGAACTCCTTCAAAAAAGAAAACCAACGATTTAATTAATTGCTTACTAAAGTCGCTACCATTTGCTAATTCTGTAGCAAATCGTCAATGCAAATTTATATGAATAAAAGAGAAAAGATATAATTTTAATTTATAACTTATTTGTCACATCTTCCTCAGAAAGTGCTTTTGCCAAATCAATAATTTTTCGACGCACTTTAGCATCAGATATATTTGTAAAAGCGCGCATGAGCTGAATCCCTTCGCTGCTAGAACAAAAGTCTATAAAATTGTGATCACTTTCGGCAAAACCCTCTACTTGTTGGGAGGTAATACCTTTATCAAAAAAGTAAGAAACAGGAACATCCATAATTTCTGCTATCGCTTGAAGACGACTGGCACCAATACGGTTTGTTCCTTTTTCATATTTTTGGATTTGCTGAAAAGTAATTCCTAATTTTTCACCTAGTTTCTCTTGAGTGAGTCCTAAAATATTACGACGTAAACGGATACGAGTTCCAACATAGATATCTATAGGGTCAGGTTTTTTTCTAGTTTCGGTCATAATGCAACTCTTTATTTCCAGCACTTTTCTTCTAAACCAACATCATATTTATGCGAAGCTGATTTATCATATAATTAAAACAATATGTAATATTTTTTCCCAATACTACTGGTACACGCAACATAATGCCGTACAAAGGGCACTTGAATCATTTAAGCTGTTTTGTAGAACCAAAACCAACACGACACAATAGCATAAGGATGAATAAGATAAAAGTAGAGAAAGTTCTGTATTCATTGCTTCCTATAGGGGTAATGGATGATGGAACTTGTGAATCAATAATGCCCACAGCATTTTGTCGAAGAGCTACAACGATTCGTCCATAAGAATCAATAACAGCTGATATGCCATTATTAGCTGCCCGTATGAGGGGGATTCCCAGTTCAACGGCACGAAGCTGTGCTTGTTGAAGATGTTGATAGGGTCCAGGTGTTACACCAAACCATGCATCATTTGTAATATTAATAATTGCTTGAGGCGGGGAGCCTTGAAAAGTCATTTCATGGGGAAATATTGCTTCATAACAAATTAAGGGTAGATAAGAAAATCCGTTTGGCATTGTAACAATTTTGCGCACACTTGCAGTACTATATCCACCAATATTATCGGCAAGGGTACGCAATCCAATTTTTTTCAATAAATTCTGATAAGGAAGATACTCACCAAAAGGAACCAAATGAAGTTTATCGGAGGTATTTAAAATATTACCTTGAGCATTAATGACTGCAATTGTATTAAAATATTGTGTTTGGGAATGAGGTAGATCATTGCTGGCGCGTATTGCTCCGATAATAGCCCATTGTTTAGGTTTTAAAAGAGAGGCAATGCGCATTGTGATAGATGAGTTATCATAAAGAAGGTAAGGAACGGAAGCTTCCGGCCATATGATAAAATCGGGTTCTGAATTTTGATCGGTTGTTGGTGTTGCACTTAGCTTCATATGCGCTTCCAACATAGCTTCTCGTGTATTATCACGCAATTTTATATTTTGTTGGATGGACGGTTGAACAATACGCACCCAATAAGCACTTTTTTGATCTTCAGCTGTGTTTTCTATAGTATGAAGACGATAAAACCCAAAACCACAGTGAATGAATATAAGTGATAAGCAAAGAGAAAGTGCCACTTTCTTTTTTTCATTCGTTAATAAAACAGTTGGCAAACTGTAGGCTAATACAGCAAGAATATTCATTCCGTAAAGTCCTACGATTGCATCAGATTGCATGAACATTGGGGTTGGCATGGCTGTATAGCCAAGAGAATTCCATGGAAATCCTGTGAATAAAAACGCACGCAACCACTCGGATAATCCTAATGCAAAGGCTAAAACAAAAAAGCGTGCTATTCCTTTTGTCCATAATAAACCGACAATGAAACCAGAAAAAAACCAATAAAGAGAAAGGTAGAGTGGAGGGAATAAAATGGCTAATGGGACTGCCCAACCAAAAGAATCTGGATCTGTTAACAAAGCATTGCATAGCCACCAAAGGCCGCAAATAAAATAACTAAAACCAAATGTTCCACAGCTTAAAGCGTAAGTAAAAAAATGTTTTTTATTGTTTTTGGTGGCCCGTATTGAGTCAAGTAAAACAATAAAGAGAGGGAAAGTTAAAAAGCAAAGAGGTGTTAAATAAAAGGGTGGAAGTGCAAAAGAAGTAAGAGCACCACACAGAAATATCCATGCTTGGCGCTTCCAGCCTGTAACAGAGAACAAAAAAACGATGAAATTGTTTAAAAACGCTGGACTATTCTTTAGGGATGGCATTGTTCTCAAGATTCTCATTTTTGGGAATGCGAAAAATGCGCAATCGTTTAATCCGGCGTTTATCAGCTTCTAAAATACGAAATCTATAGCCAGGTACAGCTTCGACAATTTCACCTTTAGCAGGAATGCGATCAAGAATGGAGACGATCAAACCACCAATAGTATCAACTTCATCACCATATTCCCCTACGATAAAATCAGGACCAAGAGCTTTCTCCACATCTTCTAGTTCAGTTCTTGCATCAACGAGCCATTTATTATTTGGTTCACGTACGATAGCATTGTCGACATTATCATGTTCATCTTCGATATCCCCAACGACTAACTCAACAATATCTTCCATTGAAACGAGACCATCTGTTCCTCCATGTTCATCAATAACTAAAGCCATTTGAGTTCGTGTAGTTTGCATCCGTGTTAATAATTTGCTCGCAAGCATAGAACTGGGAACAAAGAGAACTGTTCGGATCAAATCCAATTCACCGATTGGAGTATGCAAGTCTGTATGGTTTAATTGAAGCAAATCGGATTTTTGTTCGGTTTTTGTTGGGTTGATAATAAAGCGAGTGATGTAGTTAAGAATATCGCGGATATGGATCATGCCGCGCGGATCATCTAAAGTTTCAGCATAAACGGGTATACGAGAATGACCAATTTTTGCAAAACATTGAAGGGTTTCTCCAAGAGAGGTGTTTATTTCTAATGCTTCGATTTCAGAACGAGGTATCATAACATCATCCACGCGTGCTTCACGTAAGCGTAAAATGTTATGCAGCATAGTACGTTCTTCAGGTGAGAAGAGGGCGGTATCTTTTTCATTGTTAGTCGTGAGTGCAACGGTAAGATCATCGCGCAGTGACGTAGATGCACAATTACGACCCCGTAAGAATGAAAATAAATGATTCATCAGGGAATATTTCTCTGTATGATTCGTCTGTTGAGAGGGGTCTTTTTCATTATTAGAAGATGCTTGACTATTATTTTGTGCATTTATTTTGTTTGCCATGGTTTTGAAATCTTTTAGACTTTCTTTTTATAACAGATAAATAAGAGGCTTTAAATGGTATGCTGGTAATATTGATTTTAAAAGTTAAATTTTATCATTGATAGACAATTATGCGTAAGGATCTTTTATGGAAAGCTTTTGAAGAATTTCTCTTTCGAGCTTTTCCATTTTATATGCTTCATCATCAGTTTCATGGTCATAACCAAGCAGATGTAAGATACCATGAACAATCATATGCGTTAAATGATCTTGAAATGTTTTTCCTTCGTTCTCTGCTTCGAAAACAACAGTTTCTCGGGCAATAATAATATCACCGAGCATGGGACCAGGTTGATTTCCAGCTTTAAGTGGAAAAGCAGGAAAGGATAATACATTAGTGGATTTGTTTTTGTTGCGCCATTGTGCATTGATTTGTGCCATATGTTCATCATCCGTAAAAAGCAGGCTAATCTCGCTTACAACATTTTCCAATGAAACATGATGCATAGTTGCCATTAATGCTTTTTCAGTGATATTATAAAGCATTTTCTCATCATTCCACCCTGCGCTTTTAATCATTATATCAATAATAATCATGACGAATCAAATTCATTTTTTAATGCATCGCATGCGAATGATTTTTTTTTATTTTGTATTTCGGAATCACGATCATAAGCACGAACGATAGCAGCAACAAGTGGGTGGCGTACAACATCTTTTTCATCAAAATGCACAATTGCAATATTTTCTACATTTGAAAGAATGCGAATTGCTTCAATGAGACCTGATTTTTGCCCTGTAGGCAAATCAATTTGGCTTACGTCACCGGTAACAATCATACGCGTTCCTTCTCCAAGACGTGTGAGGAACATCTTCATTTGCATGGGGGTAGTATTTTGTGCCTCATCAAGAATAACAGCAGCATGGGCAAGTGTTCGTCCGCGCATAAAGGCGAGAGGAGCAATTTCTATGACACCAGAAGCTAAAATGCGTTCTATTTTTTCAGCGGGCATCATATCATAAAGAGCATCATAAAGTGGTCGTAAATATGGGTCGACTTTTTCTTTGAGATCACCGGGAAGAAAACCAAGATGTTCTCCAGCTTCAACAGCTGGACGTGAGAGAATAATTCGCTCAATGATACCACGTTCTAGAAGCATTGCAGCATGAGCAACAGCAAGATACGTTTTTCCTGTTCCTGCTGGTCCTACACCAAACACAAGTTCAGTATGCTCCATAGCGCTTATGTAAGCGTCTTGTGTTGGAGTTCTTGCATGAATTATTTTTTTATGGGTACTCAACCGTGCTGGTATACGTTTCGTTGCAGATTTGTGTGTTATTGTGTCTTCTTTCTGCTTCTTTGGTATATTTGCCATAGCAATCGCTCCTTTTATATCTGATAAAGTGAGCTCTTGATGTGTTTTGGCACGTTCATAAAGCTGCTGCAATACATATTGCGCACGTTTTATAACAGAAATATTTCCACGGATTAAGACTTCATTACCACGCGGATGAATACTAAGTTCGAGTTTTTTTTCGATATAAGCGAGATTTTCGTCAAATTTACCAAAAACTGCTTTTGCATATTTATTATTTTCGAAAATCAAAACAACTTGGCTCAGATCTGAAGCGCTTGTTTGTTTCAAGGTATCAGCCTTTTCAAGGGACATATTTACTTTTTCTTTAATACGCTTTATTTTTTCGGTTGAAGCTTTCAGCCTATTCTCCATATCTACATAAATATTGCACATTTTGTTAAGTAAACTTTATAAAAGACAATTTTTACAAAAAGTGCACGCTTTAGATGTAATCATTTTCTTTTAAAATAAAAGAGTTTTCCAAAATATTTATTTTTGAACAAGGTGTTAGAGGCATGTTTATCTATTTGTCACTTCACCAACAAAACTGTTTGAGCTTGCATTTTTAATATGAATTTCTATCACGCTACCTGTAGAGGCTTCTGTATCGACAACAACAGGTAAAAGCCAAGGGGAACGCCCTACCATTTGCCCTGAGTGACGTCCAGGTTTTTCGATGAGAACGTTCGTTTTCTGATCAATTTTAGAACGCAAAAACGCATTTTGTTGCTCAAGGAGAAGGGCTTGTAAATGTTGAAGTCGGGAATCTTTTACAGATTCATCAACATGATTTTTCATTGTGGCTCCCACTGTTCCAGGACGGGGGGAATATTTAAAAGAATAAGCTGAACTGTACTGTACTTGTTGAATAAGTTTAATGGTTTCTTCAAAGTCTTCATCTGTTTCTCCTGGAAACCCTACAATAAAATCGCCTGAAAAGGCAATATCTGGCCGTGCGTTTCGAATTTTTTCGATAAGATGAAGATAATGAGAGCTTTTGTGTTGTCTGTTCATGGCTTTTAAGATGCGATCTGAACCTGATTGAACAGGAAGATGGAGGTAAGGCATTAACATATCAAGATCTCGATGCGCGGCAATAAGGCTATCATCCATATCACGTGGGTGGCTGGTTGTGTAACGCAAACGCTTTAAACCATTGAGTTTTGCAAGATGATAAAGAAGATCGCCAAGACGCCAAGTTTTGCCATCAGCACTTTGTCCATGCCAACCATTGACATTTTGTCCAAGCAGCGTAATTTCTTTGACACCCGCTTCGATGAGTTGGCGGGCTTCCTCGGTAATTTGCTCGACAGACCGTGATATTTCAGCACCGCGTGTGTAAGGAACAACACAAAAAGTGCAAAATTTATCGCAACCTTCCTGTACTGTTAAAAATGCGCTAACACCTCGTTTTCTTACCGCATGTTTATTATGGGGCGGCAAATGAGCAAATTTATCTTCAACAGCATAGTCTGTTTCGATAATTTTTTTTCCTTGTTTTGCTTTTTCTAACAATTCTGGCAAGCGATGATACATTTGCGGACCAATAACAAGATCCACTGTTGGAGCACGGCGCAAGATTTCACTTCCCTCAGCTTGTGCAACACAACCTGTTACACCAACCATCAGGGGTTTATCAGGTGTGCGCTCTTGACGCATAACGCGCAAACGACCAAGATCAGAATAAAGTTTTTCTGCTGCTTTTTCACGAATATGACAGGTATTAACAAGAATAAGATCGGCATCATTGGGAATTTGTGTTGTCACATAGCCTTGCGAACTGAGGCTATCAGTCATCCGTTGGCTATCATAAACATTCATTTGACATCCATAGGTTTTGATAAAAACCTTTTTAGGAGCAACAGGAGGCGTATTTTTAGGATTTACTTTATTCATAGCGCATGTGTAAATGTTTTTTACACAAATCTCAATCTATTTGCTTAAAAGTTTTTTGCATGATAATTGCATCACCACGACCATTTTTTGACGCGTAGTAGGCAAGACGTTCAGAAATTTTTTGAAATTCAAAGCGTTGATAAAGGTTCAAAGCAGAAAGATTTGTGGCTTCTACTTCCAAGAATAATTTTATAGCGCCCTTGTCGTGAAGATGGTGAACTGTACGATCGATAAGAAAGGTACCAATTCCTTGTTGACGATAATGAGGATGAACAGCAATTGTGATGATTTCTGCTTCATCAAGGATGAGACGGCATAGGCAAAAGCCTAAAATTTGATCAGAGCGATCAATGAGAAAAACTTTGTATCCGAAGATAGAGTGATCTGTTAAGAAATTATCAAAAGCTTGTTTTTCCCAAGAAGGGGTAAAACAATGTTGATGAATTTGATGAAGAGAAGCACTATCATTAACTTGTAGCGGAGCAATTCCAAAAATCTTTTTTGTCAATGAAAATTTGGGCATTATTTTTTTTGTGGCAAAGCAAAATTGGTTTGTTGTTTTGCATCAGCGCTGCGTAGATAGAGTGGGCGAGGCGAATTTTTTGATTGTTTGTTTGCAGCAAGATAAGCATAGTTTACAATATCGGCCGCTTCGCAGGGGATTTTTTCTAGGACAATTTTTTCGTGTATTTTATGGTTTTTAATATGCTCCATAACGACATCAGCAGCTGGGCCAGTCAGTCGGGTTTTTTTTGGCAAATCTTCGAGGATATTTTCAATTGTTTTTAATCCCGGCTCTCCCAAAGGTGTGAGATCATTATGAAAATTTTGATGGTAGAACATTCCTCTCCCTGCTTTAATGACAACAGTAATTGCCGATACTGTACTTTTACTGTTTATGACTTGTGCTGCTAACGCTTCAAGAGCACTCACTCCAACAGCTGGTATTTCAAGTGCTAATGCCAAAGCGCGTGCTGTTGCAACACCGACACGTACACCAGTAAATGATCCAGGTCCAATATTGACAGCAATACGCTCAACTTGATCAAGCGTCATATTGGCTTGTTTCATTATTTGTGTAATCTGCCCAATAATTTTTTCGGCATGTCCTTTGTTCATGCGTTCATTGATACGCGCAATAACAGATTTATGACGAATAAGCGCAACAGCACAATAAATTGAAGCAGTATCTATAGCAAGGATAAGCATAAAAATATTTTAGTTGAATAAAACGATAAATAAAAGTCCTGCTGTATTTTTAATCTTTTCATTATCGTATATTTCATTTGTAAGAAAGTTACTAGTGCCAATAAGCAACAATATCTTTTTATGAGATAGAACGAGATGTTAATTTAATCCTTATTGTTTCACTTTTTGAATGAGTACCTTGAGTATTGTAAGATTCTCTTATTTTAAATTTACTTATGGTGAAACAATTAAATTTATTAGCTTGTATATTACAAGCGGAGTTAGCGTATGAATCAAAAATCCTTTCACGAATCATTTAAATGTAAGGGTTGTCACAACTTTTAAGCTATCAAATAGTACGTTGATGCCACTTGTATCACATAGTAAGTAAAAGTAATTTAAAAGAGGAAAAGTCATGACCTCACATTTTTTCCAAATAAGAATATATTTTATCAGTCTTTGTATAAAAACCTCAGCGTAATGAGAGCAGATGAAAGAAATGGTATTGTTTTGTATGAGTTACGTATTTTGATACTACCCCGTTGCAAATCATTATGGACTGAAAAGCAAAATTGACAGTTTTCACTTAAATATCAGCTCTTTCAATTTTTTGTATAGAATAATGAGCAATATTTTAGAACTTTTTCTGGTTTATGAAAGAACTGATTTTAATAATAATGAGGACTTTGGGTTGATTGCATACTACGTTGAAAAAATAATAATCAATGCACATTTTAAAATGTTATATGATTTAAATCATTCAATTGTATCATAATAAGGCTACAAATACCGAGAATAATTATGGAGCAGGTTGAAGCCAAAATGACGCGCCATCCTGCTTTTTTTAGTGATCGGATATCAACACCTAATCCTAGTGCAGCCATTGAGATAACAGTAAACAACTGGGCAATAAATTTGATGGGATTGATAGCCTTTTCAGGGATAAGACCACTTGAGCGAACAAGCATCATGATAATAAAGCCAATGATAAACCATGGGACGAGGGTATGTAAACGCAAGCGTGTTTCTGCTGATCGGCGATAAATGATTGATAGAGTAAAAATAACAGGGCCTAACATGAGAACCCGTACTAATTTGACAATTGTTGCAATTTGAACACTTAGAAAAGAGATAGGTGCTGTTGCTGCTAAAACCTGTGGTACAGCATACACAACCATGCCAGCAAGCACACCATATTGGCTAAATGACAAATTCAGAGATGGATGTAAAAAGGGTAGAAATAAAATAATAAGAATTCCTAAAAGAGCAGTGAAGGCAATTGACGCGGCTACATCGTCATGTTTTGCTTTTATAACAGGTGCAACGGCGACAATAGCTGAATTGCCACAAATAGCATTCCCACAAGCGACCAGCATTGCCAAATGTGTAGAAAGCCCGAAAAGTCGGCCGATGGCAAAGCTCAGGATAATCGTTACGAATATCACGAATATGATACTAGCAAGCAAATTCCAACCAGCTGAAAGGACTGCGTTAATGCTAATGCTTGCTCCTAGAAGAACGATAGCAATTTCGAGAAGTGTTTTTGCACAAAAGGTGATACCTTTTTGAAAATATGTTGGCAAAGAAAAACAACTACGGATAATTGATCCTAGAAGAATTGCCAAAACAAGGCTTTCAAGCCACGCTTCCGTGAAAAACTGTTTTTCTACAACTTCTAAGCCATAAGCTAAGGCTGATATGAGTAAACATACTAAAATACCAGGACCAAAGTCGTTTAAAAGTGAGAGATTTTTCTTTATCATTTTAATATTCCCCCGTCATTAAAGAGCTAAAGGTTAAGAAGAAAAAGTTTTAAAGATTTGTTCTTGCTTGTACAGCTGCTGCTAAAGTTCCATCATCAAGATAATCAAGCTCACCTCCTACAGGAACACCATGAGCAAGTCGCGTAATTTTAACTGGAAAATTAGAAAGCTGATCAGTGATATAGTGAGCAGTTGTTTGACCTTCGACAGTCGCATTGACAGCAAGAATAATCTCCGTAATAGGGTTTTGTACAACACGCTGTATTAAGGTGGCAATGTTGAGTTCGTCAGGACCTATTCCATCTAAGGGGGAGAGTCGTCCACCCAACACATGATAACGTGCGGCTAAAGTTTTTGCGCGCTCAAGGGCCCACAGATCAGCAATATCCTCAACAACGATGATTGTTGTATCATCGCGGCGCAAATCTGTACAAATTGAACAAGGATCAATGGTATCGACATTTCCACAAACAGAACAAATGCCGACTTTTTCGATAGCTGCTTGTATAGCCGCTCCTAAAGGCTCCAGCAAAGTCTCCTTTTTTTTGATAAGATGCAGTGCAGCACGACGCGCTGAACGTGGACCAAGACCTGGTAACCGTGATAAAATCTGAATGAGACGTTCAATCTCAGGTCCTGCAATGTATTTAGACATATTTTTGTCCCACGGAAAAAATCCGTTTCATTAAAATGGAAGCTTGAAACCTGATGGGAGTGGTAGCCCTGCCGTTATACTTTTGGTTCTTTCTTCTATTGCGATTTCGATTTTTGTTCTTGCTTCATTATAAGCTGCCATAATGAGATCTTCAAGAATTTCAGCTTCTTCAGGTTTGAGTAATGAAGGATCAATTTGAATTGCTGTTATAATATTTTTGCCATTTAAAGTGATATTGACGAGACCACCCCCTGCAGTGCCCACAGCTTGCAGATTAGCTATTTCCTCCTGAATCTTCTGCATTTTTTCTTGCATTTCTTTGGCTTTTTTCATCATGCTCATCATTTCACGCATAGGAATAGGTATCCTTATTCATCATTGATATCATTTTTATTTTTAAAAATATCAGCATTTTTAAAGGTATTGGAGAGTAAATCAAGATCATTTTCTTCTTTATTGAGTCGAATATCGACAATTTTTGCTTCTGGGAAATGATTGAGGATTTTCGCAATATCAGGATCTGTTTCTGCATTAGAAAAAAGAGTCTTTTGAATCGCTATACTTTCCTCCTGTAAGGTTGGGCCACCTCCTTCATTAACAAAAGTTATTGTCCAGCGTTTTTCTGTCCATTGAGATATCTTTTTTTCTATATCATGAGCAAGAAATTGTGGGGTATTTTCAGAAAGTCTTAAGGTAATATGCCCAGCTTCAAAAGAAACAGGATGAACAAATTCTTTAATAAGGAGTTTGAAAGGAGTGTCATTATGCTGTTCGGCTAATTGAACAATATCGTGCAAAGAATTAATCACGAGAGTTTTAGGTTCAGTAATCTTTTCTGTTGTTTGCGTGACAGAATGCGATAAATTTACAATCTTTTCAGAAAGATCAGTAGATGGAGAAGTTTCTAGAATTTCTGTTACTTCTTGGGCGTTGATTTTGTCATGGTTTTGATTTTTAACTAAATTTTCCGGTTGTAAGGAATGATCTAATTGGTTTTTCAAAGAGCTTTTTAAATCTGATTGATCGGGTAATGTATTTGAAACGCTCGAGGAAGCATGGGCTCCGACCATTGTTTCTTTTGTTATATTATTTGCATTTGTAGATTCTTGATGAGAAGAGTTTTTAACCAGTGTGAGAGGCGTTTTTTCTTGCGTAAGCTTTTTTAAAGCCTCATCAAGAGTTGGTAAGTCAGCCGTGTGAGCAAGACGAATTAAAAGCATTTCAGCGGCTTGAAGAGGACGTGCAGTTTGATTAACTTCCTGTAAACCTTTGAGTAACATTTGCCAGTTTCGGGATAAAATAGGAACGGAAAGTTTTTTTGAAAAGTCTAAACTTCTTAAACGTTGTTCTTCAGTTAGAGAGAAATCTTCCACTATTTCTGGTGTAAAACGTAAACGTGTGACCAGATGATTAAAATCGGCTAGTTCTGTCAATATAGTAAGAGGATCAGCACCTGCTTCATATTGACTGCGTAATTCATGTAACGCATTGACAACATCGCCCTTCATAATAAATTCAAAAAGATCAATGATACGTGCTTGATCCGCTAATCCTAACATTGTACGCACCGCAATAGCATTAACATTGCCATTGCTATGGGCGATTGCTTGATCAAAAATGGATAATGCATCACGTGCTGATCCTTCTGCAGCACGGGCAATCATAGAGAGTGCTTGATCTTCTACTTCCACCTTTTCATATTTCGCAATTTGACGCAAATGTGCACTCAAAGCTTTTGATTCAATACGTCGCAAATCAAAACGTTGGCAACGCGAAAGAATTGTAATAGGAACTTTGCGAATTTCTGTTGTGGCAAAAATAAATTTCACATGGGACGGTGGTTCTTCAAGAGTTTTCAATAAACCATTAAAGGCTTGTGTTGAGAGCATATGTACTTCATCTATAATATAAACCTTATAGCGTGCAGAAACAGGACGATAGCGTATTTGTTCAATAATTTCACGAATATCATCAATGCCCGTATGAGAAGCGGCATCCATTTCTATAACATCAATATGGCGTCCTTCGATAATTTGTGTGCAATGTTCTCCAAGAGAGTCCAATACGGTTGTTGGTTGATCAATATCTTTTGTTTTATAATTAAGCGCACGTGCCAAAATACGTGCTGTTGTGGTTTTACCTACGCCACGAATCCCTGTTAACATCCACGCTTGTGCAATACGACCTTTTTCAAAGGCGTTGGTGAGAGTACGCACCATAGCTTCCTGACCAATGAGGTCAGAGAAGTTTTTTGGTCGATATTTACGAGCAAGAACACGATAGGCTGTTTCTACCGGTAAATTTTCCATGAGTATTTCCAACTTCGAAGTTCTTTATGCGTACATTTTGATAATACAAAAGCATAGATCAATACTGTAGTCTCATATAAAAGGATTTTTTCTTAATAAAATTATTTATGGGACAATTTGTTTAAAAATAACAAAACCCCTTTATTTGCTGCATACAAATGCTGCTCTGAAGATTAAAAATACCTCGCTAAAAGACAGCATAAACAATAATTTCTTCAGCAAAATAGGAGGTTGGAACGATGACCCGTACCAGAACTCGTTGGGGCTGCTTCTTTCCAGACCTGACCCAGTTGGCGAGTAGTTCGTCCACCACCAACCTCCCAAGCTCATATTGTCGATTTGGAATGAAAAATCAAGATCAGAAACGAAAAATATCCTAAGAACGACGAAGAATTTTCCTTTGCGTTTAATTTATTGACATATAAACAACAAAGAGATTGTGGATTTACCAGTTTTTATAGCAGTAGCTCTTCATATTTATTTGGTATGAAAATATTTTTTCGCTTAAGATAGTCTGAATGTATAATTATTCTCATTCGCTGAAACATGTAAGAGTTTTAGGATAGATACATCTGTTCTAAAACTACGAAATTGAATCATCAAAAATTTACAACAGTCAAAGAAGCAAATAAAGCAGATAGATCATGTAATTGGCTAACATTCGAAAGTCAGGGGGGAAGAGTGCTATTTAAAGAATTATAAAATATTGCTTTAATGGTGTTTCTCATCTCACACAAAACAGAACATCCCAAACAGAACAACTTAATGTTGTACATTCATAGGCTTTTTAAAGAGCTATTGCTCAATACTCTTAACTATATTTCAAACGCCACTCATAAATAGTATACATGCTTCCCTTGAGTTATAAATCTATTGTTGCACTACCCTCTTTATGCTTAATACAAAGTATAAATTTTAGCCCTCATGCTATTTAACAACTCCCAATGTTGCGATCCCTTGTACTTGAGAGGCTTTATAAGAAGCATTTTTATTCCTTTTTTTAATCGTTTTTACTCACACACCAATCCCATTTGTAACTTTCGAGGAAACGATTTTAATGGATTCAATATGAGATTTAAGATGGGAGGATCTTACTTTATTCGTGGTTTTAATTCAGTGTAAGAAAATCAAAGTCGTATAATGATAAGCCAGTATCTTAAATATCTTATAAGAGCACCACCTCTTTTAACATAATATAAATATATAAATACTGAATAGATGTTATCGCTCTTTTTTTGCGTGCTTGTTCTTTTAATTAAAAAACATTGATGTTCATCACAAGGTGGGTCAATATATGAAGTTTCATTATTTGAGAAAAGATTTCATATATTTTTTAAGGGGCTGTACTCATACAAGAGAAGATGCAACATTCAACGCTATAGAAATAAGGGGATACTGATTTTATAAGCATAAAAATGGTTCTTATCGATAGTAAGCGAGATTTTATAGTTTCAAATAATATATTCTTTAATAAGGAGGGAAAAGCGAGATAATTTTTATAAAAAGCTGAATGAGTATGACTTAAAGTGCAGTGAGGAATGCATCTGTAGAGAAAATTTTACTTTTCCGTTTATCTAAGTGATTTGGGTACGATGTGCTTTATATTACTTAAAATGAAGCAGTTGCGAAGAGAGAAGCATATTCTTATTAAAAAAAATAGCTCTGATAGTAGAAAATACAGAACAATTTAAATTTAGTCTTTTAGTTTTCGTAAAAGTTCCTTAATATCTAACCTTATGAGCAACTTAAGGTTTGCCATATTAGGATAAAAACACCTCTTCAGCGATAAGTTTTAATGGCTCATTATGCTGTATTTTGAAAAAAATAACTGAAAAAAAATAAATCTACTAAAATTTAGATGTTATAGAAATATTGTTAATCATAATCTCCTGTGTCACAATTTGTTCCAACAACTTTTTTCTTCGTAATATTTTTAAAAATATAATGTCCTGACGAAGGAAAACTTATATGAAGAGATTTTATATTTTTTAGGATAAAGATCTTCTTTTCTTTATCATGGGTTATTTTCTTTTCATCATCAACAGCAATTCTCAATTTGTTTAAATCAGAAGGGGTAGAGTACGATAAAGTAAAGGATACTTTCTTTGGTTCAAAGATACTACAAGAGTATTCAGCTCCTTGATGGATTGTATCGGATGGTATGATCACAACACTTTCATCCAGCCCAAAATTCCATTTTTTCTCACCAAAGCCAGCAAACGCACCACTAGAGTAGGCGAGAATATTTGCGGCTAATAATCCTTGCATGAAGATTTTTTTCATTATCCTCTCCTTTTTCTAAAGTGAGGTGAATCATAAATCAATTTTTATAAAGATAAAAGCTCAAACTTAACGCTAAAATCAGGGCTAAGTTGCATTTTCTAGTTTTAAACCATGTTCAGACTGATATCAGTCTAAGAAATTTGAATGCTCTATCATGTATAATAATTTGAATTATTTTGAGAGCTAATTTAGAAGTTCGTTATCTTTATTGGAATATTGTCAGAGGAAATGACTTTTCTCAAGAAGCTCTCTTTGAAGATATAAAGGGAAATAGATGGTACAAGCGTTTTTATTTGTAGTTACTGTGTTTTTTTACACTGGTTTTTATACAAGTTGAAGTGCTTTTTATCATGATATAATTTGTGAAAAAATATTATGGAAATAATTTATATATTCTTTTATGAGTCGTTTTTTCTTCTTCAGTTTTTATGAAGGGTGTTGAGTAGAAAAAAACCGAGCTCTTTCAAGATACGTTGCATTATGAAATTTTTACGATGCTCTTTGATATCAGCAAAGAATGATAGCAGCCTAATTGCTTTTATATATACGATGTTCGATCGTTTTGTGCTGGATAAGTACCGATAATACGCAGTTCTGCAGAAAAGAAAGATAATTCTTCTAAGGCAAGTTTCATCATCGGGTCTTCAGGATGCCCTTCAATATCAACAAAGAATTGTGTTGCATTGAAATTTCCACCAATTTGATAGCTTTCTAATTTTGTCATATTGATACCATTCGTTGCAAATCCTCCCATAGCTTTATAGAGAGCAGCGGGGACATTGCGCACTCGAAAAAGAAGACTGGTGATGATTTTTTCGCCATTTTGAGGTTTGGGGACATGTCGTTTGGAGCGTGAAAGGATGACAAAACGGGTAATATTATGAGGGTTATCTTCAACATCTCTTTCAAGAATATCAAGTCCATAGAGTTCTGCTGCGATTAAAGGTGCTAAGGCAGCCTGTGAACGTTTAGCATTTTTTTTAATAAATTTTGCAGCTCCAGCGGTGTCAGCAGAAACAACAGGTTTCCAACCGTTGTTTCGTATGATTTTTCGGCATTGTGCAAGGGCATGCGTATGGCTGTGGACGGTTTTAATTTCGTCATGTGTAACGCCGGGCAAAACCATGAGTTGAAAATGGATAGGTAAAAAATATTCATCAATAATATAAAGAGATGACTGTGGTAAAAGATGATGAATGTCTGCAACGCGTCCCGCAAGGGTATTTTCAATAGGGATCATAGCAAGATCAGCTTTCCCGCTTTCCACTAAATTAAGGGCGTCTTCGAAAGTAGCAGAGGGAACAGCATCCATATTGGGGAACATATTGGAGCAAGCAATATGGGAATTAGCGCCGTATTCTCCTTGGAAAGAAATTTTATTGGTTTTTTTTAGTATTTTCATGCTAAAATCTCACAAACTCTATCGAGATCATGTTGTGTGTCTACACCTAAGGGAATTGTATCGACTATTTCCACATCAATACGCATGTTGTTTTCTAATGCACGTAATTGTTCAAGTTTTTCACGTTTCTCAAGTGGTGAGGGTTTGAATGATACAAATTTCTCAAGTGCTTCGCGCCTATAGGCGTATATTCCAATATGGTGATAAAGAGGACCGTCTCCATAGGGTGCTGTGGCGCGCGTAAAATAAAGAGCACGAAGGCGATTTTGAGAAAGCGGTGTACCAATGATTTTGACAACATTGGGATCTCTTGTTTCATTTTCTTCAATGATTTTGGCACCCAAGGTTGCAATATCAGTAAAGCTATTTTCTAAAGGGCGTAGCGCACGAATGATTTCACGAGGCATTATTGTTGGTAAGTCACCTTGTACATTTAAAATGGCATTATAACGTTGTTCCGGATCAATGCGCATTAAAGCTTCATAAATACGATCAGATCCAGACTTATGATCACCTCGTGTTATGATATATTCATGTCCATAATCTGCAACAGCTTTAGCGATATCATTATGATCTGTTGCAACGATTGTACGTCCTATTCCAGCTTTTTTGGCTTGTTCTGCGACATGAACAATCATCGGTTTTCCGCCAATTTCAGCGAGAGCTTTTTGAGGAAGACGGGTTGAGCCTATACGGGCAGGAATAAGAATAATTGGTTTAAGAGCCATTGTAAGATTCCAAATGTCATCTGTGATGCATTTATGATGTTGTGTGTTATAAAGAAAAAGCTTAGACTAAAAATGGTAATGAAACCGTGAACATTTGAGTTTTTATGAATCGCCGGAGATTTATTTATTTTATTTGTGCTTGTTTATGTGTGCTGGTCGCTGTTGTGGGGATTTCCACACTCAGCAATATAATTTACGATCATCCTACATCAGTCCAATATCATCATACAGTTGCCAAGAATGATATATTTCAAGAAAAACAAAAAGCACCTGATGTTTCCCTATCACTAAATAGCCGCCTTCAACAAGGCAATTTTGAAAATGGCCGTAAAGTTTTTCGCCAATGTGCCATATGCCACACATCTGGACGCAATGAAGCAGGGCGTGTTGGTCCAGTCCTCTGGGAGATTGTTAACCGCCCTTTGGCATCAGCAGCAGGTTTTGCTTATTCACGGGCATTACGTGCTCATTCTGATCAAAAATGGGATTTTGTAACGTTAGATCGTTATTTACATTCTCCACGTGAAGCTTTTCCTGGGACCATTATGTCTTTTCGTGGAATTAAAAATGATCAAGATCGTGCCGATCTTTTGCTTTATTTACGCAGTTTATCCGATCATCCTGTTCCTTTACCAATGGATAATAATAAAGCGAACGAGCCAAATTAACTTATACCATAGATGTTAATTTTAGAAAGAAGTCTGACTTTTTGTAATTTTAGTTTCACGGTTTTATAAAAAGAGCTCTTTTATAAAAATGCACTCTTTACGCTGTCATCTGCAGATTGGTTTTCAAGATTTGTTTGCTTCACTTTTTCTACATATACTTGTCTGTGAAATTATTGCTGAAGGATTATCAATTCATGAGCCGCAACTTTCTGCTTCTGAATGCGATAATTATGTAATTAAAGCTCTCCATGAGGTTTATCTTAATCCTTCTATGCACATCAATCCCCATGTACTTTTACATCAATTTCCATGTATCAGAGACAATTGATTGTTCTTATACGTGCAATGATCCTAAGCTGCATTTTATGATGCTTGATGAATAGACGTTTTCTCTTGAGGTTAGAGGTGTAGGTACAGATCATTGACCTTCTATATTATCAATCACTAAAATATGACTTAGATTATTTATTTATAGGTTATGGTTTGAAGTAAGCACTTTCATGTGAAACAATTTTCATGTGTGAATAGTAAAATAGTTGAATAGAGTTCTGCTGATTGTATTTTTATCTACGTTGAAAATTTTTTACACAAGAATACTGATAGCAGCTACGTTCCCACGAGTCTCTGTCCATTTATAGACGATGACATGAAATTATGCTGATAATCCATTATAGAGAATTATTTTTTCACAAAAGGTTTTCCATATTTGTGATAAATTTAATAGGTTTCATTGGTTACAATGTTTTGATGACTTGCGATAAAATATTAGTATTTCAATATATATTGCGAGAGTGCTAAAAATTAGTGGAAGAGAGAACATAATCATGATTCTCCAAGATTCTTAAGAGCTACGGCATTTTCTTTATAATTTGAGCGTTTATAAGTAATAATATTAAATTGCGCTAATAATCCATTATAGAGAAGAATCTTTCCTACTAATGGCTCTCCGATGTTTGTGATCATTTTAATAACTTCCATTGCTTGTAGGGTCCCAATAACGCCAGGTAAAACACCGATTATTCCAGTTTCAGCGCATGTTGGGATAGTCCCGTGAGCTGGAGGGGTGGGAAATAAATCGCGATAGTGAGGATTATTGTCTTTATACGGCATAAGGACGGTTAATGAGCCATTAAAACGTTCTACAGCACCACTTATTAAGGGTTTTTTGCATTGGGCAGCGTGATCAGCAAGAAGATAGCGCGTCGTAAAATTATCACTTCCATCAACAATGATGTGGTAAGCATTAAGCAGTTTATCCACATTACTTTTATCTAAGCGTAGGGTGTGTTTTTCAACTACAACATGGGGATTTATTGCTTTTATAGTGGTTTCAGCACTGTCTGTTTTGCTTTTGTTTATTGCATTTGTTTTATGAATAACTTGGCGTTGTAAATTGGAAAGTGAAACGATGTCGTTATCGACAATTCCAAGGGTTCCTACACCTACGGCAGCCAAATAGGTTAAGACAGGAGCACCAAGACCACCAGCACCCACAACAAGAACACGTGCTTTTTTTAGCTTTTGTTGTCCTACACCACCAATCTCAGGCAAAATGATGTGGCGTGCATAGCGTTCGATTTCTTTGTTGTTTAATTTTGTATCTGTTTCTTTTGTCATAAATTTTCTCTTGTCATAGTTCTTTTATTGTTTACTAAGTTTATGATGCTTAGACCAGTCTGCTTTTAGGATAGGGAGGATTTATTTATGAAAATTGCCATTCAGATGGATCATATTTCAACAGTTCGGATTCAAGGAGATACGACATTTGCACTCGCTTTAGCAGCACAAGAACGTGGACACTCTCTCTTCCATTATACACCAGATCGTTTATCTCTGTATGATGGTTGTGTGATTGCACGACTAGAGCCATTGATTGTACATGATAAAGAGGGAAGCCACTATCAATTAGAAAAGCCTGTTCGCACGGAATTAACAGATATGGATGTGGTTCTTTTACGCCAAGATCCACCTTTTGATCTCAATTATATCACAACGACTCATTTGTTAGAACGTATTCATCCTAAAACACTCGTTGTGAATGATCCGGCATGGGTACGCAACAGTCCAGAAAAAATTTTTGTGACTGAATTTTCTGATCTGATGCCAGAAACATTAATTACCAAAGATATTGAAGAAATAACAGCTTTTAGAGAGACATTTGGCGATATTATTGTTAAACCACTTTATGGAAATGGGGGCGCTGGTATTTTTTATTTAAAACAAGATGATCGCAATTTAGCATCATTGTTGGAAATGTTTGCAGAAATTTATCACGAACCTTTTATTGTTCAGCGCTATTTAGAGGCAGTACGAAAAGGAGATAAAAGGATTATTTTGCTTGATGGTACACCTGTTGGAGCTATTAATCGAATTCCGACAGAAACAGATGTGCGCTCTAATATGCATGTTGGAGGCCGCGCGGAAAATGTTGAGTTAACAAAACGTGATTATGAGATTTGTGAACGCATTGGTCCAGCTTTAAAGGAACGAGGTCTTCTTTTTGTGGGGATTGATGTGATTGGAGATTATATAACAGAAATTAATGTGACGTCTCCTACGGGAATTCGTGAAATTAAACGCTTCTGCGGTACAGATGTTGCTCATTTGTTTTGGGATGTTATTGAGTTCAAGCGTTCAAATGAATTTATTTGACAGAGGACAAAAACATGGTTTTAAAAAATGATCCATGTTGTTTTTTATATTTGTTATGTTGCAAATGTGAACTAGAATGACCGTATGATATAAATTAAGAGGCTTTATCCTCAATTTTTAGGGAGCTTATAGATGAACAGAGTATTATCAATTGGAGTGGGATTGTTTTTTGCGCTACTGCTGTCAGCAAATGGAGGCAATGCGCGCGATCAAATACAGATTACTGGTTCATCTACAGTTTTACCTTATCAAAAGATTGTTGCTGAAACATTTGGAGAAATTTATCCTCATTTTAAGGTTCCTGTTATCGAATCGGGTGGAACAGGAGCTGGTATTAAGGAATTCTGCCGTGGTATTGGGGAGAACACTGTTGATATTGTTAATGCTTCGCGAGCAATGAAACCGAGTGAATTACAGTCTTGTTTTGATGCTGGTGTAAAAGATGTTGAGGAAATACGTATTGGGTATGATGGCATTGTTTTTGCAACTGATATTAAGGGACCTGATTGGAAATTACAGCCAGTAGATGTTTATAAAGCCCTTGCTGCTCGAATTATTATAGACGGAAAGTTGCAACCGAATAATGTTTTGAAATGGAGTGCAGTCAATAGTGCTCTTCCTGATTGGACGATAGCAGCGTATATTCCTGGGGAGAAGCATGGGACACGTGAAGTTTTTGAGGAAAAATTACTTACTAAGGGGTGTAAAGAGAGTGGGGCAGTTGAAGTGATGAAGTCTTTAGGAATGGATGATAAGGAGATACACACTGCTTGTATTGCGGTACGTAAGGATGGAAAAGCGGTTGATATTGATGGTGATTATTCTGAAACATTTGCGCGTCTAACTTCTAATAAAACAGGGGTTGGTATTTTTGGTTTGTCTTTTTATCAAAATAATGCTGATAAACTAAAAGTTGCCGATATTAACGGTTTTGCGCCAACAGTTGAGACGATTTCTAGTGGACAATATCCGGTTTCTCGTCCGCTTTTTTTCTATATTAAGAAAGCACATTTAGGTATTATTTCAGGTTTGCGAGAGTATGTTGACTTTTTTCTTTCTGATCAAATGATTGGTCCAGAGGGTCCTTTGGCTGAATATGGTTTGATTGTTTCTCCTGAAAAGGAGCGTCAAGCACAGCGTTCTGATTTTTCTGCTGGTCGAGTAATGACATTGAAATAACTTGCAGGGAAAATTTGTTGGATTTCTGGGATAGGGAATTTGGATGCTATTTTTTTATAAAAACTGAAAGATAAAATGCGCATTTCCTTTATTATTTTGTTATTATTGATTTTTGGATTTTGTGGTTTTTGTATTTCTTATATGCGAGCACGCATTCTTGAATACAGACAACATAAAATGCATTCTCGTGCGTATTATTATGGCTGGTGGACATTTTTGATTACTGTTATTCCAGCTTTTATTTTTTTAATTGTTTGGGATGCTGGGAGTACAATTTATTTAGAATATAATGCCTCTCGAGAGCTTGAGGCGTATAGTGCGCATGTAACAGAGCCTGTAAATCACGATCTACTTTGGGAGACACTTCGAAGTCTCGTCAAAAAGATTCATCGCTTTGAGGGGAATCTTTCTACCGCTTCCTATAAGGAAGTGCAGGCACAATTACTCGCGAAGGGATGGATTTTACCCGATGAAGCATCAGATGATGTGTTCAAAATAGCACAGTCGTGGGTATTTTCTTCTGAAAAGCTTAAATTTATAGGTTATGTTTTCCTTTTTGCTATTGCGTCCTTTGGTTTTATCTGTGGAATGATGCAAATTGCGCCTCATCAACGTGCGCGTAATAAGGTTGAATCTTTTATTATTATTGGATTGATTTGTGCATCTATTGTTGCAGTCTTGACAACAATAGCCATTGCGCTTTCTATGCTTTTTCAGACAGTAAGCTTTTTTCAGTCTGTATCCTTTTCAAATTTCTTTTTAGGAACAGTTTGGGATCCACGTTTTTCCGCGAGCGGTTCAGGCGATGAAGTAGGACAATTTGGTTTAATACCGCTTCTTGCTGGTACGCTTTATATTGCATTTGTTGCCATGCTTTTTGCTGTACCTATAGGACTATTTTCAGCTCTTTATATGGCTGAGTATGCTTCTGCGCGATTGCGAGCAATTGTAAAACCATTATTGGAAGTTCTTGCTGGCATCCCAACCATTGTTTATGGTTTTTTTGCTTTGAAGGTTGTAGGACCATTTTTACGTGATCTTTCTGTTTCTCTCTCAGGTGGGGTTGGTTTTATTATGGCACAAAGTGTTTTGACCGCTGGAGTTGTGATGGGAATTATGTTGATACCTTTTGTTTCCTCTTTATCGGATGATGTTATTACGGCTGTTCCACGCATTTTACGTGAAGGTTCTTATGGTTTAGGCGCAACACAATCTGAAACAATTAAAAAAGTTGTTATACCAGCAGCGCTTCCAGGGATTATGGGGGCTATATTGTTGACGGCATCGCGTGCAATTGGAGAAACAATGATTGTGGTTTTGGCGGCAGGTGTTGCAGCAAACTTAACACTCAATCCTTTCGAAGCAATGACTACGATGACTGTTAAGATTGTTAATCAATTGACCGGTGATTTTGAGTTTAATTCTCCACAAACTCTGGTGGCTTTTGCCTTAGGGATGACGCTTTTTGTTATGACACTTTTGATGAATATTCTGGCTCTTTATATTGTGCGTAAATATCGGGAACAATATGAATGAATGAAGATTTTTTTCCTCGTCGCAATATTAGTCTCAAGCGTCGATATTGGGCTGAACGTCGTTTTCGTGCCTATGGTTTGATTGCCATTTTTATTGGTTTGTTTTTTTTATTTGCGCTTTTATGGTCTATCATTAGTCAGGGTTATACAGCTTTTTTTCAAAGTGAAATGACATTGTCGATTTATTTGGATGAAAAGATCATCGATCCAAGTGGTCAACGTAAAACAAAACCACAAGTTCTCATGACGGCGAATTATCCACTTCTTGTACGCAATGCTTTAGCAAAGAAACTTAATATCAATCAAAATGATCGAGCCTCTCTTCGGGACGTTAACCGTATGTTTTCAAATGGTGTCCGCGTTCAACTACGTGAAATGGTGACAAAGAATCCAAAATTGATTGGCACAATGCAAAAAGTTAAAGTTTTGGCATCTGCGGATATTGATTCTGCTTATAAGGGACAGATTGATCTGCGTGTAGCAGAAAAAAACCGTAAAGTTTCTAATCGACAAGTGGAATGGATAAAACGTTTAGCGCATGATGGTACGCTTCATAAAACATTTAATATTGGTTTTTTTACATTTGGCGCTTCAAGTCGTCCTGAGACTGCGGGATTAGGTGTTGCGATTATTGGTTCTCTTTATATGATAGGCATCGTTTTATTAGTTTCACTTCCAATAGGCATAGCAACGGCTCTTTATTTGGAAGAATATGCACGCAAAAATAAATTTACAGATTTTATAGAGGTTAATATCAATAATCTTGCAGCTGTTCCTTCGATTGTGTTTGGTCTTTTAGGACTCTCTTTTTTTGTTAATTTTTTAGGATTACCACGTTCAGCCTCCTTTGTTGGTGGTCTTGTTTTAGCGCTCATGACTCTTCCCACGATCATTATTGCAACACGTTCTGCTCTGCGTGCTGTTCCTCTCTCTATTCGTGCAGCAGCTTTAGGACTGGGAGCATCAAAAACACAAATGATTTTTCATCATGTTGTTCCTTTAGCAGCGCCTGGCATTTTGACAGGCACAATTATTGGAATTGCTCAGGCTTTGGGTGAAACAGCTCCTTTGCTTTTGATTGGAATGGTTGCTTTTGTTGTTAATATTCCTACGACCCCCATGGATCCAGCAACGGCTTTGCCTGTTCAAATTTTTATGTGGGCGGGGGAAGCAGAGCGTGCTTTTGTTGAAAAGACATCAGGTGCTATTATTGTATTGATGATTTTTCTTGCGATCATGAATATTTCTGCGGTTTTTTTACGACGACGATTTGAACGCCGCCAGTAATTTTAATAAAATAACAACTTTGATAAGATTTTTGTAAGGTGAATTTTTGTAATGAAGATTAAAATGCGTGGTGAGGATGTGAAGGTTTCTTATGGAGACAAAGAAGCACTCCACGGTATTACACTTGATATTCCTGAACATCAAGTAACTGCTTTGATTGGTCCATCAGGATGCGGAAAGTCGACTTTTTTGCGTTGTTTTAACCGTATGAATGATACGATTGAAGGCGCTAAAACAACCGGTCTTATTACCTTAGATGGGGAGAATATTTATGACACACGGATTGATGTTGTAGAATTGCGCGCTCGTGTTGGAATGGTTTTTCAAAAGCCCAGTCCTTTTCCAAAATCTATATTTGAGAATGTTGCGTATGGTCCACGCATTCATGGTTTAGTAAAAACGCGCTCTGAATTGCATGATGTAGTTGAAAAGAGTTTGAGGCAGGCAGGTTTGTTTGAAGAAGTAAAAGACCGTCTTCATGATCTTGGAACAAGTTTATCAGGGGGACAACAACAGCGTTTGTGTATTGCACGTGCTATTGCGGTTAGTCCTGAAGTTATTTTGATGGATGAGCCTTGTTCAGCTCTTGATCCTATTGCGACAGCACGGATTGAAGAGCTTATCGATGCATTACGGCAAAATTATACAATTGTTATCGTAACGCATTCTATGCAACAGGCTGCACGTGTTTCTCAATATACGGCTATGTTTCATTTAGGGCATTTGGTAGAAGTTGGTGCGACTGAAATGATCTTTACCTCACCAAAAGAGCAACGGACACAAGATTATATTACGGGGCGTTTTGGATAGGTGAATTGAGGAGTGTAAGATATGTCTATGAACCATACTGTCCGTTCTTATGATGCAGAACTAAAATATTTAAGAGCAAGGATTATAGAAATGGGGAGCCATGCAGAAAGGATGATTGAACGTTCTGTCGCATCGGTTGTGTGTAGTGATCTTCAACTTGCAACGACAGTGATTGCCGATGATGTATTTTTAGATGAAGCAGAACGTGACATTGATGAAAAAGCGGTTGCTATTATTTGCAAACGCCAACCGATGGCTGTCGATTTGCGTGAAATTATTGGAGCCATTCGTATTTCTTCTGATCTTGAGCGGATTGGGGATATGGCCAAAAACATTGCTAAAAGGACGGTTGCACTTTCAGAAATACGACAATCTGCTTCTGTTTATCATGGGCTTGAAACAATTACAGCTTTAGCACTCAATCAATTAAAAGAAGTCTTAAATGCTTATACGAGTCGCCTATTAGAGCGTGTTGACGCGGTGCGTGAGCGTGATGAGAAGATTGATGCTTTGTATACTTCTCTTTTTCGTGAACTTTTGACGTATATGATGGAAGATATGCGCAATATTACGGTTTGTACGCACTTACTGTTTTGTTTAAAGAATATTGAACGAATTGGTGATCATGTTACTAATATTGCTGAAATGCTGCATTATATCATAACGGGTTACCATATGTCCTCTGATCGTCCTCGCGATGACCTTACTTATAAAGTTGGAGTAGGTGAGAAGAAAATAGATTAAAATTTTTCTTATATGTATAAAATAAGTTTGTAGATATGTGAGTATTTTCTTACAGTGCAGCTATAGAAAGAATAAGATAACCGTCTTATGGAAAAGCACAAAGAAGCAACAAAGAGTTTTTTCTGAGAAGCGTGGCAGATTGCTAACTCTTGGTTTGACATATTTGTATATTAGATGATATCATCACTCGTATTGTGGCCGGAGGGGAGTTTTCTAGGGGAATTTCCTTTCAGATCATTTTGTTAAAATTTTATATTAAAGGGGGTATCTGTATTATTTTTCGTATGTAGAAGAAATGGATAGCGTTATTTTACTATAATTGAAACGTATGGGTTATTATAGCCTATATTGAACCATGAATAATAACAATATTGATCTGTAAATTAAGAGTTTTTTATTTTTTATTTTGCATAGATACTTTATTGATTACCTCTTGTATTAAAATTTTGCTGAGTGGTAACAATTAGCTATGTACTTTATTGAGAGATACATTTAAAGCTCATTTCAAGACTTGAATAGCTCAGAGATTATAGGAATGTGTTGCATAAGATGAAAAAAAATCGTTGGAATGTATTTGTTACCTGTTGTGTAGCGCCGTTAGTTGTTGTGGGGTGTGCTTCAAATCATTTAGATACTGGAAAAATAAATAATAATAAGACAAAAACGGTTACGTATCCATTGACAGAGCGTCAATGTCTTATGCGAGCGATGTATTTTGAATCAAATCGCACAAGCCGTGAAGGAATGATTGCCGTTGGGACGGTTGTTATGAATCGTGTTAATTCAACCGCCTATCCTAAGACGATTTGTGGTGTTGTTGGTCAATATAGGCAATTTGCTCCTGGTGTTTTAACGCGTCCTATGACGGAGAAAGCATCTGTTGCTCGTGTAAGAGAGGCAGCTGATGCCGTTTTACGGGGTGAACGAGATAAGAAAGTTAAACACGCTAAGTTTTTTCATACCGCTGGTTTGTCTTTTCCGTATAAAAACATGCATTATGTTCAGGTTGCAGGGGGAAATGCTTTTTATGAAAAACGATCACGTGATGGGGCACTTCAAGTTCCTACAAATAATCGCCCTTATGATGTTGCTTATGCTTTTGCTCAAGAACGTTCTGGTCATGCGCCAAGCTTTATAGATGAAGGCTTAGAGAGTAGGGGAGTAAAGGCAGAGAAAAGTACATCTCATTCGACAGAAGTAGCACAATCCAAGACGTCACATCCAGCGCCTTTTGCTATGGTACAGCTTGATAAAGTTCCTATCCCTGCCTATGCACCTCAACATCTAGCTAGGAAAGAGGAAAATAAAACGATTATGGCTTTACCTTCATCCGATCAGTTAAATGCAATTGTTGCAATGTTAGAAAAACGACACAGGAACTAGTAAGTTTTTCATGACCAAAGAAGGATGATATACCCATTGCGGTTTATGAATTAAGTGAATTTTAGCGATAATGATACGCATAAATATACATAGAGAAAGCGAACTCAAAGGATCTGAAAAACAATTTATAATATGACGACATAAAGAACGCATTCTATTTAAAGAAGGGTATTGGTAATGTACTTTGATATTCATGAGACAATTTTGCCTGAAATGCTTAATCGTCTTGCAGAAATTACAGTGAAAGTGGGGTTGAATTTACAAGAGGGGCAGGATCTTGTTTTAACTGCTCCAGTTTCAGCGTTACCTTTTGTTCGGCGTATTGCATATCATGCTTATAAGGTTGGTGCTGGTGTCATTACACCAATTTTTAGTGATGATATATTATCGCTTACACGGTTTGAAAATGCCCATACAGCTAGTTTTGATTGTGCTCCTTCTTGGCTTTATGAGGGAATGGCGAAGGCTTTTGAAAATGGGGCAGCGCGTTTAGCGATTGTTGGGGATAATCCTTTGCTCCTTTCTAATCAGGATTTTGATAAGGTTTCACGTTTAAATAAAGCCACTTCAATAGCTTATCAGCCGGCACTCAAGCAAATATCAAATTTTGCTATGAATTGGTCGATTGTTGCTTATCCAACAGCAGGATGGGCTGAGGCAATGTTTCCTTCTTTACCACTTAATGAGGCGATTAAAAAATTAGCTGATGCAATTTTTTCTGCTTCACGTGTTACAGAAGAAGATCCGGTACAGGCATGGACTGTCCATAATGCACATTTGAAAAAACGGTCATCTTGGCTTAATGAGCAGCGTTTTTCTGCCTTACACTTTACAGGGCCAGGGACTGATTTGACGGTTGGTTTGGCAGATGATCATGAATGGCATGGCGGTGCATCTGTTGCTCAAAATGGTGTTATTTGCAATCCGAATATTCCGACAGAAGAAGTTTTCACGACTCCTCATGCTCATAAGGTTGAAGGTTTCGTTCGCTCAACAAAGCCCCTTTCCTATCAAGGAACTCTGGTTGATAATATTGAAGTACGTTTTGACGCAGGGCGTATTGTTGAGGCTCGTGCATCAACAGGCCAAGAAGTTTTACAGCAGGTTTTGCAAAGTGATGAGGGTGCAAGCCGGTTGGGCGAAGTTGCCCTTGTGCCCCATTCTTCACCAATTTCTAAGAGTGGCCTCCTTTTTTATAATACCTTATTTGATGAAAATGCTGCATGTCATATTGCTTTAGGTCAGTGTTATTCCAAATGCTTTTTAGATGGGGCATCATTGACGTCAGAAGAGATTGCAGCACGTGGTGGGAATAAAAGTGTCATTCATATTGACTGGATGATTGGTTCTGGCGAAATTGACATAGATGGCATTACCCAAGATGGTGTAAGAGTTCCTGTATTTCGTAAGGGTGAATGGGCTTAATTTTGTTACCATAAAACACGGTCATTTGAGGTGGGGTGGGATGTAAGCCTCATTGATACGTTAAGTATTTTAGAGTGTGTGGTATATATTCAAGGCAGGGTTTGTCCATAAAGCCTTTAGTTAAATGATTCACATGAGTAGGAATCCAAGTAAAATCCACTCATCAAGAATTTGTTTAGTAGATGTAGAGGAAGTCTTCGTTCTTTGAGGGGGGTGGGAAGAAGTCAATTTATCAGAGATACGATTGGAAAGTGTATAATTATTAAAGAAGAGTAATGCCTGAGCTTCCTGAAGTAGAGACAGTTCGTCGTGGACTTGAGTCCGTTGTAACTGATGCAAAGATAGTATCTGTCAAACTTAATCGTAGAGATTTGCGCTTTCCTTTTCCTGAGGCTTTTTCTGAGCGCCTTATTGGCAGAACAATTATAGAACTTGGTCGGCGTGCAAAATATTTATTATTTCATCTTTCTCAGAATGAAACGATTTTAAGCCATTTAGGAATGTCTGGTTCATGGCGTATAGAGAATGATCTTTTAAGAACAGTTTTTTCAACGACAAGTAAATTGGTTAAGCATGATCATTTTGTCATGGATATTCAAACAAGGGATGGTGACGTTTATCGTCTTATTTATAATGATGTGCGTCGCTTTGGGTTTATGCTTTTAGTCGATACGGATAAGCTTTATGAACATCCACTTTTAAATAAGCTAGGTCTTGAACCTATGAGTAATTCGTTTTCTGGTCGTTATTTACAAAAGGCTTTTGTTAATAAAAAAATGTCTCTCAAGGGTGTTTTACTTGATCAGTCTATTGTTGCAGGTCTTGGGAATATTTATGTTTGCGAAGCACTTTGGCGGAGTCGTTTGTCTCCACAACGTGGTGCATTTACATTGGCATCACAAACGGCACGGGCACGTGAATTTGCAGATTCTTTAGCACAAAATATACGCAATGTGATTTCTGAAGCCATTTTGTCTGGTGGTTCTTCTTTACGTGATTATATGCATATAGATGGTTCACTTGGTTATTTTCAGCATGCTTTTTCAGTTTATGGACGAGAAGGCAAGCAATGTTTGGAATGTGGAGCGCCTATTATGCGCATTTTACAGGCTGGACGTTCAAGTTTTTACTGCTCACAATGTCAAAAATGAATAAGGCGTCTTGCAAAATCTTACAAGAGGCTTAAAGTCATCGTATCTATAATATAATTACACAAGGCTTGAAAGGTTTTTTTTATGCTGAATAAAGTACTAACACATCTTGATGGAAATATAGAGAAGAGCCTTGAACGCCTTTTTTCTCTTTTACGTTTTCAATCGATTTCTACAGACTCGGCTTACAAGGATGCATGTCGTAAAGCAGCTGATTGGTTAGTAGAGGATTTAAAAAGCATCGGTTTTGAGGCTTCACGCCGTGATACACCGGGGCATCCAATGGTTGTTGGGCATCATCCTGGACCTTCAGATGATTGTTTGCATGTGTTGTTTTACGGACATTATGATGTTCAACCTGTTGATCCATTGAGTTTATGGGAGGATGATCCATTTACACCTTCTTTAAAAGAGAGAGATGGAGAGAAAGTTATTTGTGCTCGTGGAGCTTCAGATGACAAAGGTCAGTTGATGACTTTTATTGAAGCATGTCGTGCATTTAAGAAAGAAACAGGGCAGCTTCCTATTAAAGTTACTATTTTATGTGAAGGCGAGGAAGAGAGTGCTTCTCCTTCCCTTATTCCTTTTTTAAAAGCAAATACAGATGAACTTAAGGCAGATTATGCATTGGTTTGTGACACGTCAATGTGGGATGCGAATACTCCATCTATTGCTCTTTCTCTTCGGGGAATTATGGCAGAAGAGATTATTATCACAGCAGCTAATCGTGATTTGCATTCTGGTTATTTTGGAGGAGTAGCAGCTAACCCCATTCGTATTTTAACGAAAATCTTAGCAGGACTTCACGATGAAAATAATAGGGCAACACTTCCTGGCTTTTATGATGGAGTAGAAGAAACACCTCCACATATTTTACAATCATGGAATGCGCTTAATTGTACTGCTGAAAATTTTCTTGGTCCTATAGGACTTTCCGTTCCAGCTGGTGAAAAAGGGCGGAGCATTTTAGAGCTTGTATGGGCACGTCCTACCATGGAAATTAATGGTATTAGTGGCGGCTATGAAGGGGAAGGGATGAAAACGGTTATTGCTTCTCAAGCGAGTGCAAAAGTATCGTGTCGTTTGGTGCATAAGCAAGATCCAGAGAAAATACGCCAAGCGTTGCGTGATTATGTACGTAGCTCAATTCCTGCTGATTGTAAGGTTGAGTTTAAGAATCACGGTTCTTCTCCGGCACTTCAGATTTCTGATGATTCATCTTTTATCAAGGAGGCGAAGGATGCCTTATCACAAGAGTGGGAAGTGCCTGCTGTCTTGACAGCCATGGGGGGCTCGATCCCAATTGTAGCAGATTTTCGGTCAATTCTTGGCATGGAAACTCTTTTGGTTGGTTTTGGACTGGCTGATGACCGTATTCATTCGCCTAATGAAAAGTATAATTTAAAATCATTTCATAAGGGGCAGCGGTCTTGGGCGCGTATTCTTGCAGCTTTAGCAAATAGGAGGGTAAATGGCTGAGATTCGTGTTCATCAAGGTGATTTACCAAACTTAGATAATTATCAAACTGATGCTGTTGCGATTGATACCGAAACTTTAGGATTACAACCCCATCGTGATCGTTTATGCGTTGTTCAGCTTTCTTCTGGAGATGGTACTGCTGATATTATACAGATTGCTAAAGGACAAAAGAATGCACCTAATTTGGTCAAGCTTCTTAAAGATAAAGCAGTCGTAAAAATATTCCATTTTGGGCGTTTTGATCTTGCTATTTTAGCACATACATTTGGTGTTATGCCAGAGGCTATTTTTTGTACAAAGATTGCTTCGAAACTCACGCGTACTTACACGGATCGTCATGGCTTGAAAGAAATTTGTAATGAATTGCTGAATGTGAATATTTCTAAACAGCAACAATCTTCGGATTGGGCGGCAGAAACGTTATCACAGGCGCAAATTGAATATGCTGCGTCGGATGTGTTATATTTGCATCGTTTAAAGGTTATATTTGAAGAACGTTTAAGACGTGAAGAGCGAGAAAATGTTGCCAAGGCATGCTTTCAATTTTTGCCTATGAGAGCTAGGCTTGATCTTTTAGGATGGGCGGAAGTTGATATTTTTGCGCATAGCTAACTTTAAAATTAGCTTTTTAATGGAGTTAATTATTGATGTGAGAGGACAAAATGCTTGTACATTATGGACATTTTATCCTCTCATCTTTTCTGATAAGAATTATAATAAATTCTTAAGTGCTATTTCATTTGAAGTTTAGGTAATAAAAGTACTTTTGCGAATTCATATTTTTTATTTTTGTAACAGCTTTTATTTGAAACAAAGCAATTTTGAGGAGAGGCTGAAAACATACGGTAGGTTGGAAGACTTAAATCTCTGCAACCGGTATACAGCCTAATTGGGGGAGAATATGAATGTGTAAATGTAAAAACCAAATCTCATCTTTACCATCATTTTTAATTCGGCTTTACGACTTTCACAAGTATTTAAAGCAATGTCTGTTAAATAATAGAGATTACGCATTGCCTCATGTTTTTAATGGATTTACGTTCTTCGTGTAAAACAGAACGCCCTAAACGGAATATATTTGTGTTGCTAATTCATGTGCTTTTTTAAAGAAACCGGCACCCAAATCCATTTTACGGCGGCGCTTATGAATGGTATAACGATAAAGCCCCCAAAAATATGATATAAAATTCATTGAGCACTCCCATTTTTACGCTTACGGAGTAACAAGCTGCTACCATCACACCACTTTGCCAATTCCCAATGTTGTGTAGCCCTTGGCACGGTTCATAAGAGACATTTTAGTTTTTTAGTGTTTTTTATCCACACAGCTCTTCCAACTTATAACGTGCAAACAAATGGTTTTAATTGATTCAACATGAAAAAGATTTTGAATGAGAGAATCTTATGATGTTTAGGGTTCTCAGTCAATATGAATAACGCTAAATTATCATTATAAATCAGTATATTATATGAAGTTCGTATAGTTTATTATTTTCAGACGATACTTCGTGCCTTTATTTATTACTCAATAAGTAATTTCTATGTTGGCAGAGCAGGGCAATTTGCTTTTATTTTAAAAGCAAAATGCTCCAAAGCTTTATTTTTAAGGATTTTCACTTTTTATCTATAAACATATTATTTTTCTCTAGAAATTTGCAATGAAGGTACTAGATAAAATCCATTATGAATATTTGATGAGGTTAAATTTATGAATATAAAATATTTTATTACAGCTTTTGCTACTTTTGCTTCAATCTCTATGGCTCAAGGTGCAAGTTTTTTAGCGTCTCAAAACCTTATACAGAGAGCATCTTCGGCTGTTCCTCCAATAGGTCTTTTTTCTGCTGAACAGCTTCGCAAGTTATTATCTGAAGTTTTTCAGATAGAACTTTCTTGCACAAATAACAGCGAATGCATAACAGCAGCTAAGTTAGTACCTGTGTTACATTCTGGTAAAAAAAGAGATCATTATCCTAAAAGAAGACCAGGGAAAAGAGGACGGCCAAACCCATTTGCACGAGGTCCAATGAGTTTTTAAAAAGTGAAAAAACAACATCAAGAAGTATAATATATGCTTTGAAGTTGAAAAAGAGGGATATTTTTTCTGTCAAATTCATGATTTTTAAAGCAAGGGGTGGTTTGAAAACTTTAAGAAAGATTTCTCATTTTTTCAGCTTTAAGGAGATTTCTATATAAGTTTTAATGTTTATCATACCGGTTGTCTGTCTTTAGGTATTTTTTTCAATTTCGTCTTGTAAAGGAGTATGAAATGATAGCCTACAAATAAGGCTGAAGCTCTGAAAAAGACTTTACTATAAGGTTGAGAGAAGAAAAAAATGGTAAGTATGTCAAAAAGGAATAAATGCCTAAATTAAAAACAAAGAGCAAATGTAATGAAATTGCATGTAATCTTGTTGCAGTTCATAGGGTAGTGGAGATCTTGTTCTGTCGGGTACAAGCATTCTTTACAGTGATGAAAAAATAATCAAAGAGCTATTCACATTTGGTTATACGAAGGATGAAGCTAAAAACGTTGTTTGTATGAATTTAAATGGAACAGTTACATTTAGCTGCTCTCAATATTGTAACGGTCTTCACTATTACAATATTGAGAGTATTAATAGGAAGCATTTTAGCTTTTAAATAGTTTTATTGATTCACACACTTGCTCGTTTGTGAGGTGCTGGGGGGGCTTTAATATAAAAAGGCTTAAGATAAGAACATCTTCAATATTGCAGACGAATTAATATAAAAGATATTTTTTCATTATAAATCAATATATTATATTTTCATTCCAATAGCACACGCTTTACACGGAGGGTACTGTGGCGCAGTTTTTTTATCAAAATGATAAAGGAGAGAAAACGTGAGGAAAAGAGATCATTTGTGCATGGGCATAGTTTAATTCTCATTTATTACAGATCAAGCAATTAAGGGTACTTTGATTGGCTTTTTGTTTTTTTTATAAGTGTATCATTTTTGCTACAGATATCTGAAGATGGGGCTCTATATGAAATGATGTGTTCAAATAAATATTCAGCTATGGAGAGAAAATATGAATATGAAATGGTTAATAACAGCTTCTGCTTTCGCTTTTGTTTCAGCTTCAGCAGCTCAAGCAGCAGATGTTATTGTTCCCCCCAGTCCAACACCTGTTGCTCCCGTTATTGTTGCTCCAACTTTTTCTTGGACAGGTTTTTATGTTGGGGGGCAGATTGGTGGTTTTTCGGGTAAGACGAAAATGGATATTCTCAGTAACGGAAAAAAGATTCCAGCACCTGATGATCTTTTGCCTAAACTATCTGGTTTCATGGGTGGTCTTTACGCAGGTTCCAACGTTGATCTCGGCAATGGCCTTATTTTAGGTGTTGATACAGATATCATGTGGTCTAATAAAGATGACACGAAGACAGGAAAAACATATGTTATTCTTCCAGATCACATAAATTATATTAAGAAGATATTAACAGAATCTGGAATTAATATTGGTAAAGATGCGCTTGTACCTGGTGATAAACGAACCCACAGTTTCACTTTTAAAGAAAAGTGGGCTGGTGCGACACGTGTACGTATTGGTTTTGCAGCTGAACGCATTATGCCTTATGTTGCTGGTGGTATCGCCTATACACAGCTTCAAGATAGTGCATTGATTTCAATAACAGGGAAAGATTCAGATAAAGTAATAGCTTCTGGTACTCTGTCTGATGAAACAAAGACCCTTGTTGGTTACACGCTTGGTGCTGGTGTTGATTTAGCAATGACCAATAACGTTATTGTCCGTGCGGAATATCGTTACTCAGATTTTGGTAAAAAGAAATTCTCAAATGATAAATATGAGACATCTTACAAAACCAATGATTTCCGAGTTGGTGTTGCTTACAAATTTTAATAGATGGTAAGTTAAATAACGAAGAGGCTCTGTCTTTGACCGAGCCTCTGTTATTCTTTGTTGCTATATTATCACACAATACATAATTTATTGTGGATGTGAAAAGATATTATTCAGATTTTCTTAAAAAAATTCATAGACAACAAACAAAAATTACATTTAAAAATCAATAAGTTATTTATATATAATCTTTAGGCTTCTCGTACAAAATCAAGCTATGAAGCAATTTTGTCTGGGATGTGCCCTCCATTTTCTGTGACTGTATCATTTTTACTACAGCTTTTCTTTCTGTAATCTTGTAGCACTGTGCTCATAAATAAATTAGGAGCAAAGTTTATGAATATAAAATCTTTAGTAACAACTTCTGTTATCGCTATAGCGGCAGCTTCTGCAGCACAAGCTGCTGATGTTGTCATCCCTCATGAAACAGCCCCAGCAGTCATCGCAGCAGCCCCTTCATTTTCTTGGACAGGCTTTTATATCGGTGGTCAAGTTGGTAACTTTTCAGGTAAAGTTGATGAATATGATTCAGAAACAAAAAAGAAAATTACAGATAAAGACTGGACACCTAAGCCTTCCGGTTTCATGGGGGGTATTTATGTAGGTTCTAACGTGGATCTTGGAAATGGCCTCATTCTAGGTGTTGAAACTGATGCCGTCTGGGCTGACCGCGAAGATTCAAAAGCGCATTCAGCAGTCATTGGAGCAATTGGCCTTGATGCTTTCAAAGATGAGCTTATAGCAGCGAAAGCTACACCTGCTACAGGAAAAACTATTACTGGTATCGCGGCGACTGACAAACGTGTAGATAGCACCTCTATAAAAGAAAAATGGTCTGGTGCAACACGCGTTCGTGTTGGTTTTGCAGCCGTTGATCGCATTATGCCTTATGTTGCTGGTGGTATTGCTTATACGCAGCTCCAGATAGTCGATTCTCTTAAGGCGGAAGGAGCTGATGGTGCCGAAATCGCTTCTGCTAAAGTGTTTGATGAAACGAAAACGATGGTTGGTTTCACTGTAGGTGGTGGTATTGACTTTGCAATGACAGACAATGTTCTGTTGCGTGCAGAATACCGTTACTCAGACTTTGGTAAAAAAGCATTTGTAAAGGACGGGGATAAAATAGCTTACAAAACCAATGATTTCCGTGTAGGTGTTGCATACAAATTCTAATTTCGTCAACAACGAAATGATGAAGATAAAATAAATTGTCATGAGGCTCTGTTAAAGACGGAGCCTCTGTTATTTTTCTATTGTTATATTATTACACACTCCATATTTATTGGCGGTGTAAAAGATATTATTCAGATTTCCTTAAAAAGATTTTTATAAACGACAGGCAATAATTACGCGGTAAAATCAATGAATTATACGTATTCATAACTTACAATTTCTTGTGAAACGTGAAGTTATGAAATGACTTTATCTTGCGTCAGCTTTCGTTTCCTATGATTGTATCATTTTACTACAGCGTTTTTTTGTAGTCGTATAATACTGTGCTCGTAAATAAATGAGGAGCAAAGTTTACGAATATAAAATCTTCAGTAACAACTTTTATTATCGCTATGACTACAGCTTCTGCGGCACAAGCTGCTGATATTGTCATTCCTCGTAAAAAAGCTCCAACAGTTATCATAGCTCTTTCGTTTTCTTAGACAGGTTTTTATCTTGGTGGTCAAGTTGGCAACTTTTCAAGTCAAAGTTTATGTATTTGATTTAGAGACAAAAGAAAAAAACTTCAGATAAAGATGCACTACCTAAGCCTTCAGGTTTCATAGGTGGTATTTATTTTAGGTTCCAACGTATATCTTTGAAATGTCCTAGGTGTTGAAACCGATGCAGTCTGGGCAGACTGAGGAGAGACGAAGACGGTCTCAGGGATTCTTGCGATTGATGAATTTGATGATTTTAATGATGAATTTAAAGATGCTGGTGTCACATTGGATGAAAATGAAAAGTTTCAAAAGGTTGACACAGCAGTGTATTGCATTGGTTTCAAAGAAAATGGTCTGGTGCAACACGGGTTCGTGTTGGTTTTTCCGTCGCTGACAGTATTATGCCTTATGTGGCTGATGGTATTGCTTATGCGCAAATACAGGGTGTTGGTAAAGTTTCAGGAACAAACAAAATTGGCAAATGGGTAAGCCAAGTAAAGAAGTTTCTGCTACAGTATTTGATAAAATAAAAACGATGGAGGGTTTCACCCTTGGTGGTGGTATAGATTTCGCGATGACAGATCATGTTCTGCTTCGTGCGGAGTACCGTTACTCAGACTTTGGTAAGAAGGAATATAAAAAGTATTACCTTAAACTAGGTTACACAACCAATGACTTTCACGTAGGTATCGCTTACAAGTTCTAATTTCATCAAAAGTGCAATTATGAATAAAAAGTATTAATAAAAAATTAAATTTCCAAAAGATATTGACTTTTACAAAAGCGCTGTTTTCTGGGCTTTTATTTGTACGACTGTGACATTTTTACTACAGCTTTTCTATTTATAATCTTGTAAGGTCGTTTTGTAGTTAATTTAGGAGCAAAATTATGAATACAAAATCTTTAATAGCAACTTCTATTGCCGCTTTAATTTCAGCTTCTGCAGCACAAGCTGCTGACGTGGTGATCCCTCGTGAAACAGCCCCAGCAGTTATCGCAGCAGCCCCTTCGTTTTCTTGGACAGGCTTTTATCTTGGTGGTCAAGTTGGTAACTTTTCGAGTAAAACTAAAGTAACTATTCCAGGAGAAGATAAAGAACTTGTCAAAAAAGATAACACACCTAGTCCTTCTGGTTTCATGGGTGGGATTTATGCCGGATCTAACGTAGACCTTGGAAATGGTCTCATTCTCGGTGTTGAAACCGATGCAGTTTGGGCAGACCGTGAAGAATCAAAAACAGCCCGTGAATTGACTCTTACTAAAGAAGATGTGGCATTTTTTAATAATGCCCTTGAAAAAGCTAAGGTTGAATTAAAAGATCAGCAACGGTTTGAAATAGGTGACAAGGTAACGGAAAAGCACAGTTACAAAGAAAAATGGTCTGGTGCTACACGCGTTCGTATCGGTTTTGCTGCTGTTGACCGTATTATGCCTTATGTTGCTGGTGGTATTGCCTATGCGCAGGTACAGGGTATTCAATCAGTTACAGGAAAAGGAGAGAGAGTTAAAGTTGAACAGAAAGCTGATGTGGTTGAAAACCCATCAATTAAGAAAAATGTAGATTTGACTGGTGGTACTTGGGCTGATGACACGAAGACAATGGTTGGTTTCACTATTGGCGGCGGTGTTGACTTTGCAATGACCGACAACGTTCTTTTACGTGCAGAATACCGTTACTCCGATTTTGGTAAAAAGAAATTCGCCAACGATACACGTGAATTCAACTACAAAACCAATGACTTCCGTGTAGGTGTCGCTTACAAATTCTAATTTCGTAAAAATGAAATTATTAGCACAAAAAATACTAAGGCCTCGTTTAACGGGGCCTTTATTTTATTAGCTCTCTATTTTATTTCTCTTAATCTCTTTTATTTTTTATTGGTATCATTTTGTATTATAAGGCTTAAAAAAGTTTTATATTATAAAAGGCGAATTAGTAGTATGCAGTGATTTTATAACTACTTATTACATAAAATCTTATATTACGGCTATCATTTTACACTTAAGTGAAAAGTATTTAATTAATCTCAGAAATAAGACAATATCATAACCAGTGACGAACTTTAGTCTACTTTTATATACTAGATTAGAGCGAGCATACTACATATATCTGTTAGAGTAAGTTCTGAAACGGGAATACAGCCTCATTGGGGAAGAATATAAATTTACAAAGAGAAAAACTAGTTTCCAACTTTATCATCTTCTTTTAATTTAGCTTTACGTTTTTGTTTATTGCATTTCTTAATGGGATCATACTCCTCATGCAAAACAGAACGCCCTAAACGGAATACACTTGTTGTTGTGTATTCACACATTTGTTTTAAATAAATATTTTTCAAAGTACATCAAGCCCACTTCTCTCTGGAAAAGATTTGAATATTCTAGGCTCTGATGTTCAAGCAACGGATAATCTTTCCTTACAAGCTGAGAGGAATGTTTCGATTGATGCTACACGCAACAGCATGGACAATCAGAATGGGAGTGAAACATCTCATGTTGCTTTACACAATGGCTCTCATTTAAGTTCTGGAAAAGAGACCACTGTTCTCTCTGGAAAAGATATCCATATTGCTGCTTCCGATATAGATGCCAAGGGCAATGTTGGTCTTGGTGCCCAAGGGGAGATAACAATAGGGGTGAGAAACGATGAGATGGAGTATCATCTTCGCGCCAAAAACACGAAAGTGGATATGCAAGCCTCTCATGCGGTTGGCTCTTCGATAAAATCGGGAGGTGATACCACGGTCATTGCAGGGCAGGATGGCAAACCGCATGATCTTAGCATCACAGGCAGTTCCATTTCGGCTGATGGCAAGGTGGGGCTGAAAGCCAGCAACGATATTCTCATCAATAATGCAGAGGATAGCTTACATTATGAGATGTCGTATCACAAAGAGGGTGGGGTGTTTAGTAGCAGCAAATCTGAGCATAACAAGATGGATGTGCGCCAAGTTGTGGGGTCAAGCATAACAGGGGGTGAAGGCATTGCCATTGATTCCGGAAACAACACGGAAGTTGTAGCCTCGATGCTCGTAGCCGGTAAGGCAGAGGAAACGTCAGGAGAGAAAGCACCAGGAGAACAGAAACAAGCGGATATTACCATTCACTCTGGGGGAAAGATTACTATCAAAGGCGCCCAAGAACACTTGGATCAGCAAGCACAATCGTCATCAAGTGGCTTTTTGCATGAGAAATCGTCCGATACATCTCAATCGCATACCACAACGGTCTCCTCTATCCTTGGGGCGACGGGCAACATCGTGTTAGACGCACAAGGAGAAGCCAAG
>NZ_JBHINI010000109.1:0-736 GCF_042194935.1 Bartonella sp. CL71SXKL | reverse complement strand
TTCCTGTCACCGCTGCTTAAAACAACGGTGAACAATATTGAGATGATTGGTTGAGAAAACAATCCCACCATTCCAAGTGAAGGCAAGGATAGCGGATTGTTAATCATCACAAACAGCAAAACTTAAGGATAACATTCATATTGTTCTGGATGCTTTTTACAAAAAGGGCTGTTTAAGCGCTTCTTGACACTGCGCTGTGGTATGACAGCACCTGGACGACAAGCCGGAAGATTCTTTCCTTGAAAATTCTCACACCACGTTCCTGCCTCTGTATCTTTATAGCGGAATCCTGATTGAACCATACAAGAATCAATAAACGCCTTTTTATTTAAACTTAACTTTCTATTTTCTGGATCCTTATCATAAGGGGTTGGCATTCCACATTCTAATAAGGCTTTTCCTACCTCAGTAAAATCAGTAACACCATTTTTCTCCCACGCGCTCAAATATCCTCCAGGAGTTTTATTAAACTGACATCCAGCTATACTTAACAAAGTTACAGCGCTTAATAATTTTAAAGTTTGTTTCATTTTTTTCCTCCATGATTTAATTCAAGGTTTTTGTTTTAAATGAGATGAGCCATACCTTTTTTGGCATTTTTGACCCGCATCTCCAAGACAGGTATGGGAGCTTATGGGATTCATGATCACTCTCCACCATTCTTTCCACCAGTTACTGCCAGCAGGTATTGTCTCATAAGTATAGCCATTGCCGCCAATCCATCGGCTTACAAAGT
>NZ_JBHINI010000108.1:0-745 GCF_042194935.1 Bartonella sp. CL71SXKL | reverse complement strand
GCCCATCATCTACACGCGAAAGGACAACCAGCAATCTTTTCGTATCACAGCGATTTACGGCATTAAGCATTCAGAATCGGACACTGGGGGCAGAATCTCCACGACAATTGCAAGAAAGGAACTTGATCTTTGTATCAATGACATTGGAGGATTACCACCAAACCCTCAAGATAGTGTTATTGTGATGGTTCCTGAAAACAGCAAAGCTCCCTCTTCTCGAGAATACTTCATTGTCACAGATGTTCAAGCCTCTGAATCCGGTATGTATAAGCTGATCTTGCGGGAGATAAAACAATGAGACATCTTTACTTTTGTGTATTCAAAAGTTAATAAGGGCGTCCAAGAGCTCGGATTACTGCTGCAAACCTTGGATTTGGAATGGCACTAAATCGGTAATTCCATGGGGCGCCAGTACGGTGACTGATGTGACATCTTTGGTATGTTATAGTTACTGATGCAATTTCTGCCCAAGTAGTCCTTTCATTATCTTCAGGGCTTTCAAATACAATAGCTTGATTTGTTACTAAAAGACGTCCTAAAATTGGATTCTTTTCGCCAATATCAAAGGTAACGCGTTCTTGAACTCCCAACAGTTTTTCATTTTGTACTAAACGATAATCATATTCACTTGCGTCAAGTTCTTGAAACATTTCACATGCTTCCTCAAAATTAGAGGGAGGAATATCTGATTGCCACAGAGCAACTTTTTGCTCAAAACTTTTTTCCTTTTTCGCCTCACGATAAG
>NZ_JBHINI010000107.1:0-746 GCF_042194935.1 Bartonella sp. CL71SXKL | reverse complement strand
AAACCAACACTCTAAAAAACGAAGCTGATAGCACGCCCGTCATCACGGAAAAAACGGAATATAGCGATATTTCTTTCGAAAAACCAGACAAATATAATTTTCTCGATGGTAGGCCTTTATATCATGATATGTACTGGGATCGTTGGGGAAAAGGAAAACTTTCTAAGAGGGAGAGTGGGCCAGTCGGTCCAAAACACTTTATATTTGAGCAACAACTTTGGAATAACAAAGAAGGAACCTATGGCACGGCAACTTTAAAAGATGGGACAGTCTATAAGGCATTTACTTGGAAACATAATGCTCGAAAAGGAGACATAGAAGAGTTTGTATGGAATGGTTCTCGGCGGAAGGGAGGATGGTTTGGGTCAATAAACGAAGACTGGTCACACATGACAGAAAAGACTGTCACACAAGCATTTTCGCATAAACCAACTGTTTCGGGGGTAATACAATCTAGTGGCAATCTCATCATTAACGCTGATACCATTGACAACCATTATAGCTCTATAGAAGCAGGGGGAAATGCCGATATCCACGCTGGTGTGCTCACCAATCTGGGGGCAACAGCTTATAAAAAAACTTATCTGGGTTGTAATGCCAATACGCAGGATGGTTATTGTTATGGCTATAAAGCTGATGGAAGCCGCGATGTTTCTTTAGATATAGCCGATGGCAAGGATCGCCATACTGGTTCAGAAGCTCTTGATGCAGCTCCTGGTCTTGTCCAAGCGGGTGGCACGTTGAAT
>NZ_JBHINI010000106.1:0-751 GCF_042194935.1 Bartonella sp. CL71SXKL | reverse complement strand
TATTGCCGGCACAAACCCGATGCAAAGCAATGATAAACAGAGTGGAAATATCACCATGGGAGCAGGTGAAGATATCACTTTTGAAAGTGCGCAAAATACGCAAAGCACAGAAAACCACACGCAAAGCGCTTCAATGAATGTTGGGTATAGTTATGGTACCGGTGGTCCAGGGTGGATGGGGAATGCTTCTTTTGGTAAAGGCAAGGGTTCCAGTGAGGAAGTGCATCACAAGAACAGCCATATTATTGGCACCGGCACAGTTCACACAACGAGTGGGGCAAACACCACATTGGCAGGCGCCGTGGTTTCTGGAGAGCGTGTAGAAATGGAAGTAGGGGGTGATTTCGCCATTACCAGCCGCAATGATACGGGACAAAGTTCCAGCAAGCAAGACTCTTTTTCTATTGGGTTTAATGGTGGAAAAAAGGATGATGCAGCCACAACCAATATTTCCTTGAACAAGGATAAATCCTCTAGCGATTATCACAGTGTTGTGGAGCAATCAGGCATCAAAGCGGGTGATGGCGGTTTTAAGATCAACGTTAAAGATAAAACAACGCTGACCGGAGGTATTATTGAAAGCACCGTGCCGGCAGATAAAAACAGCCTGACCACAGGAAGCATTAGCACCAGTGATATCAGCAACGGTGCGCATGCTAAAGCCAGCAGCCATAGGTTTAGCATTTCTGGTGGCGGTGCTTTGCAACAGGGGAAATATGGCATCATAAAAAATATTGCTAAAAATGCTTTA
>NZ_JBHINI010000105.1:0-788 GCF_042194935.1 Bartonella sp. CL71SXKL | reverse complement strand
TGCGCAACACCGCTCCCTAGAGCATATAGCTGGTTACCCGCTACAGCATCGCTTGAAGTAGCACTAATGTCTCCATTGGAAAGCGATGTTATCTTGCTGTTTGTCTTCTCTTCACCATGCGTCGCTACAAACGCACCTTTGGACTTATCCCAAAACAACGCATCGCCTTGAACAGTGGTGATGTCCTTTTCAATCTCTTTGGTAATTTCATCCTTAATATTACTGAACTTATCTTTAACTTTATCGAATGAATCTCCAACACCAGCAAAGGCAGACGCAACAGTACTATATTCTTTATCTTCTGTTACCCCATCCGCTTTAAAGCTCTTAACCGTGAATGTAGGCGCACTCCAAGTTCCATTCTCATAACTAGCGCCACCACCTAAAGATTGCGCAACACCGCTCCCTAGAGCATATAACTGATTACCCGCTACAGCATCACTTGAGTCTTTAGTTATAGACCCATTGGTAAGCGATGTTATCTTGCTGCTTGCATTCTCTTCACCATGCGTCGCTACAAACGCACCCTTGGACTTATCCCACAACAACGCATCAGCCTGAGCAGTGCTAATTTCATTGGTAATCTCTTTATGTAAATCCGTGAAAGAAGTGCCTACACCGGCAAACGCTGAAGCCACATCTGTATAGCTCTCCTCACTCTCAGTACCATCAGATTTTACTGTTTTAACCGTGAACTTAGGTTCGCTCCATTGGCCATCCTCATACTTAGCTCCTCCACCTAAAGATTGCGCAACTTTATCACCTAGGACATAAAGCTGGTTACCCGT
>NZ_JBHINI010000104.1:0-789 GCF_042194935.1 Bartonella sp. CL71SXKL | reverse complement strand
GTGTAAAGTAAGACCATCAAAAGTGAATTTTTCATTGGTAAATTCGTATTTTTTTGCAGGCTCTTGTTGATTAACAGATGTGATTTCGTTTGCAATATTAGAGATAACGGGGATGTTTTTTACTGTATTTTTCATAATTAAACCTTACTGATTAAATGTTTGTTATTGACACCTCTATAGAGGCGCCGGGTGCTAACAAACACGGCAGTAAGTCCGTCGTTACACTTTTCCCATAAATGGGTATTGTATGGTGTAACTACACCCGACAAAATCACTATATATGCTAACAAAAGCATAAAAGATAGTCAGTTTTTAATAGGATTAGGTTTATCGCAACCTATTCGCTTACTGTTTAGTGTTGTTAAGCACTTAAGTATTCATATAACAAAATACGTATTTATTGTCAATTATTATTTTATCTTTTTTGATATTTTTTAAATACATTATGTGTTGATAATATCTTATGCTTATTAATTGCTTCTTTTATATTTATGTGCTTTTAAAGCTATATTATGGGCTTTATGAAACGATTGCGTTATTTTCTGAATCTATACATTTATAATATTTAGAAAAGCTCTCATTATGCGTATTTTTAGCTTTATAACCTATCAATTTTGTCACTAAATGAATTTTAATTTTTTTGTGAATTTTGTTTATAAGGGTCTTTAAATTTAAACAACCTTAATAGCACCGCGCTCTTATAACAAATGCCTTCATTTGCATTTTTGCTTTCTCTATAGCTGTTATGTTCTTTATAGCCATGGCATCATTTTTCATGTTCATAAGAGA
>NZ_JBHINI010000103.1:0-791 GCF_042194935.1 Bartonella sp. CL71SXKL | reverse complement strand
GAGGAAAAGGTTTACAATAGTGTAGCGGAAGCATTTGCTGGTGTTGCGAGTTCTATCACGAATGTTCATAATGATGTGACGAATGTAGTGAGTGATAGCCTTGCCAAGCAGGATGATGATACGAAGGTTATTACTATTGGGAAAGAAGTAGAAGGTACAGAACTCAATATTGCCAACAGTAAGAAAGAAGAAAGGATTCTTTCTGGTGTTAAGGCAGGAGTGCTTTCAGCAGAATCGACAGAAGTTGTAAATGGCTCTCAGTTATTTGCGACTAATAAAAATGTTACGACAGTGACTACCAGTCTAGACAGTGTTTCTAAAAATACATCGAGCTATTTAGGTGGTGGTGCTGATGTGCTTGTAGGTAATCTTCCGACGTATGTTGTTGGTGGTCAGTCATATCATGATGTTGGTTCAGCCTTTAGCGGTGTTGATACATCGCTGACAGATCTTCATAATGAGCTTTCTAAGAACAGCAATGAACTTACGCAGACCATTGAGCAGAATGCTTTGTTGTGGAACGATGACGCGCATGCCTTTGTGGCGCGTCATGTAAAGAACAAAGAGAAAGATGGTCAAGTTATAGCGGAACAAGAAAACAGCAAATTGAAGTTTCTATTAGATGGAGAAGTTTCTAAAGGTTCAACAGAAGCGATCACGGGCAATCAGCTTTATTCAATGAATCAGACATTTGCGACCTATTTTGGTGGAGGGGCAGGTTATGATAAAGATGGACAATGGAAAGCACCAAGTTTTGTGATCAAGAAAGTTGATGCGGAAGGTAAAGAAAG
>NZ_JBHINI010000102.1:0-791 GCF_042194935.1 Bartonella sp. CL71SXKL | reverse complement strand
GCTAAAGCCGCGCCTGTTAGCATCAGATTTCTTTTCATCCATAAGATCATAGACGATGCTCCTGAAAGCGTTTAGCAACAAAGAAAATACCAGCACATGCGGCTAAAATCATAATGGTGGCCAAAGCCCATTGGATTGGCCCATTTCCTGCTAATAAGCCTCCAAGCCCAGAAAAAGAACCAATAATCGGTGCAAGGGCTTCGGCTTTGAAAACCCCCGTTGATGCTTGCGTTTCTACTGTTTGATAATTGGAGGAAACAAAAGCCCCTTTCGCCCATAAGCCTGTTTCTGCCGCACGCCGGTGTGCTAGACCTTCAAGACGCTTCCCGCCTGCTTTGGTCCATTTCTGTAGCTCGGCAGGGACAGCTTCATATTCACCTTGATTGAGCTTTTTTAACAGTGTCGAGTTACAAAAGGCTCCTGTTCCTACATTATAGCAAAACGACACTAACGCCGCGAATTGTTCATCTGTTAATGAAACTGTAACCGCGCGTTCAACAGCATTCTCAAATTGTCTTAAGTCTTGGCAAAGAAGTTCTTCTGCTTGCTTTTCAGTGATTGCCATGCCTTCGTAAACAAAAGGTTTTCCAGCACTGTTTGTATGTCCATAACCTATTGTCCACACCCCAATGGCATTTTTATAGGCGTTCAAACGCAAACCTTCCCATTGTTTGATAAGTGCAAGTCCTTCTGATGATATTTTTCGCATATGATTCTCCATAAAAAAAGCTCCGCAAAAAGCAGAGCTGGATTAAAAAATTGACATCTTTCTCATTCGGAAAGATAGCTTG
>NZ_JBHINI010000101.1:0-791 GCF_042194935.1 Bartonella sp. CL71SXKL | reverse complement strand
CTGTTAATCAACAAGAGCCTGCAAAAAAATACGAATTTACCAATGAAAAATTCACTTTTGATGGTCTTACTTTACACCGTATACGTGCTCTAAGAGATTTTGATGATGTTAAGGCGGGGGACCTCGGCGGTTTTATTGAAAATGAAAGTAACTTATCCCATGATGGCAATTGCTGGGTCTATGATAATGCCGCGGTTCTTTTCAATGCAACTGTTTATGAAAATGCTAAAATCTATAATGATGCGAAAATCTTCAGAGGTGCCAAGGTGTATGGCAATGCTATCGTTAATGGCAAGGCATTGGTTTTTGATACAACCGCTCATATTTATGATAATGCAAAAATTCATGATAACGCTAAGGTCTGTGGGCATGTTTATGGTAATGCCGTAATTAGTGATAATGCTACTATTTCTAATGGTGCCAAGGTTTATGACAATGCCCGTGTCTATGAAAGTGCCTATGTTTGTGGCTATATTTTTGGCAATGCTCGTGTGTATGGCAAGTCACGCATTTATGTCTGGGCGCGCGTTTATGATAATGCCCATGTTTTTTGTAATGCTTGGATTAAGGATTATTCAAGTATCTATGGTCATGCCAAGGTTTCTGGCTCGGCTCGTGTTGGTTGCTTTGTAAGGATTTATGATCATGCCAAGGTCTATGGCAAATCAAATATTGATCATCATGTGCAAATTTATGGCAATGCTGTTGTGAATAGCCGTGCAAAAATTCGTAATGATATCTGTGATGATAATCAGTCACTAAAAGACGCTGCTTAAATAACGCGTGGGCGC
>NZ_JBHINI010000100.1:0-797 GCF_042194935.1 Bartonella sp. CL71SXKL | reverse complement strand
CGTCCATCTGAGCCCTCTGTTCCGGAGGACACTTCATCTCCAGATTCTGTTTCTCCTCCTTCTGCCCCTGTTGAACCAAAGCCTTCTGGGTCTTCTGACCCTTTGGATTCCTCGTCTAATCTCCAAATTAGAGCTGTTGTTCCACAGGTTCCAACTTATCTTCTTTTGCCAAATGCCTTATTTCATGCTGGTTTAGTGGATATGACCGCGCAAAATAAGACATTAGAGACAATGCGGAATGCTTTTCATTCCTTTGGGAAGGATAATGAAAAGACAGCCTTTTTTCTGCATGCTTATGGTGGTAGCCATCATTATGCTTCCAACTTATCTGCTTTTGAATATGGCTATGGTGCTGAGCTCGATTATAATGCATTCGAAGCAGGTGTTTTGTTAAACGAGATTGAGAGTTTATATGGTTGTACATTCTTTGGGGTTATGGGGTCTTACGGAAACCTTTCTCTAACCCCTCAGGATGTTGAACAAAGCAAAAAGAGTGCATTTGATAAATGGTCTGTTTCTGCCTATGGAAGTCTGAAGCATGATACGGGTTTTTATATAGATGGGGTGGTATCGTATGGACTTTTTAAGGGAGATGTTTTGACCCTTGCACGGGGCAAGGTTGTGGCATTAAAGGGTAAACAGTTTAGCGGTTCTTTAACGAGTGGCAGAACGTTTTCAACAGGGTATAAAGGTGTTGTTTTTGATCCGCAGATTCAGATTGTTTATCAGCATCTTCAGTTTAATCAGGCGCGTGATATTGATAATCTTGATGTTGATTTAGGAAAATTTCATCAATG
>NZ_JBHINI010000010.1:0-73593 GCF_042194935.1 Bartonella sp. CL71SXKL | reverse complement strand
TGAAGAGCAGATGAAGATAGTTCTTGAAGATGCCAATAAGTATACGGATGAGAAAGTTAGTAGTCTTGTCAATGATGCTGTTAACGAGTCGAAATCCTATACGGATATAAAGTTTGAGACGTTGAATTATGCTATTCAGGATGTTCGGAAAGAAGCAAGACAAGCTGCTGCTATTGGTCTAGCGGTGTCCAACTTACGTTACTATGATATACCAGGATCTTTAAGTGTTTCATTTGGGAGTGGTTTATGGCGCAGTCAATCTGCACTTGCTCTTGGTGCTGGTTATACATCTGAAGATGGAAATATTCGCTCGAATGTATCTGTGACAAGTGCTGGAGGTCATTGGGGAATAGGCGCTGGAATTACTCTGAGGTTGAGATGATAATAGAAAAAATGGCTGTTATTGTAAAAACGAGAAGTATGTTAGTAAAGGTTCTGCTGTTTGCTCTTACCTTAATAGGCAAGAGCGAAAGCTTTGCCAACGAGAATAATAATATTTATACGGTGCATCCACCGCACTTATCGATACCTAAGGGAGAACCTGGCGAAACACGTCGAATTATTATGCAATTTTATGATTGGACTTTGATTTGTGACGAAAAACAAAAGCTTAAACATAAGCAAGGTATATGTAATGTGACACAGACGGTTCATGATCAAGAAGGAAATACCATTTTTAGTTGGTCTCTTGTTTCTACGACAAGTGGTCAAGCAGTGATGCTTTTTCGAACATTGCCAAATTCTGATATAAATGTTCCGATTCAAATGTTTGTAAAAGATGTTAAAAAACCTGTTCTTATTAATTATACGCAATGTAATGAAACGGTTTGTTTGGCACAATCACCTGTAGGGCCGGTTTTGACTAAACAAATAGAGCAGAACAATAAGGTACGTATTTCCTATAAAACTAAAGAAGGTAAGGTATTTTCTTTTACTGTACCATTTAAAGGGTTAAATGCGGCACTTAATTCTTTCCGTCCTTAGAATCCATCGAGTATTTTTAACAAGAGTCATTTTTCCATAAATTGTTGTATTATATTTTTGAGTGTAAATTATAAGGTCAGATAAGTAAGAAGTTTTATATAATATGATATCGAGGTGATTTATTGGAAAGAGTGAGAGTTTTATGAATATAAAGTCACAGTAAGTTCTTTATATGTAATAGAAAATCAAATTAGTATTTCCTATAATGCTTAAAGAGTGATTTCGTTAGTTATTAAAAGTAAAAAAGATTAGAAATACTCGATTTCTTCCTTACAATAATGAGTAGACTAAATTCTTTTTTTAAGCTTCAAATGGATTTTTAATGCGGTCTGATTAAGCATTAATATTTTTCAGATAAATTTTATAATTCTAGAGTTTTTTTGAACGATAGTTTTTATTGGTATTCACGAAATAACAGCTATTGTAATTGCATTTTGTAGTACTACGGAACTTTTATTCCAGTATAATCAAAGCCATTTCATTGCATATAACAAACGTGGTTTGTGTGTGGATAACGAAAAAATTTTTTTTTCTTATAAACCGTACTAATGTATAGGTTGTTGTAACCTTAAAAGTCAGCAAATAGTATGATAGTGTAGGTTTGTTACAATAGAGGTGTGCTCCGTGTAAATGGTATCAAGAAAAGAGCATAATTTATAAAAATTGATGTGAACGTAAACGATTAATTTATAGTTTTAAGTTCATAAAGAGATGCATGATTTCACGGAAACAACCGAAAGATTATACAAAAATCTGAATGATGTTAGTGTAGAAAATTTTAATGATAGAAAAAGAAAGAATGATTTCTTGTATATATCATTTGATGCTGCATTATTGCTTTATTTAGGAATGAGCAGAAGAGTTTTCGCGTTTATTTATTGGGGGAACGCTCAAGGGATAAGGGACATGACCCCGTTAAATTATGGTTCAAAAGAGTTAAAGCGAGGAGAAATATACGATACCAAAGCAGATCAGTTGTATGATCAGTGCAGTAGTAATACAAATAATCTTTCTGCATTGTCACGAACAGAGGCATACTCTGTCCTTGTTGATATAAAGAGACAACAGAGAAAAAAACATTATGAACAGAAACAGGTTTTTGTTCAATCTGAGGCAGCTTTTGAGTTTCATAATCAGATAATGATAGGTGCTCAAAAAACAAAAAAACTCAAAGCACCTTTTCTTCGACGGTTCCATTCAGTAAAATCTCCACCTCTTTATGCGGCACTTGATCTCGGAACAAATAATTGTCGTCTTCTTATCGCATCTCCCAGTAAACCTGGATATTTTCGTGTTGTTGATGCTTTTTCTCGTATTGTACGATTGGGAGAAGGTTTAATAAATAACGGTTTTCTTAATACACAAGCTATGGATCGTGCGATTGAGGCATTAAAGATTTGTCATTTAAAGCTAAAACAAAGGCATATTAAGCGTTATCGCTTGATTGCAACGGAAGCTTGTCGTTCTGCAGAAAATGGTAGACATTTTATTCAGCGTGTTTTGGAGGAGACAGGACTTGAATTGGAAATTGTTGATCGGCGAACAGAAGCGCGTTTTGCTGTTACAGGGTGTAGTACACTTGTTGAACCAAATACTGACGCAATTGTGCTTTTTGATATTGGAGGAGGGTCATCAGAAATTGTGCTACTTGATGTTTCTCAAAAGCGTTCTTTTCGTTTAGCTAGACAAATTATCGCTTGGACTTCTCTTCCTGTTGGTGTTGTTACGCTTGCTGAACGTTTTGGAGGGAATGATATTAGCTTAGACGATTTTGAAAAAATGAAAAGCTATGTGCGAGGGTTATTAAATAATTTTTCAGATCGTCATAAATTAGGAGAGTTAGCACAAGGTTCGAAGTTTCATCTTTTGGGAACCTCTGGTACAGTTACGACTTTAGCAGGAATGTATCTTAATTTAGAGCGTTATGATAGGAAAAAAGTGGATGGCATTTGGATGAAGGATGCAGACATTACACTTATGACACAACGTCTATTATCATGGGATATAGAAAAACGTGTCATAAGTCCTTTTATTGGGCGCGAGAGAGCAGATTTAGTTTTAGCTGGTTGTGCAATTTTAGATGTTATTCGGGAAGTTTGGCCAAGTCAGCGTTTAAGAGTTGCTGATCGTGGATTAAGGGAAGGAATTTTGATAGAGCTAATGTTACGCGATGGGGTGTGGTGTCGTCGTAGAAAGAGCAGAGATTTCAAGCGTTAGAGAATTAAATATGGAGACAATGAATAACGATGAAAAAAACAACAAAAACACCGAGAGGTGGCTATGGAGGTTCAGGGTCACATGAATTATATCAGCGCGTAAAAAAGAAAGCAGGAACCATTAAAGCTTCATCACGACGATGGTTAGAGAGGCATCTGAATGATCCTTATGTCCATCAATCAAAAGTAGATGGTTATCGTTCACGTGCGGCTTATAAACTCATTGAAATTAATGAGCGCTATAGGTTTTTGAAAAAAGGTCAAAAGGTTATTGATCTAGGAGCAGCACCTGGGGGCTGGTGTCAGGTGGCTGAGCGTATAGTAGGGTCAAGTGATGAGGATCCTAGCGTTGTTGGTATTGATTATTTACATGTTGATCCATTACCTAGAGTTGCCATGTTGGAAATGGATTTTTTGCATACAGATGCACCGCAGAAATTAATTGAAACTTTAGGGACAAAACCGGATGTGGTTCTTTCTGATATGGCAGCGCCAACAACAGGTCATCGTCAGACGGATCATTTAAGAACGATTTATTTATGTGAAGTTGCGGCTGATTTTGCTCTTTCGGTTCTTAAGCCTGGGGGACATTTTTTAGCAAAGGCTTTTCAAGGAGGAGCAGAAAACACTCTTCTTACGATACTAAAACAGCATTTTAAAAAAGTCTATCATGTTAAACCACCCGCAAGCCGATCAGAATCAGTAGAGCTTTATCTTCTAGCACTTGAATTTAAGGGAAAAACAAACATTCAAGAATAGCGCCTTCTTTTAAGAAGACTTAACTTTACTTAACCTATTTAGATGTGATGATTTTTTTCTCAAAGAGTTATCGGCGATAGTGACAGTTTTTCTGTTATCAATGATGAAAAACTGGTAAAACTAATGTATTGCCTATAGAGGTAAAGAGATTGATTCCTCAGTGAGTGTTTCCAATGAAATTTCTTGATCAAGCTAAAGTTTATATTCGTTCTGGTAATGGAGGTTCTGGAGCAGTATCATTTCGTCGTGAAAAATTCATAGAATTTGGGGGACCTGATGGGGGGAATGGAGGACGGGGTGGTGATGTTTGGGCTCTTGTTGTTGATGGGCTTAACACACTGATTGATTATCGCTACCAACAGCATTTTAAAGCAAAAACAGGGGGGCATGGCAAGGGGCGTAATATGACGGGTGAGAAGGGTAATGATGTCATCCTTAAAGTTCCGGTTGGGACGCAAATTTTTGAAGAAGATAATACAACGTTAATATGTGATTTAACGGAAGTGGGACAGCGCTATCGCCTTGCAAAAGGAGGGAATGGCGGTTTTGGCAATCTTCACTTTACAACATCGACAAATCGGGCACCGCGTCGTGCAAATCCAGGTTTGGCTGGAGAAGAGCGTGCAATATGGCTTCGTTTGAAGTTAATTGCTGATGCGGGGCTTGTTGGTTTACCAAATGCTGGAAAATCAACTTTTTTAGCTTCTGTAACGGCTGCAAAACCAAAAGTTGCAGATTATCCTTTTACCACTCTACATCCTCATCTTGGTGTTGTACGTATTGATGGTCGTGAATTTGTTTTGGCTGATATTCCAGGATTAATTGAAGGAGCGCATGAAGGTGTGGGAATTGGAGATCGTTTTTTAGGACATGTGGAACGTTGTCGCGTACTGCTTCATCTAATTTCTTCTCAAGAAGAAGATGTAGCAAAAGCATATCAAATTGTGCGTCATGAACTTGAGGCATATGGAAATAATCTAAGTGATAAAACTGAAATTGTTGCTTTAAGCCAGATAGATACTCTGACAATTGAAGAGCGTGAAGCTAAACGGGAAGCTTTGCAAAGAGCAGCGGATCAACCAGTTATGATGTTTTCTGCGGTTAGCCGCGAAGGTTTAGAAAATGTGCTGCGTGCTGGTGCACATATTATTGAAATGTCACGCAAAGAGGAGATCAGTGGGGATAGCAAGGTTGATTGAGATGGCTGTTGGATCGCAAAAACTTACACACTATAAACGTATTGTGGTCAAGATTGGATCTGCCCTTTTGGTTGATCCTCAGGCAGGTTTACGGGTTGAATGGCTTAAAAGCTTGATCAATGATGTTGTTGAATTACACAAAGGAGGCGTAGAGATATTATTGGTGTCTTCAGGTGCTATTGCTTTAGGAAGGACATTGCTACAGCTTCCTAAGGGGGCTTTGAAATTGGAAGAAAGCCAGGCATGTGCTGCTTTGGGGCAAATTGAGTTAGCAAAAACCTATGGTGATGCGCTTGCTCAACATGGGCTCAAAACAGGCCAAATTTTGCTCACTTTATTTGATACGGAGGAGCGAAGGCGTTATCTCAATGCACGTGCAACGATTGAGACGCTTTTATATTTGGGAGCTGTGCCTGTTATTAATGAGAATGATACTGTTGCAACAACTGAAATTCGTTATGGTGATAATGATCGTTTAGCTGCACGTGTGGCAACAATGGTGAGGGCAGATCTTTTAATACTTTTATCCGATATTGATGGTCTTTATACAAAGTCTCCCCATAGTGATCCTACGGCTGAATTTATACCTTTTGTTGCATCCATTACGCATGATATCGAAAAAATGGCAGATGTTGCTGCTTCAGAGTTTTCACGGGGAGGAATGAAGACTAAGCTTGAAGCCGGAAAAATAGCTAATGCTGCTGGAACGGCGATGATTATCACCTCAGGCAAGCGTATGAATCCTCTTGCTGCAATTGACAAAGGTGAACGCAAGAGTTTTTTTGCGGCAAGTAAGAAATCTGTCAATGCTTGGAAAACATGGATTTCTGGTCATTTAGATCCATCTGGTGTTTTGACGATTGATCAAGGAGCCATTAGGGCTCTTGAATCAGGAAAATCATTATTAGCTGCAGGGGTTATTGGCGTTGAGGGAAATTTCCAGCGTGGGGATACGGTTGCAATTGTTGGTACAGATGGAGTTGAGATTGCGCGTGGACTTGTAAGCTATGACAAAGATGAGGCTGTACGCATTATAGGACATAAAAGTGAAGAAATCGAAGCTATTCTTGGGTATGAGGCGCGCTCTGCTATGGTGCATCGTAATGATATGATTGTACGTTGCTTGACCAATACTGTTTAAAAAAGTTACTTTTGTTTTTATTGTTTTGGCAGAGTGGATGTTACGATGACTTTAGAAGAACAAATGAAAGATATGGGACAAAAAGCACGCTATGCCGCTGCAGCGTTAGCTGTTGCTTCTTCTGAGCAAAAGAACAATGCATTAGAAATGATCGCTTTAAGTTTAGAGGCTCAGTCAGATGAAATTTTACGGGCGAATTGTCAAGATTTAGAGAATGCTGCTCAGAATAATTTGAAAGCTGCAATGATTGATCGGCTAAAATTAGATGATTTGCGTTTACGTGCAATGATAGACAGTGTTCGCCAAGTTGCTCGTTTATCTGATCCTGTTGGACAAGTGATGGATGAATGGACGCGTCCAAATGGGCTTCATATAAGTCGTGTACGAACACCTCTTGGTGTGATTGGCATTATTTATGAAAGTCGTCCCAATGTTACAGTTGATGCGAGTTCTTTGTGCTTAAAAGCAGGTAATGCTGCGATTTTGCGCGGTGGTTCGGATAGCTTTCATTCTTCTCATGCTCTTCATTTAGCTTTGATACAAGGTTTAGAGCGCTCTGGTTTACCCAAAGATGCTATCCAAATGGTTGGAACGACAGATCGTGCTGCCGTTGGGGAAATGCTCAAAGGATTGGATGGAGCGATTGATGTGATCGTACCACGTGGTGGAAAGAGCCTTGTTGCTCGTGTTCAGTCTGATGCACGTGTTCCAATTTTTGCTCATTTGGAGGGACTTTGTCATATTTATATTGATAAATCGGCAGATTTAGATATGGCACGCAATATTGTTTTAAATGCAAAGCTGCGGCGAACAGGGATATGCGGTGCTGTTGAGACAGTTCTCATTGACGGCCAAGCATTAAAAAAATTTCTTCCTGTTTTAACTGCTTTACAGGAAAAGGGGTGTGAAATTCGTGCCACAGAAGATATTGTTTTTCTTATGCCAGATGTCAAATTAGCTTCTGAAGAAGATTGGTCGCATGAATATCTTGATGCTATTCTTTCTGTTAAAACGGTTGAGGGTGTTGAGGGAGCCATTTCTCATATCAAGCGTTATTCATCAGGACATACGGAATCGATTATTGCTGAGGATTTGGAAGTGGTGAAGAATTTTTTTAATCATTTAGATTCAGCTATTTTATTACACAATGCATCTACACAATTTGCTGATGGAGGTGAATTTGGTTTTGGAATGGAAATTGGTATCGCAACAGGAAAAATGCATGCACGTGGTCCCATAGGTGTTGGACAGCTAACATCATTTCAATATCACGTTAAAGGAAATGGTCAGGTTAGAGCTTGAGAACACCATTTTTTCCATGGAAAAATTGTATGCCACATGTTGAAAGATCTAATGTTGTGGGTCTTTTTGGTGGTTCCTTTAATCCACCGCATGCGGGGCATCTTCTTGTTGCAAAAATTGCCATTCGGCGTTTGCATCTTGATCAGTTATGGTGGATGATCACTCCAGGAAATCCTTTAAAGGATTGTACACAGTTGCCCTCTTTAGAGGAGAGAATGCAATTAAGTTTTAAACTTATTGACCATCCAAAAATTCGCTTAACAGGTTTTGAACAGGCTATAGGGAGCAAAGTATCAGTAGATACGATTTTTCATATTCTTACCCATTACAGTGGCGTAAATTTTGTATGGATTATGGGGGCAGATAGTTTTGCGACGATACATCAATGGTATCGATGGCATGATATCGTCTCTATGCTTCCTATTGCGATTATTGATCGTCCTTTAGGCAATCGGTCAGCACTTTCTTCTCCTATGGCACATATTTATCGCCGTTTTCGTTTGGATGAGAGAGAAAGTAAGCGATTACCTTTTATCAAGCCACCAGTTTGGACTTATTTGCATGGACCTTTATCTTTTCAATCTTCAACAAACCTTCGTTTGAAGAAGAATGATTTTTCTTGAACATTTCATAAGATTCTGCTTCTCTTTAGAGAAGTCTCTTTTTTAGATTCCACAACGATAAGAAAGGATATTGATCTGAAAAACGTTGCACACAAACACTCTTACGATATTATGCCTTCAAAAGAAAAAAAAGTTTTTTCTGTTAGTGAGAGTCTTGAAGTTATTCTCAAGAGTTTAGAAGATACAAAAGCAGAAGATATTGTTGCTATTGATATTCGAGAGAAGTCATCTTTGGCTGATTATATGGTCATAGCTTCAGCAAATTCGCAGCGTCATGTATCGTCTGTTGCTGATCATTTATTACATACTTGGAAAGATAGTGGGCAGGGGCTTGCGCGTGTAGAAGGGCTTGCTGGAGGTGACTGGGTATTGATTGATACAGGTGATATTATCACTCATCTTTTTCGTCCAGAAATTCGTCTTTTTTATAATTTAGAAAAAATATGGATGACACCGGATTTAAACGATACGGCTTTGCTTCTCTTCGGAGATCATTAAAATGCAAATTTCTATTTTTGCGGTTGGTCGTATGAAAAGTGGGGCGGAGCAAAAATTAGTTCAGCATTATTTGGATCGTTTTTCTAAAATTTCTGGAGATGTAGGCTTTCATTTAAAAAAGTTACAAGAGATACCAGAAAGTCGTGCTCACACAGTTTGTCAACGTATGGAGGAAGAGGGCAGAAAACTTATTGAATTTTTACCTGAAAAATGTCGATTAATTGTGTTAGATGAGCGTGGAGAATCGATTTCGTCAATTTCTTTTTCTGAAAAATTGAGGTGTTATCGTGATGAGGGCATTCGAGATGTCGTCATTGCTTTGGGAGGACCTGATGGGCATAATGAACAAATAAAGAAGCGTGCTGATTTTCTTTTATCTTTTGGTTTGATGACGTGGCCACATCAAATTGCACGTATTCTTCTTACAGAACAACTTTACCGCGCTGTAACAATTGAAAATAACCATCCGTATCATCGTTTTTAATATTTTTGTGCAATTTTTAGCACTTATTTATATGTTTATTAATATTGTTTTAGCTGACACCATTTAAAGCATCTCTAATGTATACGATGAGGTGTCATGGTTTTTGCAAATGAAAAAGCTTCTTCATAGAAAGATGCTATATTTATATGAGGAGTGCGTCATATTTGTCATTCTGCTCTTGAGTATGTTTTTTTGCTTTTCTGTATCGCGTGCGGAAGATACAATGAGGAGTACGGAAGTACATAAAGAATTAGGAGAAATTCGCCAAAATATTTCACTTTCGCGTGAGCGTGTTGCTTTTCTTATGCATCAAGTTGAGCATTTAAAAAAAGATCAACGTGTTTTGAGTGATGCACTCATAAAAGCGGCTAAAGAAGAACGTATAGTAGCAGATGATATTGCTAAAAGGGAAGAAAAGCTTAAAAAAATGATAGAAAAGCGGGTACAAGTCTATCAAAGTTTAAAAAATCGTCGTGCTGAATTTGCGGAAGTTCTTGCAATTTTGGAGCGTATGGGATTGAATCCGCCTCCTGCTCTTATGATACAGCCAGAGGACGCGTTGGCTTCTATACGTAGTTCTGTTTTATTAGGTACTGTTATTCCTCAGATGCAGGAGAAAACACGAGATTTAACAGAAAAACTCAAGGAGTTGACCAATTTGAGTAATTCCATTACTACGGAATATAAGGCATTAAAGACAAAACTGCAAAATCAAGCAGAGCAGCGAAAACGTCTAGAGCTTTTATTAGACCAAAAAAACAAACTACAAAAAAAATCAGAAAAAGAACTTACAGAACAGCAACAAAAAAATATTGCTCTTGCTAAAAAAGCGCAGTCTTTGGAAGAATTGATTTTAGAGCTCGATCGTCAGTCAAAACTTAACTCTGATGCATCAGTACAGGTACGGAAAAGTTTGCAATTGTTAGAACAGTCCAATTTTGAAAGCCGAAAAGGTTCTTTACTTTTTCCTGTTTCAGGAAAAAGAATACATCTCTCTAACAAAAGTTCGCAGATTACGCGCTTTGGTGAAACGATAGAAACAGAGGCAGGAGCTGTTGTTATATCACCTGTGGATGCTTTTGTTGCTTTTGCAGGGCCATTTCGTTCTTATGGACAGTTAATCATTCTCAATGTTGGAAATGGTTATCATATCATTCTTACTGGAATGTCGAGAATTAATGTAAAACAGGGGCAATTTGTTCTTTCAGGTGAGCCTCTGGGTATAATGGAGATGCAATTTATTTCAAACAGTGTTGCATTGGATATAGGAAAAACTTCTCCAATGCTTTACATTGAGTTTAGAAAGCAGGGAAAACCTGTAAATCCAACTCCTTGGTGGCAGACTGAAAAAATAAGAAGGAGCCAAAATGATTCGTAAAGTTATTCTTTTGGTCGCTGGGGTATTGCTCGGCGCCTGTTCAATGATTATGGTGCAGTCTGTTGCTGCGAATAATGAAGATAATGCATATAAAAAGCTAGCTATATTTGGCGATGTTTTTGAGCGTGTGCGTATGCAATACGTTACAGTTCCAGATGATAAAAAGCTTATTGAAAATGCTATCAATGGCATGCTCACATCACTGGACCCTCATTCATCTTATTTGAATGCTGAAGAAGCCAAGGATATGCGGGATTCTACGAAAGGAGAGTTCGGAGGTCTTGGTATTGAGGTCACTATGGAAAAAAACTTAATTAAAGTTGTTTCACCAATGGATGATACTCCCGCTTCAAAAGCAGGTATTCTAGCAGGAGACCTTATTTCAAAAATTGATGATGTACAAACGAATGGTCAAACATTGAATGAAGCTGTTAATAAGATGCGAGGTGCTCCTGGAACACCAATTACCTTAACAATTATTCGTTCTGGTGTTGATAAGCCATTTGAAGTGAAGATTGTTCGTGATATTATCAAAGTAAAAGCGGTGAAATATCGGGTTGAGGGTGATATTGGATATTTAAGAGTTATCCAGTTTTCTGAGCAGACATTGAATAATCTTCTGGCGGCAATTAAAGATATCCAATCTAAAATTCCTGAAGATAAGCTAAAAGGTTACGTCCTTGATTTGCGGCTTAATCCGGGTGGGCTTTTAGATCAAGCTGTTAATGTTTCGAGTGCTTTTCTCAATAAAGGTGAAATTGTGTCGACTCGTGGGCGCAAAAAGAGTGATGTGACAAGATTTGATGCGAAGCCAGGTGATGTCATCAATGGAAAACCGCTCATTGTCCTTATTAATGGTGGTTCGGCAAGTGCTTCTGAAATTGTTGCGGGTGCATTACAAGATCATCGTCGTGCAACAATTTTAGGGACGCAGTCTTTTGGTAAAGGATCTGTTCAAACAATTATTCCTTTGGGTGAAAATGGGGCTTTACGCTTAACAACAGCACTTTATTACACGCCATCTGGCACTTCTATTCAAGGAACAGGGATCACGCCTGATATTATTGTAGAGCAACCACTCCCTGAAAAATATAAGGGTTATGATGTAAAAGTTGGTGAGTCTGCATTAAAAGGACATATCAAAGGAAAACGAGAGAGTAATAAAGGATCTGGTTCAGCTGCTTTTGTTCCCAAAGACCCTAAAGATGATATCCAGTTGAATGAGGCTTATAAATTGTTACGAGGTGAAATGGCAAATGCCGCATTTCCACCAGATCCCAATAAGGATGTGTTAAAGTGAGAATTGATATCTATAGCTTGCAATTTTGAGGAATATTAAATGGATGCAGGTATTAATTTGAAGGTTCTTCCATATCGCAAATGTGTTGGGATTGTTATCTTTAATCATGACGGTAAAGTGTGGGTTGGGCGTCGTTTAATGATGCCCATTCATGCAGATATTGAAATATCTCATCGTTGGCAGCTTCCTCAAGGAGGGATTGATGAAGATGAAAAACCATTAGATGCAGCATATCGTGAACTTTATGAAGAAACGGGTATTCGATCTGTGAAGTTGATTAAAGAAGCACAAAATTGGTTCCATTATGATTTTCCACAAGAACTTATTGGGTGCACATTAACAAATAAATATCGTGGGCAAATACAAAAATGGTTTGCTTTCCAGTTTACAGGAAAGCTTTCTGAAATTGCGATTAATCCGCCACCAGATGGCAATAAAGCGGAATTCGATCAATGGAAATGGATTGATCTAGAAACCCTTCCGTTGATTGCTGTTTCTTTTAAAAAGCACGTTTATACGAAAGTTGTCAGCGAATTTCGAGGTAGCCTTAGACCATTATAAAAGCTATATGATTACGAGAAAGCTTTTTTTATTAAGATGCTTTATATTATAATAAATAATAAACATGTTTCTCTTTTATGTAAAGAACAGGAATATAAAATGAAAAAGTTATTTAATTTACTTATAGTTTTTACTCTCTTGAGTATTTCATCTGTTGCATTTGCAACAAGTTCAAAACCTCCTGCATCAAAAGATGCGGCAGCGACATTGCCAAATGGAGCTTCTTCTTTGACTGAAACCTACGGTTTGTGGACTATTAACTGTGGTATACAAGAAGGGAAAAGAATTTGTTTTATGCACCGTCAAGAAGTGAATGAGCAGGGGCGTGTTGTTGTGGCTATGGGCCTTACTCTCGATGCTGAGGGTGTTGTATCTGGTAATTTAACAGTTCCTTTTGGCATTTTGGTTTCTAAGCCTGTTCGTTTACAAGTTGATGAGGGAAAAGCTGTTATCGAAACCGGTATCCGGACTTGTGTACCAGCAGGTTGTGTGGTTCCTGTCGTTTTTGACAAAAATCACGTAGCAGCTTTACGTTCTGGAAAACAGTTAAAGTTGGCGATGACAATTGCTGCTGCAGGTGAACCAGCTTTGAATGATTTATTTGTTCAGCTAGATGGTTTTAGCAGTGCTCTTAATCGTTTGACTGCTTTGCAGAAATAATTTTAAAACTAAAAGCGGCCTTTAAAAGGCCGTTTTTAGTTTGTTTGTTTTTTATATATTAATAATTAAGACGATGAGATTTAAGATTAATCCTATAAGGGATATTCAGATTTTTTGCCGTTTCTTCTATTGTATGTGCTATTTTTAATTTTGATATTTGTTTTCTAACTGCATCGTCATTAAATAGAGAGATGAAGAATTTAGATATCTGGTTTTTATTCAAGAAAAAAGAGTATTGAAATATAAAACCATTTTTTGATACACAGACCTGCTTTAATGAAGGTTTTCTATACGCTCTTCTGTTTCCTTGATTGAAAGGGATGACGCATGATTTATGCATTGCTTCGAACGATTGATTTGATTTTTGAGATTTATATTGATATTTTAATCGCTAGTGTCATTTTTTCTTGGCTTTATGTCTTTAATATCATAAATTCACGCAATCGCTTTGTTGTTTTGGTAGGAAGCTTTCTAGATAGTCTTACAAATCCCGTTCTAAGCCGTATCCGGAAAATTTTACCAAATTTGGGAACGATTGATATTTCACCTATTGTAGTGTTCATTATTATATATTTTATTCGTACTTTTATGTGGCGCGTTTACGCAAACATGTATGTATAGAAATATTACTTGAGGCGAATACATGTTTTATCAAGTTGATAAAAATAACTTGATTTTGTTTGTATATCTCATTCCCAAATCGTCCGTTGACAAAATAATAGGGATTGAATGTAGGGATGGTGAGAAACAATATCTGGTTATACGCCTTCGTGCTGTTCCTGAAGATGGAAAAGCGAATAAAGCTCTCATTAAATTTCTTGCCAAGCAATGGAGAATACCATCTTCTTCTATTTCTCTGAAAAACGGTGCAATATCTCGCTACAAACAACTTTACTTTTCAACACATTTAGAAGAGCTAAAGCAGATATGGCAATCCTTTAGAGATTGCATCTCGTAGAAAAAATAAAGAATAAAGCCTATTTTTAAATAGGCTTTATTTTATTAAAATCGTTATATTTTTTTATTGCGCTCAACAGCTTGCTTAATTAATTCATGCGCAAAGTTTTTATCACGCCATCCTTCAATTTTAGCCCATTTTCCAGGTTCCAGATCTTTGTAATGCTTGAAGAAATGTTCAATTTGTTTGAGTGTAATCTCGGGTAGATCTGTATAGTCATGAATATTGATATAGCGTTTTGTTAATTTTGTAGTGGGAATGGCAATAATTTTTTCATCTTTACCACCATCATCTTCCATCATTAGAGCTCCGATGGGGCGAACATTGATAACACAACCAGGCATAAGTGGACGGGTATTACAGATAAGGACATCAATAGGATCACCATCATCTGAAAGCGTATGAGGGACAAAACCGTAATTTCCAGGATAAACCATTGATGTATGAAGAAAACGGTCAACAAATAATGCACCAGACTTTTTATCCATCTCATATTTTATTGGTTGCCCACCAAGGGAGACTTCCACAATAACGTTAATATCTTCTGGTGGATTTTTGCCTACGGGTATTTCCTTAATATTCATAGAGACATCCTTTCTGGAATATAGTGAGGCTCAATACAATTAAATATTTTACCAAAGAGATTATGAAATTAACTTGAAATTGATGCACGTGTTTTTTCAAAACGTTTACGTTCATTAGGATCAAGATAGAGTTTGCGGAGACGAATATTTTTAGGGGTTACCTCCACAAGTTCATCATCTTGTATCCACGATAAGGCACGTTCTAATGTCATTTTAATGGGAGGCGTTAACTTTACGGCCTCATCTTTTCCAGAAGCGCGCATATTGGTGAGTTTTTTCCCTTTTAAGACATTGACTTCTAAGTCATTATCTCGTGAGTGGATGCCAATAATCATACCTTGATAGACTTTCACACCCGCATCGATGATCATAGGACCACGATCTTCAAGATTAAAAAGAGCATAAGCGACAGATTCACCGTTGTCATTTGAAATCATAACACCATTAACACGACCAGCAATGTCTCCTTTATAAGGTTCATAAGCATGGAAAAGGCGATTCATAATTGCTGTACCACGTGTGTCCGTTAAAAGTTCAGATTGATAACCAATGAGTCCTCGGGTTGGTGCATAAAAGACAAGGCGGACACGATTACCTCCAGAAGGACGTAATTCCACCATTTCGCCTTTACGTTCAGACATTTTTTGTACAACAGTACCGGAATATTCTTCATCAACATCGATAACAACTTCTTCGATTGGCTCAAGAGTTATTCCATTTTCATCTTTTTGCATAACAACACGTGGGCGTGAAACACTAAGTTCAAATCCTTCACGGCGCATATTTTCAATGAGAACTGCAAGCTGTAATTCTCCTCGTCCTGAAACGTAGAAAGAATCTTTATCGGCTGATTCTTCAATTTTAAGAGCGACATTGCCTTCTGCTTCTTTTAACAATCGGTCACGAATGACACGGCTTGTTACTTTATCGCCTTCAGTTCCAGCAAGGGGACTATCGTTGACGAGAAAACTCATAGTAACAGTAGGAGGATCAATTGGTTGGGCAGTAAGGGGTTCATTGACAGTAGGATCACAGAAAGTATCAGCTACGGTACCTTTTTGCAGACCTGCAATCGCAACAATATCACCAGCACTTCCTTCTTCAATAGGTTGCCGTTCTAAGCCACGAAACGCTAAAATTTTTGAAATACGCCCAGTTTCTAAAAGTTTTCCATCTTGTCCAAGAACTTTGACATTTTGATTGGGTTTTAGACAGCCAGAATGAATCCGCCCTGTAATAATTCGTCCCAAAAACGGATCCGCTTCAAGAATAGTTCCAATCATGCGAAACGGTCCTTCTGCTACACTAGGAGAAGGGACATGCTGCGTCACAAGATCAAATAAAGGACCTAATCCATGATCTTTTGGTCCTTCAGGGGCTTCAGCCATCCATCCATCGCGTCCAGATCCATAAAGAATAGGAAAATCAAGCTGTTCATCGGTTGCATCAAGAGCAGCGAAAAGGTCAAAAACCTCATTAATGACTTCATCAACGCGTGCATCCGATCGGTCAATTTTATTAATAGCAACAATAGGGCGCAATCCTACTTTCAATGCTTTGCCAACAACAAATTTTGTTTGTGGCATTGGTCCTTCAGCAGCATCAACAAGTACAATGGCTCCATCAACCATATTTAGAATGCGTTCAACTTCTCCACCAAAGTCGGCGTGTCCTGGTGTATCAACAATATTAATTCGAGTATCTTTCCAAACAACAGATGTCACTTTCGCTAGGATTGTAATTCCGCGTTCTTTCTCAATATCGTTTGAATCCATCATACGTTCGCTTGTACGCTGATTATCACGGAAGTTTCCTGATTGCTTGAGAAGTCCGTCTACAAGCGTTGTTTTCCCATGGTCAACGTGGGCAATGATGGCAATGTTACGCAATTGCATAAATTTTCTTCTTTTCGTTTAATGAAATTTCATTTGAGGCAAAGTCTTTACATTCTTTGCCTGACTATTAAAAAACCTTTTACATGTTTTTTTATAGTTTTGGAAGATGGAGGCAATATTTTTATGACAAAACTATTTATCCAAGTCTTTAAGGCTCTATTAAGCTTCAATTGCTGGAGCTTCGTAAAAGGATTTTTATAGTGCGTATGTTCTATTCTCGAGCTAAGAATTATCCAAAAAATCACCGTCAACTTGATTTCTATCAATATGACACAAGGAGTTTATATGAGCTCTTGTAAGAGTAAGTAAGTATAAAGCTAGCCATATTATTGTTGTTGTTTTGCAAAGAGATTAATAAAAATCCGGAATATCTCTCAATCCATAGCCAATTTATTGACAATTGTACAACATTCTTATTCTAAATAAAGCTTTTTCTTATTCTATAACTTGTCAATCAAAATCCAGATCTAATGCAACCGTGTATTTGAGGTAAATATTGAGATGATTAAGAATTTTATAAGAAGTTCTAGCTTTTGTATGCCAGATTGGGGCAAGAGTTATATCTATTTTATTTATTTATGAACCCGGAATATAGTCTTATTTAGAAAGAATATGAAGGCATCCAAAGAAAATTTCCATCTTTGCCGTTAATCCAATTTATGCTTTCAAAGGCATCTAAAGTAATATCTTTTAAACCATGGAGATAGTGCTTTGCCCCTCACACTTTTGTTAATCGTATTCTCTAATAGGAGCATGCTTTTCATGCCAAACAGAACACTTTAAACAGAATATACTTGTTGTTGCATATTCATGTACTTAAGAGAGATTGCTTAACGTATACTACATCCATTCCATGATAGGCTCATAAATGATATAATATACGCGAATAGTATACTATTAACGCCTTTGTGAAAAAATATAAAACTGTTGAGCATTATCATTCTTTCTCAGCTGTCAATATTGCGCCAGTTTTTGCTACGAGAAAGAAGATATAAGAAGTATTTTATTTTTTTCTTGAATAGTTTTTAGCCATACACCGATCTCGTTTGTGACTGGCAAGAAGATGACTTTAATCGATTTAATATGAGAAGCTTTATGATGAGGTAAATTTACGTTATTCGGAGCTGTTATTCAAAAAAAATAATAAATTATCTATGGAGCGGTGCGCTAGAAAATAAATAATAAAGCTTATTTTCTTATGGAAAGAATCTTAGGTTACATGACAAGATCTTTCCATAAGTAAGAGTTTTTACTTTACATGTTTAAAGAAGAGTTCCTGACAAAATGAGGGAAGCTACAGAAAAATAGATTATAATGCCCATGACATCTACTAAAGTTGCCACAAAAGGAGCAGAAGCACTTGCTGGATCAAATTTTAAACCTTTAAGAATAAAAGGCAACATAGATCCAGAAAGAGAACCAAAGGTAACGATTCCAACTAAAGCTGTACCCACTGTTGTCGAAATAGCAATCCAATGTTGTCCATAGTCGTAGATACCCAGTTTTTGCCAAAGAGCAATGCGCGTAACACCAATAATTCCTAGTAAGAGACCAAGGGATAGTCCTGTTGGAATTTCACGAATGATCACTTTCCACCAGTCTTTCAACGTGAGTTCACGTAAAGCCAATGCACGGATAATAAGGGATGTAGCTTGTGAGCCGGAATTTCCTCCTGAGCTCATAATGAGAGGTATGAACAGTGTAAGAATAATCGCTTTTTCGAGTTCTGTTTCGAAATGTTGCATAGCGCTTGCTGTCAGCATTTCACCGATAAAGAGTAAAGCGAGCCATCCGCCACGTTTTTTCATCATTTCAGGAAACTTAATTTGCATATAGGGCTTATTAAGCGCTTCCATACCCCCAAATTTATAGGCATCTTCATTCATCTCATCGACCATAGTATCAAGCACGTCATCAACGGTTACAATGCCAATGACATGGTTACTTTCATCAACTACAGGCACAGAGAGAAGATCATGGCGCTGGAAAAGGCGTGCGATATCTTCATGATGTGTGAAGGGCGATATTGTAATGGGCGAGTCATGGGTAGGGACATTAAGAATTAGTTCATCAGGTGAGGCAAGAATAAGGTTACGCAGGGAAACAGCTTTGAGAAGAGTACCTGTTTTAGGGTCAATTACATAGCTGGTATAAACTGTTTCACGTGTTCGCTCGACCTCACGGATGTGATCCAAAGTTTTTTGTATGGTCCAGTTTGAAGGAACGGCTATAAATTCTGTTGTCATCAGTGCTCCTGCTGTATGGTCAGGATAACTGGTGAGTTTTTTAAGTTCAGCGCGCGTTAAGGGGTTAAGCAAGGCATAAAGTCGTGTGCGGGTTTCTTTATCCATTTCTTGAAAGACGTCTGCAGCAGCATCGGCAGACATGCCATCAAGAATTTCAACAGCACGATTTATAGGGAGAAGTTCTAGGATGGCAGCAGGTTGCTCAAGCTCTGGTTTATCAAAAAGTTCGATAACATAATCAAGAGGCAGAAGACTAAGAATAGTTACACGTTCCATGATATCGAGGTCATTTATGATATCAATAGAGTCTGCAAAATGCTGGTTCTTTAACTTTTCTGCAAGAGCTTCAGGAGAAAAATTTTTGAAGTCTAAGGCCGTTTTGATTTCAGTCATGATAAAGTACCTCCTGAAGAGTTGGAGAGTTATAAATCTAGATAATAGATGAGATAAAAACAAAAGTTTATGGAAGATTTAAAAAAAAACTCCCCAGCTATATTCCCAATTGTTAATATTTGAAGTAAAGTCAAGGGTGAATTATAAGTTATAAACAAGTTTCTGAATCACTAAAACGAGAATACAGCTTAATTTGAGGATAATATAAAAGCGTAAATGTAAAAATCAGTTCTGATTTTTACCATCATTTCTTTAATGCAGTTTTGTGATTTTCAAAAGAATCTACAGCAATATTTTGTAAAGAGTGGAGATTATGCCTTTCTCCAAGTGTTTTTGTTAATATGCAATTCTATTGTGATGTGTGAGCGAATAATCTTTATTGCTTCAATATAATATGGTTTAAAATGAAAGAACTTTGCGATTTTCAGGTTTTTTATTCAATAGCGTTTTGAAAGGTAGTTTTGAAACTCACGAGATAGTTTTAGTATGTTATCAATTTGTGTCGTAAAGATAATTGTTACAGTTTAAATTTATAATGGAGACATAAAGTATTATGGCAAAAGAAGCAGTGCTGGAGTGGAAGGGATTTTCATGTCTTCCTGATTTTTCTTCTATAAGTGATGAAGATTTTAAACCCGCTTTTGAACAGGCTCTTCAAGAAGCCGAAGAAGAACTAGAGGCGATTGCGATGGTGCAAGAACCACCAACGCTTGAGAATTTTTTACAGCCTTTTGAGCTTTGCGGCAAAGCGCTTGATCGTGTCTGTTCAATATTTTTCTTACGCACCAGTGCTCATACGAATGTATTAATTCAACAGCTAGAGCAAGAGTTCGTTGTAAAACTTTCTCGTTATTCTTCAAAAATGATGATGGATGCGCGGATATTTGCGAAAATAGATATGCTTTATAAACAGTCGCAGCTGGGCACATTTGAGAGTGAAACAACACGTGTTCTTGAATTATGGTGGAAAAAGTTTGTTTGTCATGGGGCAAAACTCGATGAAAAAGCTAAGAAACGGCTTTTGGAAATTAATGAAAGACTTGCTTTTTTAAATGCTACTTTTGGACAAAATGTCTTAAATGATGAAGCTGAATGGATTCTATTTTTAAAACAAACAGACTTATCTGGTTTACCGCAAGATCTCATTGCTTCAATGAAGGAAATTGCGTGTGAAAGAGGCAATGAAGAAGCGTATGCATTAACACTAGCACGTTCGATTGTTGAACCTTTTTTAAAATTCTCTGATCGTCGTGATTTGCGTGAGGTTGCATTCCAAGCTTGGGCTAAACGTGGTGAAAATAATAACAAGAATGATAATAAAACAATTATTGTAGAGATTGTTGCGCTTCGAGATGAGCAGGCTAAATTATTGGGATATAAATCTTTCGCAGATTTGAAGCTCGATAATACTATGGCTAAAAGTGTTGATTCCGTTATGGATTTGCTTATGCCTGTATGGGAGCGCGCAAGAGCGAAAGCTTCTACTGAGCAAATTGACTTACAAAATTTTGCCAACAATCAGGGCTGCAATGAATCTTTAGCTGCTTGGGATTGGCGTTATTATGCTGAAAAACTTCGCACTGAAAAACTTTCTTTCGATAGCGCGGAGATTAAATATTATTTTCAGCTTGATCGTATGATTAAAGCGGCTTTTAGGGTAGCAGAAAAACTCTTTGGCATTACATTTGAAGAAAAAAACGCTGTTACACTTTGGCATCCTGATGCACGTTTGTGGGAAGTAAAAAAGTCTGATGGAAGTCTACTTGGGCATTTTATTGGTGATTATTTTGCGCGTTCTTCAAAACGCTCCGGTGCGTGGATGAGTAGTTTGCAATCACAACATAAATTGGATGGCGGACAAAAGCCTATTATCTACAATGTTTGTAATTTTGCTAAACCGCCCAAAGGAGAAGTTGCTCTTTTATCACTTGATGATGCACGTACGCTTTTCCACGAATTTGGACATGCATTGCATGGTTTGCTTTCTGATGTCACATGGCCATCTGTGTCGGGAACATCTGTTGCACGTGATTTTGTTGAGCTACCTTCTCAACTTTACGAACATTGGTTAACCGTGCCAGAGATATTAAAATCTTATGCTATACATACAAAAACAGGCCATCCTATGCCACAAGAGTTGATAGATAAAGTTTTAGTAGCACAGACATTTAATGCAGGATTTTCTGCCGTTGAATTTATCTCATCAGCTTTAGTGGATATGGCTTTTCATCAAGGCGAAACAGTCACTGATCCAACAGTGTTTGAACGCCAAGAATTAGAAAAGCTGCAAATGCCTGACACAATTATTATGCGTCATCGTCCCCCACATTTTATGCATGTGTTTGCAGGGGATGGTTATGCATCTGGTTACTATTCTTATATGTGGTCGGAAGTTCTTGATGCAGATGCTTTTCAGGCTTTTGAAGAAACGGGAGATGTTTTTAATTCAGAGCTCGCTGATCTTTTAAAGCGTTGTATTTACTCCGCTGGAGGAAGTCGTGATCCAGAGGAGCTTTATAAAGCTTTTCGGGGACGGATGCCTTTACCAGAGGCAATGATTAACAAACGTGGACTATAAGATATAACGGTATGGTTAACACCATGCCGTTTTCATATTATTCGAAAGGTGCAGTTGCTAGTTATGCAAATTTCCTCTTCATTATAGCTCTGTAAACAGAGTTTTTTATCTTATTCGCTTTTTGTTTATAGAGGAAAACAGATTTTGTATTTTAAATAGACATTATGGGAAAGAAAAATCATCAGCTCGATCTTTTTGATGCCCATTTGGTGGAAACCATGATTTTTTTATAAAACTTGACTTTCTTTTGCCTAAAAGGTGAGTGTTTTGTTGTGCCATATCATCGAGGCTCATTGGAAGCTGACGCATAATTTTACTCCGCTCTTGATTCTCTGATTCTTGTATAAGTTTTTGAATAGCTTGATCGGTTGAGTAAGGATTTCCATGAGAAAAGGCATAAAAATTTAAAATATTTTTCAATGGCTTTTCTAAATAAGAGGCAAGTTTTTTCTTTCCTTCAGGGGTGAAATGCATGCCATTATTGGTGCGTAATTTGGTTATTTTCCCATTAATATCATAGCCTGAAAAAGAAAAATTTCCTGTCTCATCACTAAAGCCGCTCCAGATATCGAGAAAATACCCTCCTGCTGTTTCTGTTTCTTGTTGATAGAGCGCATTAAAAATTTTTATTTTTTGTGTCAAAAGATCATTTTCAAAAGAAGGCTGACCTATCCATATCCATGGTTTTCCAGAGGCATGAAGACTTTCAGCAATTTCGATAATTCTTTGTTTGTAGATGCGCATCCATTCTGACTGATCTGTGTTAATCATGTTATGAGAGTCTGTGATGGGTTGATTATCATTTGCACCGATCATCATGATAATAACATCGGGATTATTTTGATCAATGAGTTTAGAAATATTGCCTTGCCAAGAATAATAATCCGTTCGAACTAAGCCGGAAGCTGGTATTGTGTTGTTCATGATAACGATATCGCTATTATTTATAAAAGACTTCTTAAGTGCATCGGCAACAGCAGAAGCTGCAAAATCCCCTATGACAAGAACGCGCTTTGCATTCTCATTTTTTAGCTTTTGTATGTTTTTTTGTGTTACGATCTTTTTTTGCGGCTTGTCTATTTTTTGTTCTATAATTTGCGGTGGCTGCTGTGTCTGTTTGTTTTGTTGTGACAACCATTTGAAGAAGTTCGTTGCTTTACTTGGGGATGGCTGTAAGATCCCCACAATAGAAAGTGAAAACAGCAATAATGTCAAGTATATCAGGCGAAAAGAAGACAAAAATTTAGTCTCCCTTATTGTTTGCGAAGGAGAAAAAGCACTTGAGATGATGGATATCCATTTGCTTTTAGACCGTGACGCAGTTGAAAAGCTTTAATTGCTTTGCGAGAAGCTGTTCCGATTTTTCCATCAACATTCCCTTTATAATAGCCCAGTGCACTTAAGCGAGATTGTAGTTCTTTACATTCCTGGAAAGTAAGAGGTTGAAAAGGTCTTTGCCAATCATTTACCAATCCAGGATGTCCAGCAATGCGATCAGCAAGAAGGCCAACAGCAAACGCATAACGATCTGCATTATTATAATGTTTCAGAACAAAGAAATTTTTTGTGACTAAAAATATAGGTCCTTTTGCTCCATCTGGATATTTTAATATTGCTTGTTCAGCTGATGTAGGAAGAGGGTGCCCATTTGCGTGTTTTACACCTAATTTTTTCCATTGTTCAAAGGAATACCAGCCTTCAGGAAGGTTTTTCCCCTGCGGCACTTTTACCTCTACTCCCCAAATAAGATTAGGTTGCCAGCCATTTTTGTGGAGAAGGTTAGCAGCAGTAGCCAGAGCATCTGGAACAGAGTTCCAGATATCACGCCGTCCATCTTGGTCCATATCAACTGCATAGGCGAGATAACTGCTTGGAATAAATTGTGTATGCCCCAATGCACCGGCCCAAGATCCAGTGAGTTGAGAGCGTTTAATTTCGCCACTTTGTAGAATTTTCATAGCAGCAATCAGCTGTGTATATGCATATTTTGCACGTTTTTTATCAGCATAGGCTAAAGTTGCAAGAGAGCGAATGGTATCACGCATTACACTTTTATTGGCTAAAACCTTCCCATAGTTGCTTTCCATTGACCAAATAGCAAGCAGAATATTGTGATCAACACCAAAACGTTTTTCAATTTGAAGAAGCCATTTGTTCCATTTTTGAGTTTGGCGCCGTCCTTCCTCAATTGCAATATCATGGACACGATTATCGAAATAGTTCCATGAAGGAGCAACAAATTCCGGTTGGTATGCGGCACTTTTTAGAACTTCTGGATCAATGGCATTAACACCTTTAAACGCCATATGAAACGTAGAAGGGGTAATATTGTGAGCAATAGCTATTTTTTTAAATTCTTTAATCCAGTGTTTAAATCCGCTATCAGCATATGAAAGGGATATAAAAAACATAAAAAAAGCAGAAAAAATAACGGCAGAGACAGTGAAAAGAGTTCTCCAAGTTATTGACTTCTCTAAAAAGAGAGTCTTCAATTCTGTTTTTTGCATTTTGAAATCCCCATTAATATTCAATTCATTAGATGTGCAATAACTTTATTTTGTATTTAGTTTAATCGATAATATGATCAAGAAGAGGAAAAAACTGAATAAATAATACGTTTTAATCTTTTCAATAAATTCTCAGACTCTTTTTACATTTTTATTATCCATTATAATGATAATCAAAACAATAAGATATCTTTTTTACCATTTCGTAAAAACATATGATAAATAAAACAAAAAAGTTATATGAATTCATTGAGGAGGGTGAGTGTGCGTAAAATCCGGAAAGCAGTATTCCCAGTTGCAGGTCTTGGGACGCGTTTCCTTCCTGCGACAAAAACGATTCCTAAAGAAATGCTAACAGTTGTTGATAAACCTGTTATTCAATATGTTGTGGATGAGGCGAGGGAAGCTGGTATTGAGCATTTTATTTTTGTGACTGGACGTAACAAAGCAGTCATTGAGGATTATTTTGATGCGCAAGTTGAATTATACACGACACTTGCTGAATGTGGAAAGAAAGAAGATCTTGCAAATTTATACCGTTTACAGCCATTACCAGGGTCAACTTCTTTCACTCGGCAACAGCAACCTTTGGGATTAGGGCATGCTCTTTGGTGTGCGCGTGAATTAGTTGCAGGGGAACCTTTTGCTTTGTTATTACCCGATATGTTGATACAGGCGAAAAATGGCTGTCTTTCTGAGATGATTAGTCTTTATGAAAAGGTGGGTGGGGGAAATATTATAGCAGTTCAGGAATGCGATCCTAGAGAAACACATAAATATGGTATTGTTGGGAAAGGCAAACAGATTGCAAATGGTTTTGAAATCACAAAAATGGTAGAGAAACCAGCACAAGGAACGGCACCATCAAATTTGTACATCAATGGACGTTATATTTTGCAGCCAGAAATTTTTAATATTCTTTCCACTCAAGAACGGGGAACAGGAAATGAAATTCAATTAACAGATGCTATGATACGGCTTTCAAATGAGCAAGATTTTTGGGGTTTGCAAGTAAAAGGGCGCACTTTTGATTGCGGTTCTAAAGCTGGTTTTATTGAAGCCAACGTTGCATTTTCTTTGGCACGCGCTGATATGCACAGCCACGTTTCTGCTTCATTGAAAAATTTACTGGAAACCATTAATGTTGAAAAATAATATAGATCTCTCATTTAATTTTATTGATCGAATTTGATTATGATAATATCGTCTCCTCATATGGCTTTGCAGGGTGCTGTTGTATCAGCGCTTAAAACACTTGCCAGTGAAAAGCAGGGGCTTGAAGCCCTTGAAAAAGCTCTTCTGGAAAGTCTTTCTTCTTCTTTTGAAGCGGCTGTTCAAACTATTAGAAATGCTCGTGGACATGTGGTTATTACTGGTCTTGGAAAAAGTGGTCATATAGGGACAAAAATTGCAGCAACCTTAGCCTCAACTGGAACACCTGCCTTTTTTGTTCACGCTGCAGAAGCCAATCATGGTGATCTTGGTATGATTGGATCTGATGATGTTATTCTTGCTTTATCATGGTCTGGTGAAACTCAAGAGTTAAGTGGTATTATGAGTTATGCGGCGCGTTTTCGTATTCCCCTTATTGCGATGACATCAAGTAAGCACTCTGTGTTAGGACGACAAGCTGATATTGTGCTATTATTACCAAAGATAGAAGAGGCTTGCCCCCATGGTTTAGCCCCTACAACTTCAACAATTATGCAATTGGCAATGGGAGATGCATTAGCGGTTTCTCTTTTAGAAATGCGTGGTTTTACCGCAACGGATTTCAAAATATATCATCCTGGTGGTTCTCTTGGTGCAAGCCTTAAATACGTGTGTGATATTATGCATGAGGGTGATAATATTCCTTTGGTAATGCAGGGAACATCTATGACTGAAGCGATGAATGTTTTGGTGGAAAAACATTTTGGTTGTGTTGGTGTTGTGAATCAAGAAGGTGAACTAATCGGAATTGTAACTGATGGCGACCTTGCACGTAACATTCATTTTAATTTATCAAAATTTAATGTTGACGAGGTGATGACCAAAGCTCCTAAAGTTGTAAAGCCAAATACACTTGTTGGTGCAGCAACAGCTTTTATTAATGATCATCAGATTGGTGCATTTTTCGTGGTTGAAGATAAAAAACCGATAGGAATTGTCCATTTTCATGATCTTTTGCGCATTGGCGCTGCTTAGATTAAGCTTCCTTATCAAATAAAATGTTATTTTAGGTTGAAATAGATTGCAGGATACAAAGTTACAATTTTATTGTGAGGTGGCTTTACTGATATTTTGTGGAAGAAAATGATTATTTTACGCATTTCATAATGTTTAGAAAATTCTCAGGGTAAAGATTATACCAGCCTCTTTGCGTATTTTAGAGAGGATTTTCTATCAGGAGGAGAACGGATCGCCTCCTGCTTAATGTGTGTGCTCCCTCTGTTCTTAAGAGAGGTTTCCCTTGTACTTTGTTTAAGATTTCCGCTTAAGGAAAAACTGTGCTCCTGTATGTGAGGTGCAGAGAAGTTGTGTGGCGTCATATGACATTGTACAATTGACTCTAGAAATTGTTCCACGGAGAATAGAGCGTATTTCAATTTCTATATTTTGGGCATTGAGATAATTATATGCCCCTTCTGATAGTTTTTCTTCTGTATCTGCTGCACGCGTTTCAAAAACACCATTGTGGAAAGAAGAAATAATACCATTCTCATCAACCCATTTCCCATCAATTCCAGTTGGCATATTTGAATTATAATATTGCGAAAATTTACAGGCACTTAACAGCAAGGCGGTGATTGTAAGACATAAAATATGATAGGTATGTTTCATTTATTGCACTCTATTTAGATTATTTGCTCTCGAGTTTCTATAACATTATTAAATTACCCCATGAGTCAATATGAAAAATTTAATGAAAATCAATGAAAAAGCAAAAAAATGGAAAAAAATGCCTTAATGTTGTATTTAATTGATAGCTTGATGAAGTTCGTAAGTGAAACACAAGAGGTGAAATATTTCTTATGGTTTACAACAATTTTGATATTAAGCTGCTGAGTAGTCTCAAAGGAGATTATTGACATTATGGTTGGTCCCATTCTTGTTGCGAGTGAAGATTATGGAAGACGTATAGAACTTTCTGCTATGCTGAGAGGTTTTGGTTATCGTGTCATTGAAGCAGAAAATGGTCTCCGTACTATTGATCTTTTACACAGGCGTAAAAACATTGTGCTTGCACTCCTTGATGTCGTTATGAGTGATTTGAGTGTGAGCGATTTGATTAAAATGATTAGAGTTGCTGGTGTTTCTGTTCCTATTGTCGTTATAGCACAACAAGAGAATCAGCATTTACTCCAGAAAGCTTTAACAGCTGGAGCTATTGATTATTGGATCCATCCAGTAACATTATTACGCGTAAGAGTTACTTTGGATATTCTTGCTCTTATTTCTGCCTTGGAGCATGAGGTTCGAGATATTCGGCGAAAAAAAGAGAATCATTTACGGTTTTCTGATCTTTGCGTAAAAAGTAGAGCTATGCAGATAGTGTTAGAACAATCGAGACAAGCAGCAACTTCTTTACAGAATCTTTTGATAGAGGGGGAAGCTGGAACAGGACGTGAGACATTAGCTCGGATTATTCATCATGAGGGATTATTTTCGGAGGGTGTTTTTGTTCGCTTTCAATGTTCAGCCATCGTTGATCCAGAAGAAGAAAATCAGCAGTGGTTTAAAGAATTCCTACCATTGGTTTCTTCTCTTGAAAAAGGGACACTTTGCCTTTGTGATATTGATCGACTTGAGCCCATACAGCAAAAACGGTTTGCTCATTACCTTAAAGAGAGGGAAAGGGATACAAAAGGAGGATTTTCCCCTTTTCGGATCATTGCTATTTCAACATCGCGTTTAAAGGACTTGGTTAATGAGAACTTTTTTTTGCATAGTTTGTTTGAACAATTTTCTCACTTGTCTATTAGCGTCCCTGCTTTACGAGAATTAAGGGATGATTTTCCAGAGATTACACAACGTTTGATTGATCGCATTATCACAGAAACAGGGCGATCACATGTGCATGGTTTAGCAGGCTCTGCTCTTTCCTTGCTTATGCAGTATGATTGGCCTGGCAATAGAAATGAGCTTGAAACCTTTTTATTTCGTGCGATTTTACTCAGTGAAGGACCTTTATTAACTGTTCGAGATTTTCCGCAATTAATGGGAAATTCATTAATGAATGTTCCCAATATCATTGAGGGTAATATACAAGAAGATAATGAACAAGAATCGATAAAATTTTTGAATACTGATGGGCATGTGCGTACTTTTGCAGAGATGGAACATGATATTATAGAGAAAGCGATTAAACATTATAAAGGACATATGAGTGAGATTGCGCGCCGCCTTCATATTGGTCGCTCTACACTTTATAGAAAAATGGAAGAATTGAGAGCAATAAGAAATCAAGAACGAAAGTAAAATTCATAACAAATTTCTCTTCATGACAAGCATGAGTTTCAAAAAAATAGAGTGGATTTTGATAAAGTTCGTGGGGGAAGCTTAAGAAAACAATTATTTATTGTAAAATTTATCTATAGAGGATGATTTTGTAGATTTAAATCAAATATAAATTTTATGTGATTATTTTAATCGTTTGTTTCAATTTATACAATTTTAGTTAAGTTTACATTTATTAAAACAGAGAAGCATTTTTAAAAACTTTTAAATACTACCGCTAAAATTTTTGTATCATCAATATTAAATTTATACTCTCTTAAGCAAGAAGTGGCATTTTATCTGCTATACGATTAAGATAAAGTGATTAGTGTTATCGTTTGCATTACGGATGATGTGATAGTTTAAAATAGAAAGTTTATCCTCTTTGACTCTTTTACAGATTGTTATTGGTTTTGTCCTCTTTTTTTTTATTGCATCTATGTTGGCAATCTACACCTATGGGCGTTTTGTGAAAAATGCTAGGGGGCAGTGTTCTTATGCGTTACCTATTCAGAAAGATGAAACTAAGCTTGATCGTATCGTCAGTCAATTAGCTGAGGAAGAAAATGGATTGGGGATTGATAAAGATGCCCTTTCCCTCATTATCAGCAATTTGGATGCGTTTTGCGTTCGTGCAATAGGAGCTGCAGAGGCTGGGCGTAGCCTTGATCTGATGTATTATATTTGGGACGATGATTTAACGGGGCGCCTATTATTAAGTGAAATAGTTGAGGCAGCAGATCGGGGTGTTCGGGTACGGCTTCTTTTGGATGATATTAATGCTCAGGCACGTGATCCAGCTTATATTGCGCTAGATAAACATCCTCATATTGAGGTGAGAATGTTTAATCCAGGGCGATCTCGTAAAGGTGGTTTACGCCGTGGTTTAGAAATTATATTACGGGCAATTACCGTAACACGTAGAATGCATAATAAAGCTTTTATTGTTGATGGCAGGGTCGCTTTTGTAGGAGGACGTAATCTTGCAGATTCTTATTTTGATGCTGGTAAAGAATCTCATTTTCGAGATTTAGATTTGATGTTAATCGGTCCCTCTGTTAAAAAGGTAGAAAGTATCTTTGATGATTTTTGGAATAGTGCTGTTGTTTTACCAATTCATACTTTGGTTGTTCCTAAAAGCGCAAGTGATCTTAGCTATTGGAAAGATAAATTACGAAAGTTTCGTGATTCCAAGGTTGCAAAAGTTTATTTAGATTATGTCAAAGAGCACATTAACTTTAATTGTTTTATCCAAACAGGAAAGCGGTTATTTTTAGCAGACAAAGTTGTTGTTCTTTCTGATCCTCCAGAAAAAGCATTGCGTAAAAAAGCAAGCAATTGGCTTATGAAGGCACTTTCAAAGGTTATTGGAAATGCCCAAAAAACGGTTCAGATTACGTCACCTTATTTTGTTCCTGGTAAGGTTGGCACGCAGAATTTTAGTAATTTGGTTTCAAAGGGTGTTGATGTCAAAATTCTGACAAATTCTTTAGCAGCTACTGATGTAGCATTAGTGCATGGTGGTTATGTACCGTATCGTAAGGCATTGTTGAAAAGTGGTGTTAATCTTTATGAATTAAAAGCGGAAGGCAATACTCATGGGTTACGATTGTTTCGATCGAGTAAGGCAAGTTTACATGCCAAAGCTTTTTTAATTGATCGTAAAACAGCTTTTATTGGATCTTTAAATTTTGATCCAAGATCAGCATCATTAAATACAGAAATGGGCATTCTTTTTGAATGTGCTCCCATTACAGCAAGATTAGATTTGTTGTTTTCTGAAGAAACCACAGGGGAAATGAGCTATCATCTGCGTCTTGGTGATAATAATCGTATTTATTGGGATTTTATTGAAAATGAAAAAAAATATAGCATTGACTATGAGCCAGAAAGCAATTTTTGGCGTCGCGCATTTGCAAAAATAATAAGTTGGTTACCTATTGAATCACAATTGTAAATTTTTATAAACCACACTTAAAAAAATATTTTATTTTTCTTTTCATTTTGTTTGTAGCATGGCATAATTTTTTGCCAATCTACCATGTATGAGAACCGCAGTTGTATTTTAAAGCTCCTTGCGGTGTTTTATTATAAAAGGAATTTTGCTATGGCAAAGATTGTTGAAACGGGGACAGGTGCATTGGCACTGACTTTTGATGATGTACTTTTACAACCCGGTCATTCTCTTGTTATGCCTAGTCAAGTGGATCTCAGTACGCGCATTGCAGCGGATATTAAGCTCAATTTGCCATTGCTTTCTGCGGCAATGGATACGGTAACAGAATCGCGTTTGGCTATTGCGATGGCTCAAGCTGGTGGTCTTGGGGTTATTCATCGTAATATGTCTCCTGCAGAGCAGGCAGAAGAGGTCCGCCAAGTAAAAAAGTTTGAATCTGGTATGGTTGTTAATCCAGTCACCATTGGACCAGATGCAACACTTGAAGAAGCAAAATCTTTGATGCGCTCTCATGGTATTTCCGGTATTCCGGTTGTTGAAAATGGTGCTAAAGGTGAAACTGCTGGACGGCTTGTTGGCATTTTGACAAATAGGGATGTACGTTTTGCATCGGATCCCAAACAAAAAATTTATGAATTAATGACGCATGAAAATTTAATCACAGTGCGTGAAAATGTTCAACTCAATGAAGCAAAGTATCTTTTACACCATCATCGTATTGAAAAATTATTAGTTGTGGATGAACAGAATCGTTGTGTCGGACTGATAACAGTTAAGGATATTGAAAAAGCAAAATTAAATCCAAACGCTGCCAAAGATTCGCAAGGTCGCTTGCGTGTTGCAGCTGCAAGTAGTGTAGGGGACGATGGGTTTGAGCGGGCTGAACGATTAATTGATGCAGGTGTTGATATTCTAGTGATTGATACTGCACATGGACATTCTCAGCGTGTATTAGACACAGTTGAGCGTATTAAAAAAATGACGTTTTCTCCAGCCATTATTGCTGGTAATGTCGCAACTCCGCAAGCAACACAGGCTTTGATTGACAGTGGTGCGGATGCTATAAAAGTTGGTATTGGTCCTGGTTCTATTTGCACAACGCGAATTGTTGCAGGTGTTGGTGTTCCTCAGCTTGCAGCCATTATGAGTGCGGCAGAAATTGCTGATAAGGTCGGTATTCCCGTTATTGCTGATGGGGGGATAAAAGCTTCGGGTGATTTTGCTAAAGCCTTAGCAGGTGGGGCTTGTGCTGCTATGATTGGCTCTCTTTTAGCGGGTACAGAAGAAAGCCCTGGTGAAGTTTATCTATATCAAGGACGATCCTTTAAAGCTTATCGCGGCATGGGATCTGTTGGTGCTATGGCACGAGGATCGGCAGATCGCTATTTTCAAGATGATGTTCGTGATGAACTTAAGTTGGTTCCTGAGGGTGTAGAGGGGCAGGTGGCTTATAAAGGTCCTATAGCATCAGTTCTACATCAGCTTGCTGGTGGACTTCGTGCTTCGATGGGGTATGTTGGAGCAAAAGATCTTGTAGAGTTTCGTGAAAAAGCAACGTTTGTACGTATTACGAATGCGGGACTCCATGAAAGTCATACGCATGATGTTTCTATCACACGAGAGAGTCCAAATTATCGTGGGCCAGTTTAAAGATACAAGATCCTAATGTCATATTGCATAAATATAAAATCTTCCGAGAATAAGAAAGAGAGACTGCGCTTTTTTCTGTTTGTAATTTGGTGTAATAATCCCAAAAAGGAAAGAATTAGAGGTCAAAACTCTAATTCTTTCTGTTAAGACTATATGAAATAAGTTATATAAAATTAGAATTAACTTTTTGTTGTCTTCCGTCCAGTCTTTGACGCACGTTGGCGAGTGTTTGTCTGATCACTTTGGATGGATTTCTTTCCGTTGTTTGAGGGCATTGTATTATGACGGCTTTTAGACGAAGTTGTTTTTCCATTATTATAAGTCATTATTTTCTCCTTTTAAATTGTCTGGCAGTTGCCATTAGAGTAAAAACGGTCATGCCAAATAGTGGTTCCAAGCATTTTCTAAAAAGTTAATTTTTTGTTGAACGTAAGATGAAATTGTTTAATTTTATGAGAAGACTTTTTCTATTTTTTCAGCAGGATAGCCGTACAAAGATGGGAGATATTTGATTTTTTCGTAATGCATGGCGGAAATAAGTTCTTTATGGATGGCTACGTATCTTTTAGCATAAGAGGTAGAAGGATAAAAAGCGAATGGGCAGAAGATGAAAGGAAAAATCTAGATACTCTAAATTGGATTTTATAAAAAAGTATGATCAGATCATTTTAATATTGAATGTAAATTTTTTATGGCTTTGAGAAGGTTCCATTGGCAAGAAGACGATAATATTATTTTTTTAGATGATTTAAAATTTTATTATTTTAATGGGAGAAATGAATGCGATTAGGTGGGCGTTTGCAAGCAGCAATAGATGTTCTCAAAGAGATAGAAATGAAGCATCGCCCAGTAGGAGCAGCTTTAAAGGATTGGGGGCTTTCTCATCGCTTTGCTGGAGCAGGTGATCGCGCAGCTATTGGTACAATCGTTTATGATGTTTTAAGACGACGTTATTCTTTACAATGGCGTATGGAGAGTGATGATATCCGAGATATCGTTTTTGGTGCCTTATTAGATTATGGAAAAATGACGCTGGAGCAAATTGACGGTGAGTTGGCAGAAGATCGGTTTGCACCACAGTTATTAGGGGCTAAGCAGCGTAAATCGTGGCAAGGTCAGCAATTAGTGGATGCTCCAGACTATATTCGTGGTGATATTCCACAATGGTGTCAAGCGCATCTGCGTCCTTTATTTGGTGATAATTGGATCACTGAAGCGGCTGCGTTAGCAACGCGTCCTTCTTTAGATCTACGGGTAAATAACCTAAAGGCAACACCAGAAAAGGTGCTGAAAGAATTAGCAAAAACCAAACTTAAATCTTTTCCATGGTTTGGGCAAGCTTTAAGAATTGCACCGATTGAAAAGTTTAATCGTCATCCCAATGTTCAAGTGGAACAAGCTTTTCAAAAAGGACACTTTGAAATACAGGATTTAGGATCTCAAATTGTTGCTCACCTTGTGGACGCGCAAGAGAGCATGCAGGTATTAGATTATTGTGCAGGTGCTGGGGGCAAAACATTAGCTTTAGCTTCCGATATGAACAATCGTGGACAAATTTATGCTTATGATTCCGATAAAGCGCGCTTAGCTCCTATTTTTGATCGTCTTCGACGCGCTGGTGTTCGTAATGTACAAACACGAGCACAAAAAGAAGAATTGAAGCCATTAATAGGCCAGATGGATAGAGTTCTACTAGATGCACCATGTAGTGGGACAGGAATATGGCGTCGTCGTCCAGATGCGAAATGGCGTTTAACATTAGAACAGGTGAAACAACGCCAAACAGAACAGAGGGCTATTTTGAATGAAGCGATAGCTTATCTTAAGCCAAATGGGCGCCTAATCTATATTACCTGTTCTCTTTTTACAGATGAAAATGAGGAACAAATTTCCCATTTCCTTCAACAACATTCTCATTTTTCTCCAATAGATATGCCAGCGCTTTGGCAGAAACATTTTAGTTTTTCTCCTGTGCAACCAGTTTTTTCAAATTATGGACTTACTTTGTCGCCAGCCACAACACAAACAGATGGGTTCTTTTTATCTGTGTTGCAAAAAAAACATTGATCCATATTTTTGCACTTTTTATCATAAACTTTACGAGAATAATCTTTTTCTTAAGAAAACAGGCTTGTGAAAAGAGAAAGATTAAATCATAACTCTCATGAGTTTTCTTTTACAATTGTTGATTGGTTTTCTATGAGCATATCACATCCAGACACTGTTCTTATTATTGACTTTGGTTCACAAGTTACACAACTTATTGCACGACGGGTACGAGCAATGGGGGTATATTGTGAAATTGCTCCTTTTCAATTGGCTTTAGAAGTTGTGCGCCGCATAAATCCTAAAGCTATTATTTTATCAGGGAGTCCTTATTCCGTTATTGATGAGGGCTCTCCGCGTGCTCCAATGGAAATTTTTGAGGCGGGTATTCCGATTCTGGGTATTTGCTATGGTGAACAAGTCATGTGTGTTCAGCTTGGAGGAAAGGTTGAAGTTGGGCATGAGCGTGAATTTGGGCGTGCTTTTTTGGAAGTGCAAGAAGAGAGTGCCCTTTTTGATGGAGTGTGGAAAAAAGGTTCTCGTTATCAAGTATGGATGAGCCATGGTGACCGTGTGGCAGCTTTACCAGAAGGTTTTCGTGTCATAGGAACCTCAAAAGGAGCTCCCTATGCGGCTATTGCGGATGAAAAAAGACATTTTTATGCGGTACAGTTTCATCCTGAAGTTATCCATACACCGAATGGTACAAAACTTTTGCAAAATTTTGTTCATAAGATCTCTGCTATTACAGGCAATTGGTCAATGGCTTCTTATCGTGAGCAGGCAATTGCTACGATACGACAAAAAGTTGGGAAAAGTCGTGTGATTTGTGGTCTTTCAGGGGGAGTGGATTCATCTGTTGTAGCGGTACTCCTTCATGAAGCTATAGGAGATCAACTGACATGTATTTTGGTAGACCATGGGCTGATGCGCAAGAATGAAGCTGAAGAAGTTCTCACGCTCTTTCGTGATCACTATAATATAGAGCTTATTCACGTTAATGCTGCTGATGTGTTTCTTAATGCTTTAAAAGGTGAGACAGATCCAGAAAAAAAACGCAAAACAATTGGTCGCCTTTTTATTGAAGTTTTTGAAGAAGAAACGAAAAAAATAGGAGGTGCAGAGTTTTTAGCACAAGGAACACTTTATCCAGATGTTATTGAGAGTGTGTCTGCTATTGGTGAAACGGTAACCATTAAAAGCCATCATAATGTGGGTGGGCTACCAGAACAGATGAAGATGAAACTTGTAGAACCGTTACGTGAGCTCTTTAAGGATGAGGTTCGCTCGCTAGGACGAGAGTTAGGGCTACCGGAGCAGTTTATTGGTCGCCATCCTTTTCCAGGTCCCGGCCTTGCAATTCGGTGTCCAGGTGCTGTAACACGTGAAAAATTAGAAATTTTACGCGAAGCAGATGCTATTTATCTTGAGGAAATCCGTAAGGCCGGTCTTTATGATGAAATTTGGCAAGCTTTTGCTGTTCTTCTTCCAGTTCAAACTGTTGGTGTTATGGGGGATGATCGCACTTATGAATTTGTTTGTGCTCTTCGCGCTGTCACATCTGTAGATGGAATGACCGCTGATTTTTATCCCTATGATATGGCATTTTTAAGTAAGACAGCAGCACGTATTATTAACGAAGTTAGAGGGATTAATCGTGTTGTATATGATGTAACCTCAAAGCCTCCTGGTACTATTGAATGGGAATAATTGAAATGAAGAATAAGCCTTTATCTGACAATCTGTACGTCAATATCGTTTAAAATTGAGAAGTGTGGGATTTTGCATGTCTGAGAAAAAAATTGTTGCACACCGTGGAGGAGCTCATCTTTATCCTGAAAATACCCTTTCAGCATTTAATAATGCTATAGCGTTAGGTGTTGATGAAGTTGAATGCGACGTTCATTTGCTGAAAAGCGGTGAAGTGGTTGTCTTTCACGACTTCCGTTTAGACCAATTGGTTGGGAAAAAGGGGTATATTCACGACATTGATAATGAAACACGCAAACAACTCTGCGTGAAAGGAAGCCAAGAAGCACCTCCCTTATTAGAAGAAGTGCTTGATCTTTTAGCACCAACGAATGTTGCATTGCATCTTGAAATCAAAACATGTGGTGAAGTGGAGCGTGAAACAATATTATCCCAAAAAGCGCTTGCACTAATAAAAAGCCGAAATTTATTAGAACGGGTTTCTGCAATTAGTTTTGATCCTTTTATCCTTCGTCCTTTTATTGAAGCAGGAATACCATCTGGTCCATGTGTTGATAATTTTGAAGGTGATATGTACCGTCATTTTTCTGAATGGAAGCAATTAGGTTATTCTGATCTAAGTTTAGATGGCTCCATTGTTTCACAGAACTTTATTGAATCAGCTCTTGAGGCTGGTTTTACTGTAGGGGTATGGACAATTAATGGAAAAGCTCGGTTATCACATTGGCTTGATATGCCTGTACATTACATTACGACAGATCAACCTGATCTCGCATTGCAATTGTGTGCACAAAGGTAAAAAAATACATCAACACAAAAGGAGCTATATATCCTCATAAAGCTAGCGTAATGGAAGAAGAAAAATTATCTAATATATAACAATAACACATTGATTTATAATGATAATTAATAGTTTGTTCATGTGAATAAGAGTCTTTAATACGTGAGTTTCTCTTATTTCAAGTCTTTTTACAATGAATCAATCAAAATCATTCCTTTGCACATTACAAGCAGAGTTGGTGTGTGGATAAAAAATGATTGAGAAAAGAATGAAAATGTTCATTGAACGTATTTTAAATGCAAGATTTGTTGAAGCATTAGGGTCTCACATGATGATGTCGTTTTGCACTTTTATGAAGTGTAAAAGTGATGGTATACAAAAAGTCTTATATACTTTAGTGGAGAGGCTTTATGGCTTATATTATAGGAGCTATCACGAAATGTAGATGTATTGAAAGATTTTTTTACAGCATGGAAATTGGTCATACATTGTCATTTTGTTTTGCGTGAGGGGCGTGATCTTGTTACAGGGAAAGAGACTATTAAGCGCTCAAAATGATTTTTAATTTTAAGAAAAGTTTTATTTGTCTCTTCGTTAATACATAAGAATGCTTATAAAAGAAAATGAATAAATTTAAACAAATTCATTTGACCTTTTGGTGGTTCCTGTTTAAATGAGAGAATATGTTTCTGAAATAAAACTGTCATAGCATGTTCATGTGTAATACTATAAATTTAGGGGTAGTTTGTATTCCATCACTTCAGAAAGGGTGAACCATGAGTCGTTTTTATCTTTCCATAGCGGCCACGGTTGCTATCATAATGTCCACAGCGGGAATAACAGCAAGTTTTGCGCAGACAAAAATCAGCTTTTGGCATTCTATGAGTGGTGAATTAGGAAAGCAAACTGAAAGTCTCATTAACGATTTTAATGCAAGTCAATCTGAGTATAAAGTTGTTTCTTCATATCGCGGTGAATATGAAGAGGGGTTGATTTCACTTATTGCAGCATTTCGTGGAAAGAAACAGCCAGTACTTGCCCAAATTTATGACGTTGGTACTGGAACTATGATGGCTGCAAAAGGCGCAATCTACCCATTTTATCAACTTATGGCTGATACAAAACAAGAATTTGATCCTACAGATTATTTCCCTGCTATTAGTGGTTATTACTCCGATGAACAGGGGCGTATGGTTTCTATGCCATTCAATATTTCAACACCCATCCTTTATTATAACAAAGATATCTTTAAAAAAGCAGGGCTTGATCCAGAACAGCCTCCTAAAACGTGGCAAGATATAGAAAACTTTTCCAAAAAAATTCTTGAGACTAAAGCAGCAACTTGTGGTTTTACAATGGCTTATGCCGCTCAATGGATTGGTATAGAAAATTTTTCAGCGTTGCATAATGTTCCGTTTGGAACGAAGGAAAATGGCTTTAAAGGACTTGATTCAGAACTTACATTTAATGGACCTTTACAAGTGCGTATGTGGACTGACCTGAAAAAGTGGTCTGATCAAGGTATTTTCCGCTATGGTGGTCCAGCAGGTGCATTAGATTCAACACCAATGTTTATGGCACAAAATTGTGCAATTTTTATGCAATCTTCAGGATCACATGCTGGAATTGTTTCTGAAGCTCAGTTTAATGTGGGGGTTGGTATGCTACCGTACTATAAGGATACAGAAGGAGCACCACAAAATTCAGTTATTGGGGGAGCTTCTATTTGGGCGTTTAAGGGCCATACCCCAAAGGAATATGCAGGGGCAGCCGCTTTTCTTAAATTTCTTTCGAAAACAGAAAATCAAGCAAAATGGCATCAGGAGACAGGTTATCTTCCAACCACAAAAACGACTTATGAATTGAGTAAAAAACAACATTTCTATGAAAAAACGCCAGGTGCGGATATAGCTATCAAACAGATTAATCTTAATCCACCAACAGTTAACTCAAAAGGGATAAGATTTGGTAATTTACCACAAATCCGTGCCATTCTTGATCAAGAGTTGGAAGCTGTTCTTAGTGGTTCAAAAACGCCGAAAGATGGTTTAGATGAGACCGTTGAACGTGGAAATAAACTCTTGCGTGAATTTGAAAGATCTAATCATTAATTTCGTTTTATTGTTAAACATTAAAGACTCAACAAAAACAGTTGAGTCCTTTTTGTTTACCTTTTTAAAGTCTCTACATTTAAAGAGCCCTACGAATGCAAGAAAAACATGCATATTTTAAAAATAATCTACTTTCTTATGGACTGCTTTTTCCTCAGCTTTTTGTGACTTTTTTGTTTTTCTTTTGGCCTGCTGCTCAAGCAATAAAATCATCTTTTGAGCGTGAAGACCCTTTTGGCTTTACAACAACCTTTATTGGTTTTGAGAATTATCTAACCGTTCTTTCTGATCCTACTTATCGGCAATCGCTTCTTACAACCGCAGTATTTTCCATCTCAGTTACTGTCGCTTCAATGACAATATCACTTCTCTTAGCTGTCTGTGTTGATCGTGTCATCCGTGCAAAAAAGGCTTATACAATGCTTTTGCTTTGGCCCTATGCTGTTGCTCCAGTATTGGCAGGTATATTATGGCTGTTTATCTTTCATCCCACTATCGGAATTATGCCTTTTCTTCTCGAGAAAATAGGAGTGCTATGGAATTATCGTATTAATGGCACTCAAGCAATGATTCTTATTGTCATTGCGGCTAGTTGGAAACAAATTTCTTACAATTTTCTCTTTTTTCTTACAGGTCTTCAGTCTGTTCCGCGTTCTCAAATAGAAGCAGCCGCCATTGATGGTGCTGGTCCTTTTAAACGATTTTGGACAGTGGTCTTCCCGCAAATTTCACCAACGACGTTTTTCCTTCTTATTGTCAATGTCAATTATGTTATGTTTGATACTTTTGGTATTATTGATAATACAACTTCTGGAGGTCCTGCGCGTGCAACGAGCATCCTCGTCTATAAAGTATATGACGATGGCTTTAGAAATCAAATAATCGGTGCATCAGCAGCACAATCAACAATATTGATGTTGATGGTTATTGTCTTAACGTTTATCCAGTTTCGCTGGATTGAGCGCCGTGTACAATATTAGGAAACAAATTATGGTTGAAAATCGCCCTGTTTTGAAATTTCTAACCCATATTACTCTCATTGTTGGTATTATCATTATTTGCTTTCCAGTTTATGTTGCTATCATTGCATCAACTCATAGTTCAGCAGCATTTAACTCAGGAACACTTCCTCTTTTGCCTGGGAAATACGCTCTGGAAAATTATAAAACAATCTTTGGTGATGGCCTTGCACGGCTAGGTTTGCCCAACCTCTGGCCACTCTTAATGAATTCATTCATTATGGCTCTTGGGATTAGTATTGGAAAAATTATTATTTCACTTTTGTCTGCTTATGCAATTATTTACATGCGCTTTCCCTTCCGAAAAACTGCTTTTGTTCTTATTTTTGTTACATTGATGCTCCCTGTCGAAGTTCGTATTCTTCCAACCTATGAGATTGTTGCAAAATTGGGGATGGTTAACACCTATAGTGGAATGATTATTCCACTTATTGCATCTGCAACCGCTACATTTTTATTTCGCCAGTTTTTTTTGACTGTTCCAGATGAACTCTTAGAGGCGGCACGTGTTGATGGTGCAGGTCCAGTTAAATTTTTTAAGGATATCCTTCTTCCTCTTAGTAAAAGCAATATCGCTGCTTTATTTATCATTATGTTCATTTATGGATGGATACAATATCTCTGGCCTCTTATCATCACAACGGATCAAAATCATCAAACGATCCTTATTATTTTAAAACAGCTTATTGTCGAATCACTTCAACATGATCCTCAATGGAATATACTCATGGCAGTATCGGTTGTTGCCATGGTTCCCCCTGTTCTTGTTGTTATCTTCATGCAGCGGCTTTTTATCAAAGGCCTTATTGAAACGGAGAAGTAATTGTGGCCATAATCCAGTTATCAAATATAAAAAAACAGTATGACAACGGCATTCTGGTCATTGATGATTTAAACTTAACTGTTGCCGATAAAGAACTTCTTGTTCTTGTCGGTCCTTCAGGGTGCGGAAAATCGACCTTATTACGTATTATAGCAGGACTTGAACAAGTTACCTCAGGTGAATTATGCATTGATAACGAATGTATCAATGATCGTGAACCCGCTGATCGTGATATCGCTATGGTTTTTCAAAATTATGCCCTTTATCCCCATATGACAGTTCGTGGAAATTTAGAATATGGTCTTAAAAATCGCAAAACCCCTAAAGAAGAAATTAAAAAACGTATCGCACATGCTGCAAAGCTTTTGGAGATAGAACCATTTCTTGATCGTAAACCACGACAATTATCAGGAGGACAACGCCAGCGTGTTGCAATGGGGCGTGTGATTGTACGTCAACCCCGTGTTTTTCTCTTTGATGAACCTCTTTCAAATCTTGATGCAAAATTACGGGCACAAATGTGTATTGAGATAAAAACACTACAGCGTTCATTAGGAACAACGAGCCTCTATGTTACCCATGATCAACTAGAAGCTATGACATTAGCTGATAGAATAGTCGTTTTGAATAAAGGAGCTATCGAGCAAATTGGAACACCAATGGAAATTTACGATACTCCAGCAACAACATTTGTTGCTGATTTTATTGGTTCTCCTCCTATGAATTTTCTTGATCGCCATGTCTTAGAACAACATTTAGGGCATTCATTTACTTATGGCGAAGAAACTGATCTTTTAGCATTCAGACCTGAAATAATCTTATTGGGCGAACATCCAGATAAAGGACCAGTCTTTCACACAAAAATTGAGCTTATCAAGCCTATTGGAACAGGTTGCCATGTTTTAACGCGTTGGAATGGTATCATCTTTACGATTGAAATAAAAGAACGCTTGACACACGACTATGGTCAAAAACTAAGTTTCACAGTTGCTCATCAGAATTTTCATACTTTTAATAAAAACACAGGAAAGCGCACAAATAATAAGTAAGCATTAATTGATGTGACACGACTCTCTTTTATGCTGCCTCATGATAATGTTGCGTTTTGACTTTCTCGATTACATTTACAAAATCAGGTTGTAACCGATGGGATTAAAAACAAAAATTTAATAGTTTTGGTAATAATCCATTGTCCCATGGCGCTGAGAATTTCAAAACATTTATATGAAAAAATTTTGCGGTTTCACGGTCTGTAAGAAGAATATTATTTTCAAACATCATTTTCATTATAAAAAATATCAATATAGAATAAATCTTTATTAACCATATTTTTATTCATTTATAATTTTATTATAAAAAAACAACATATTATCATATGTTTCTTGATGTAATAATTTATGTATCTTATAAAAAGTAAATGAGAGAAATAGAGAGAAAAATGCGTCACAGATAAGGGAGGATGCACCCCATATTTTAGCTTTGATCCCTAACATAAGAAGTCTATTTTATCCACAAAATACGACGCTGTTCTAAATAGTCTGTACGAGAATAGGCGCATTCTATTTTACTGCTGACCATATGATCTAAAATGGTTTCAGAGCTCCTATAAGAAGCATTTGTTTTTTCTACCAATCACATAAATTAGAGAGAAACCTATGCGCGCATGCTACAAGTTTATTTTTTCTCATGTAAATCACTATGCAATTCTCAGCGAGGGTATCTGATAAGTTGCAAAAAAATTACTGAGAGATAGAAGGCGTGCTTGTTTTAGAATTTTCATTACTGTTAACGATAAAAGCAGATGAAACACATCTGTAACATCTCATCGATCTTTCTATATTCTTGAGTTAAAAATTGCCTATAGATCATCCTAAAACAGATCTTTATGAATATAACATAAGGGATTGGTGCGAACACCTATAAGAATCAGCAGAGACAAAGACAGTTATATTATTGTTTTGCAAAGCATTTTATAAAAACTGGTATATTTTTTCAATATATTGCCAGTCTATTAATGGTTTTATGATATTATTTTCTTATAAAGCGCGTGCTTTTTTGTTGCTTATAAATCAACCTAAACTTTATACAGCAGTATGTTTGAGACAAATATGAAGACGGTTCGGTGTTGTATTTAGTTTTGTATGTCAGAGTGGAATAAGCTTGTCTTCTTATGTAATTTCTAAAATGAGGAGACAGCTTAATTTAGGGAGAATATGAAAGCATCAAGATAAAAAATAGTTTCTATCCTTAGCCTCATCTTTTAATTTAGTATTGCGATTTTCAAAAAAAATCTGAGCCAATGTCTCTTACATAATGGAGATTACGCATTGCTGAACACATTTTTTTATTATGTTCTTTGAATAGAATTGCACCTCTCATACAAAACAGAATACCTAAACAGAAGGCTATTGGGTTGCCAATTCACGCACTTGTTTTAAAAAATATCTTGCAAGGTTGTTCCAACTATTTTTTCACGCAGTCTTTTATGAGTGGTATAACATAAAATCCACAGTGTATCGCCATCTTTATGCTTATAAAAGTGCAAGCTGGGGACATCATCATACTCTCTTTCAGTCTCCAACATTGCAACAATTATTGTGTTGAGACTCTTTAGAAGAGGCATTTTTTCTTCAAGTGGTTTTTATTCATACGCTAATCCCATTTGCATGTTATAAATGGAGTTGGATAGATAAAAATATTTTAAGAAAGAGACACCAAATGCTTCTTATGAATCGTTTCAAGTGTCGAGAGTTATTGTAAAAGAATCATTGAAAAGTAGAGTGCTACTGCTAATGATTTGGGCACCATGAGGTAATAAATCCACTTACTTTATCTATCTTAGAATCTATTGAATATAAATTTCTCTGTAAAAGTCACTTTATTTCATATCAATGTTATCAATTATAGATGTTGGGCATCATTAGTAATATAATCATAGACTTATGATTTTATGAACTCTTTTTTATCTCTTTTGTAGAAGATCTTAATGTTTTGTGATGGCATCAATGATGGTATTCACATTATGTTCCATCATATCGAGATAAGTTGCTGCTGGACCATTTTTGTTTGACAATGCATCAGAATAAAGTGTTCCACCAATTGTTAAACCTGTTTCTTTTGCAATCTGTTTTATGAGACGGGGATTAGAGATATTTTCAACGAATAGTGCAGCTGCTTTATTCGCTTTAATTTGTTTGATAAGTTTAGCAACATCGGCTGCGGATGCTTCAGCTTCTGTTGAAGCACTTTGAGGGGCAAGGATAGTAAAACCATATTCCTTGGCAAAATAGCCAAAGGCGTCATGAGATGTGATAATGATACGTTTATCTTTAGGAATAGTAGCAATTTTTGTTTTCAGGGTATCTTGTGCTATTTTAAGTTTTTGAATGTAGGTTTCGGCATTTTTTTTGTAGCTGGTGCAGGATTGTGGATCGATTTTACAAAAAGCAGCAGCGATATTCTTCACATAGATTTTGACATTGGGAATGGTTTGCCAAGCGTGTGGATCAATAACGCTGTGGTGGTGATGGGCATTATGTTCTTGATTTTTCATTTTGAGGGAGGGAATGTTAGCGCTAACTTCGACAAGAAGTGCTTTTGTACCACTTGCTGTAATGAGGCGATCAATAAATCCTTCTAAATGAAGCCCGTTGATGAAAATAATTTGAGCATTTCTAAGAGCTTGAGCATCATGGGGGGTAGGTTCATAAGTGTGGGTATTCGCATTGGGACCTACAAAAGTGGTCATAGAGATATGGTTGTCTCCTACATTTTTGACGAGATCTGCGAGAATAGAAAAGCTCGCAACAACTTTGATTTTATTGTGTGCAGAAGCAGAAAATGGAGAAAGGGCAAGCAATAAAGCTCCAAGAAGAGCAAATTTTTGAGCAAACTTAGGCACATTTTTTTCCTTAAAGTGAGGAGGTATAAAAGAGGTGGGGAAACCATGTTACAATAAAGCCACGTGGACTTATCAAACAGGAAACAAGATAAATAAATCCTGCGGCAATGATGATAGCAGGGCCGGAGGGAAGTGAAAGATGAAAAGAAAGCAGAAGACCACATACGCTAGAAATGATTCCAAAAAGAGTGGAAAGCGCGCAAATAGGGCCTAGCCGTGAAAACCAAAAACGGGCTGTAATGGCTGGAATCATCATAATGCCAACGGAGAGTAATGTTCCTAGTGATTGAAAGCCTCCAACCAGATTCAACACCACAAGTCCAAGCAATGAAATATGAATATATTTACTCAATGGAGAGAGTGATTTAAAAAAGAGGGGGTCAAAGCTTTCTAAAACGAGTGCACGCCAAAAAATACAAAGGCTGCATAGTGTAATCAGCATTATAGTAGCGATTAACCAAAGGGCTTGTGCATCAAGTGCAAGAACCGATCCGAATAAGAGATGAAGCAGCTCAATTGTTGAGTCTTTCAGTGAGATAATAATGACACCTGCCGCGAGTGCAATAAGATAAAAGACGGTCATGGATGCATCTTCTTTCTGAAAGCTGTTTCGTGAAATCAAAATGGTTGCTAAAGCAACAATAAGACCAGCGAAGATGCCACCAAGTGTCATAGATATGAGGGAAAAACCACAAATCAGAAAAGCAGTTGCAACACCAGGAAGAATGGCATGAGAGATAGCATCTCCTGTCAAGCTCATTCCACGGAGCATCAAAAACACACCAACAGGACAAGCGCTAATAGACAGGAAAATAGAACCGATAAGGGCGTTTTGCATAAATTGGAAATCAACAAAGGGGGCAAGAAAAAATGCATACACGTCTTATAACCTAAGAAAGAGAGGATCATTGATGGGAAGATTTTGTTTTTGTGCGCTAACAGGGAAAGAATTGGATGAGAGAGGTGGCATAACGTGATGAATGGTGTTGTTTAAAAACTGTGTTGTTTCTCCATAAAAGGCGTTTTGTTGATCAATTTGAATCATTTGGGGGAAAAATTCTTGCACGATGAGAGGGTTATGGAGTGCGGTGAGAATTGTGCGTCCTTGCTGTTGCCAGTATGTGATCAGTGCAAGAAGGTCTTTTTGGGTACTATGATCTACACCATTGAAAGGTTCATCAAGCAAAATAATATTGGCATCTTGCACAATGATACGTGCAAAAAGAGCGCGTTGTAATTGCCCGCCTGATAATGTTTCAAGTGAACGGGGTGCGAGTTCTGTAAGCCCAACCATTTTAAGCGCATTTTGAATCTTAGAATCATAAGGGCGTTGATTTTTCCATAATCCACAAAAAGACCACAGTCCTGTTTTTACAAGCGTTTTCACATCAATTGGAAATGTTTGATCTATATCACATTGCTGAGCAAGATAAGCAATGCGACTTTTTTTTTGTTTTATAATTTTTCCCTTAAGAGGTTTAATCAATCCGGCGATGGCTTTTAGCAGTGTCGATTTTCCAGCGCCATTATCACCTGTTATTGCGACCAATGAACCAGCTTTTAACTTTGCTGAAAAGTTCTTTATTGCTATTCTATTCCTATAGCCTAATGTTGTCTTATTGAAGAGCAGATCCATATTTTTTACCATCGTTGCTTATTATTTTGGAAACTATGTAATAATATAACGTTTGTCAACAAAATGTTATATTATTACATAGTTTTGAGTACTGAAAATTTTAGTGGGAAGATCGTGGAAAATTAAAAATAATAATTGAATTCACCTTGACGAAAGAGAGAGAGTATATACTATATATAGTATCAAAATGATTGGTGATTCTAAATAAGCACAAGAGAGGGTGTTAGTGTGTTTCGTTTGGTATCTAAGTTATTTCCATTATTGTAAAGAGTTTATTGACCAAGGGTATAGCAGTATTTTTGCTGAAGGATCTCTTTTGGAAGGATTCCCTTTCATTTTTGTAATTGATTTTTGCCGTAAAAGAGTAAAACAGAGCTCTTGGAAGACGGTAGTTTAGAACGTTAGTTTTTTAGACAGCAGGAGGGAATTGTAATGCAAGCAAAAGATTGTTTTATAACTAGGGGGCTTTGCCATTTAAGTTGTAGAATAATCTCTTATTCTCATCATAGTCTTTGAAGTTATTTGATGAGGAATTCTGTTATATTCAGGAAGCTGTGTACTATTTGAAAAATAACCACATGCTTTGCGTACAATTTCTATTTTTTGTTATTCTTGAGTACCTATAAAATTATTAGATTGACCTTTGAGGGTTGATTGTTTGGAATTGTGAAAGTTGAAGAAAATGTCGATCACTATTTATAGTAAACCATCTTGTGTCCAATGTGATGCTACACGCCGCGCTTTTGATGCAAAAGGCATTCGTTATCGTGTTGTTGATATTTCCTGTGATGAACAAGCATACAGTTTTGTTCAATCTCTGGGGTATCGTCAGGTTCCTGTCGTTGTTTGTGGTGAAAATCATTGGTCTGGTTTTAGACCAGATATGATTAGTGGTCTTTGTGCTTAATGGGGCTTATTGTTTATTATTCGAGTGCAACGGGTAATACACAGCATTTTGTCTCGCAGCTTGGTCAACGACTCTTCAAAATTGATAAAAGAAAGCCTTCTGCATTGGTTGGTGAACCTTATGTACTGGTTGTTCCTACATATGCAGATGGTGAAGGAAGAGGGGCAGTGCCGAAAGCCGTTGTCCAGTTTCTTAATGAAGCTGAGAACCGAAAATTAATTTGTGGTGTTATTGGCGGTGGGAATCGTAATTTTGGTCGCTATTATAATTTAGCAAGTAAAATTATTGCTGAAAAATGTTGTGTACCTTGCCTTTATCGTTTTGAGCTGCGTGGAACTGATGAAGACGTTATTTATGTAAAAAAGGGATTGGAAATATTTTGGAAACAATTAGTATAGGACAATCGCAGAAATCGGATCAGATTACTGATTATCATGCGCTGAATGCAATGCTTAATCTTTATGATGAAAATGGTCATATTCAATTTGATATGGATCGGCTTGCCGCACGGCAATATTTTCTTCAGCATGTTAATCAAAATACAGTTTTTTTTCATAACCTGAGGGAAAAAATAGATTACTTAATAGAAGAAGGTTATTATGAAAAAGCTTTATTTGAGCTTTATGATTTTTCTTTTATTAAAAAACTTTTTAAACGTGCTTATGCATTTAAGTTTCGTTTTCCTACCTTTTTAGGCGCATTTAAGTATTATACCAGCTATACACTGAAGACTTTTGATGGGAAACGTTATCTTGAACGTTATGAAGATCGCGTCTGTCTTGTAGCTTTATATTTGGCACAAGGGAATAAAGCTCTTGCTGAAAATTTTGTGGATGAAATTATTACAGGACGTTTTCAACCGGCAACACCGACATTTTTAAATGCTGGGAAAAAACAACGAGGTGAATTGGTTTCGTGTTTTTTGCTACGTGTTGAAGATAATATGGAATCGATAGGTCGTGCGGTTAATTCGGCTTTGCAGCTTTCAAAACGTGGTGGAGGTGTGGCGCTTTGTTTAACGAATTTGCGGGAAGCAGGGGCACCAATTAAGCAAATAGAAAATCAGTCCTCAGGTGTTTTACCGGTGATGAAACTCTTGGAAGATTCTTTTTCTTATGCCAATCAGCTTGGGGCACGACAGGGGGCTGGAGCTGTTTATTTGCATGCTCATCATTTAGATATTATGAAATTTTTGGATACAAAGCGTGAAAATGCTGATGAAAAAGTTAGAATTAAAACGCTTTCGCTTGGTGTCGTTATTCCTGATATTACTTTTGAGCTTGCACGGAATAATGAGGATATGTACCTCTTCTCATCGTATGATATCGAGCGTGTGACAGGTAAGCCTTTTAGCGATATTTCTTTAACGGAGCATTATCGTTCTTTTGTTGATAATGCAAAGATTCGTAAAAAGAAAATAAGTGCACGCGTTTTTTTCCAGACATTAGCGGAAATTCAATTTGAGTCAGGTTATCCCTATATTTTATTTGAGGATACTGCTAATCGATCGAATCCGATAGCTGGGCGCATAAGTATGAGCAATTTATGTTCAGAAATTTTGCAGGTGAGTGAGGCGAGTGAACTGGAGACAGATTTAACTTATCGCACGATTGGAAGTGATATATCCTGTAATCTTGGATCCATGAATATTGCCAAAGCAATGGAAAGTCCTGATTTTGGACAGACCGTGGAATCTGCTGTTCGTGCTCTTACTGCTGTTTCGGATATGAGCAATATTGCCTGTGTGCCTTCCATTGCGAAAGGCAATGCTGAAAGTCATGCGATTGGTTTGGGACAAATGAATTTGCATGGGTTTCTAGCGCGTGAGCAGATCTATTATGGGTCTCCAGAAGCGATTGATTTTACCAATATCTATTTTTATATTGTGACATATCATGCCATACGGGCTTCCAATTTAATTGCGCACGAACGTCAAGAAATGTTTGCAGGGTTTGAAAAATCAGCTTATGCAGATGGAAGTTTTTTCGAAAAATATATTGAAAAAGAATGGAAACCGCAATTTGCGCTTGTGCAAGAGCTTTTTGCACGGAATAATATTGTTATCCCAGATCAAAAGGATTGGCAGGAACTCAAAAAATTAGTTATTGAGTATGGGCTTTATAACCGCAATTTGCAGGCAGTTCCACCTACGGGATCTATTTCCTATATTAATCATGCCACTTCTTCTATTCATCCAATTGCTTCAAAAATTGAAATTCGCAAAGAGGGAAAAATTGGGCGCGTTTATTATCCCGCTCCTTATATGGATAATACGAATTTGAATTTTTACCAAGATGCTTATGAGATTGGCCCTGAAAAAATTATAGATACCTATGCTGCTGCAACACAGCATGTTGATCAAGGTCTTTCATTAACATTATTTTTTCCTGATACAGCGACCACACGTGATATTAACCGCGCACAAATTTATGCTTGGAAAAAGGGTATCAAGAGTATTTACTATGTACGGTTACGGCAAGTAGCATTAAGTGGAACGGAAGTTGATGGCTGTGTTTCTTGCAGTTTATAGGAGATCATCATATGACAAAGATTACAACCAAAAATCCTGTTGTGTGCGCTGTTAATTGGAATAGATTACATGATGAGAAGGATCTTGAAGTATGGAATCGCTTAACTGGGAATTTTTGGTTACCTGAGAAGGTTCCACTTTCCAATGACATTCCCTCATGGTCAAGCTTAACGGATGAAGAACGTAAATTGACAATTCGTGTTTTTACAGGACTAACGCTTTTAGATACAATTCAAAACACTGTAGGAGCCATTTCGCTTCTGGCTGATGCGATAACAGAGCATGAGGAGGCAGTTTTGACGAATATTGCCTTCATGGAAGCGGTTCATGCACGTTCTTATTCCTCTATTTTTTCAACCCTTTGTTCGACGGTAGAAGTTGATGACGCGTTTAGATGGTCAGAAGAAAATATTCATTTGCAGAAAAAGGCTAGATTAGTACTTGAGCGTTATGAAGCAAATGATCCACTTAAGAAAAAAATTGCTTCGACTTTGCTGGAAAGCTTTTTATTTTATTCTGGTTTTTATTTGCCCATGTATTGGGCCAGTCGCGCTAAGTTGACCAATACAGCAGACCTCATTCGACTAATCATTCGTGATGAAGCAGTCCATGGTTATTATATAGGTTATAAATTCCAATTGGGCTTTGCAAAGCTTGATGAAGCCAAAAGACAAGAAATTAAAGATTTTGCTTTTAACCTGCTCTTTGATCTTTATAACATTGAGTGCAAATATACTGAAGATCTTTATGATGCGCTTGGATTGACAGAAGATGTTAAAATTTTTCTTCATTATAATGCAAACAAGGCTTTAATGAATTTAGGTTTTGAAGCTCTTTTCCCCCCTGAGGTTTGTCGTGTTAATCCCGCTATTTTGGCAGCTTTATCACCAAACTCTGACGAAAATCATGACTTTTTTTCAGGGGCAGGTTCTTCTTATGTCATCGGCAAGGCGGTTGCTACCACGGATGATGATTGGGAATTTTAATGTTTGCATGCAAATAGAAGTGCGCGGGGTATTCCACTTAGATCTTTGCGCACTTCTAAACATTGAAAACCATTTTTTTCGAACAAATTGCAGACTTCATTTTCTTGAGAGAAACCAATTTCAACAGCGATATAGCCGTTTTCTTTTAAGTAGTTGGCTGCTTCATGGGCGAGTTTTTGATAAAAATCAAGTCCATCTTCTCCTCCTATCAGAGCGCGCAATGGGTCATGTAAGCGCACTTCTTTTGCAAGTTTTTTGATATCTTTTGCGGGAATATAAGGTGGATTGGAAACAATAAAATCAAAGCGATCTGCGACAGAATCAAACCAGTCGCTAAGAAGAGGTGTGAAGCGGTGTGCTACTTCAGCATTTTTTGCATTTTTTTTTGCTGTTCTAAGGGCATCTTCAGAAATATCGACTGCCACCGCATAGGATTGGGGAATTTGTTTAAGGAGTGCAATAGCAATGGCGCCACTTCCTGTTCCCATATCAAGGAATGTTGTTTTTCTCGAATTTTCGACCTGTTTTTGGAGAAAAGGGAGAACAAGATCTATCAGCGTTTCTGTATCAGGGCGAGGTTCTAACGTCTCTTGAGACAATTTAAAAGATATACCATAAAATTCTCGTGCTCCTATAATACGGTAAACGGGTTCGCCTGCAATACGCCGTTGTAAAGCTTGTTCTATTTGTATAATATGCTCAGAAGATAGATGCATATCTGGTTTAGAAATTCTTTCAGCAGCATTTATTCCTGTTATCCATTCAACGAGTATTTTCGCATCGAGATCGGCTTCAGCAATTCCTTTCGTGCGCAATTTTTCTTGCATTTGTTGGATGACATTCTTGAAAGAATATTTGCTCAATTATTATCCATTTCCATCAGCAGTGTTGTTTGATGATCTGAGATGAGTGCATGAAGAAGCTCATCAAGATCTCCCTCTAGAATGCGATCAAGCTTATACAAGGTTAGATTAATACGGTGATCCGTGACACGTCCTTGTGGAAAATTATAGGTACGAATACGTTCTGAGCGATCACCAGAACCAACTTGGCTTTTACGAGAAGCTGAACGTTCACTTTCCGCTTTTTGTCGTTCGATATCGAATAAGCGTGCCCGTAAAATTTGAAGGGCTCTTGCTCGGTTTTGATGTTGTGATTTTTCTGCTTGTACGACCATAATTCCTGTTGGAATATGCGTGATACGAACAGCTGAATCCGTTGTATTAACATGCTGTCCTCCTGCTCCGGATGCACGCATTGTGTCGATACGAATATCTTCAGGACGAATATCAATATCAATATCTTCAGCTTCTGGAAGCACAGCAACGGTAGCAGCAGATGTATGGATACGTCCACCTGTTTCTGTTTCAGGGATGCGTTGCACACGATGAACCCCTGATTCATATTTCAATTTAGAAAAGACACCTTTTCCTGAAATGGTAGCAATAATCTCTTTATATCCGCCAACTTCCCCCTCACTAAGTGAAATAACTTCTACTTTCCAATGGTGAGCATGGGCATAACGTTCATACATGCGGAAAAGATCACCGGAAAAAAGTGCTGCTTCTGATCCACCCGTTCCTGCACGAATTTCAACAATAGCGTTTTTTTCATCAGCAACATCTTTAGGCAAAAGCAGAATCTGGAGTTCTTTTTCAAATTGCTCTACTTTTTTATATAACGATGGTAGCTCTTCTTGGGCAAGATTACGCATCTCTATATCTGTTTGTTTATCGTTGATAATCGTTTCTAATTCTGTAATCTCTTCGTAAAGAGCATTTAATGCGCGTATAGAGGCAATAACGGGTTGTAGTTCTGCATATTCAGAAGCTAATTTGACATATGTTTCAGCATTTGGATTCGTCGTCATTTGGCTTTCAATTATTTCAAAGCGCTTTTCAAGCTGTCTCATACGATCTTGTGGCAAGGAAACCATGATAATATTGGCCTAATTTTTTATAATACAATTTTTTATAATATTTTGTTGCAATGATTTTTTGTTATAATATTGGCAATGAATTACCGTATAGCATCATACAAAGAGGGGTAATAAAGCAATTCTTTTTTTTTGCCAATGAAAACTATTATATTTTAAAGGTAAATTTTTATAAAATTTGATTTGCCTGAGGTCTTTTATCTAATGATATATGATCACTTTTTTAAGAGTTTTTTTTTCCGTAAAGTTCAAGGCGGTGATGAATAATATCATAGCCAAGAGATTTTGCAATTTCCTCTTGTAGCTTTTCAATAACATCAGAATGAAACTCGATGACTTGTCCTGTTTCTATATCAATGAGATGATCATGATGTTGCCCATCTGCTTGCTCAAAACGAGATGGACCACCACTAAAGCTATGGCGATGAATTGTTCCATTTCCTTCTAATATTTTCATGGTTCGATAAACAGTTGAGAGTGAAATATTCGAATCTATTTTGTTTGCACGCTGAAAAATTTCAAATGCATTGGGATGATCATTTGTATCAGTCAAAATATCAAGAATAACTCGTCGTTGACGTGTTACTCTTAAACCAGCGGTGCGCAATTCTTGCTCATAATTTCGCTTTTTATTCATTTGCATAATTTGCTTTTCAAATAAAGGCTCCATGACAGTGTTTGTATTTTTTCTCTGAACCGCAAGGACAACGCTCATTACGTCCAACTTTTCCCCATGTGGTTATATCGTTAGGGTCACGATCTTGTGGATTAACAAATCTATTTTCTTGTGATCGTGCCGATAAGGTGGGAGCATTTTCTTGACTTTGATCATTAAAGACAGAAGAAGCAGCATCAGTTTGCTCAGGTATGGTCGGTTCTGTGGGGTGTTGAATGATTTCAAAGCGCATAAGCTTAGAAGTGACAATTCGGCGCAAATTTCTCAACATACTTTGAAAGAGTTCAAATGATTCTGTCTTATATTCATTGAGCGGATCCCGCTGCGCATAACCACGAAAACCAACAACAGAACGCAAATGGTCTAAACTCACCAGATGTTCACGCCATAACGTGTCAATAGTTTCGAGCAATACTGCTTTGTGAAAATAAGCCATAACTTCTGGAGAATATCGTTCAGTACGCTCATTTTCAAGTTTTGTAACAGCATCTGATACACGCTCTAGAATTTGCTCCTCGGCAATTCCATCTTCTTTTGCCCATTCTTCCACTGGAAGCTCAAGATTAAAGAGTTGTTGAAGCTCTTCTTCAAGAGTTTTTGCATCCCATTTTTCAGAATATGTCCCTGATGGAATATAAGCCTCTACGAGATCCTCTACGACTTCATTGCGCATTTCAAGGATCATTTCTGATAAATCATCTGCGTTCATGACCTCCATACGCTGTTCAAAAATAACCTTGCGTTGATCATTCATGACATCATCATATTTTAGCAGATTTTTACGAATTTCAAAGTTTCGTGCTTCGACCTTTTTTTGTGCTTTTTCAAGGGCTTTATTAATCCATGGATGGATAATAGCTTCATTTTCTTTCAATCCAAGTTTTTGCAGCATACCATCCATACGGTTAGAGCCAAAGATACGCATAAGATCATCTTGAAGAGAGAGAAAGAATTTTGAGCGACCAGGATCGCCTTGGCGACCAGAACGTCCACGAAGCTGGTTATCAATACGACGGCTTTCATGACGTTCAGTAGCGATAACGTAAAGCCCTCCAGCCGCTAAAGCTTTTTCTTTAAGCTTCTGAACATCTTTTTTTATTTCTTCAATTTTAGCTGTCCGCTCTGGACCTTCGGGGATATCCTGTAACTCTTGTCGGATGCGCATTTCAACATTACCACCAAGCTGTATATCCGTACCGCGTCCTGCCATGTTGGTTGCAATGGTGAGAGCTCTAGGAACGCCTGCTTGCGCAATGATATATGCTTCTTGTTCGTGATAGCGAGCATTTAAGACTCTAAAATCGGTAATGCCTTCTTTTCGCAAACGCTCTGCCAATTGTTCTGACTTTTCAATAGAGGTTGTTCCAACAAGAATAGGCTGTTCTTTTTCGTGCGCTTGACGGATATCACGCACAATTGCCCGATATTTCTCTTCTGCTGTTCGATAAATCTCATCATCTTCATCAATACGTTGTATTGGCAAATTTGTAGGGATTTCGACAACGTCAAGACCATAAATATTTCTGAATTCTTCGGCTTCTGTTGTTGCAGTTCCAGTCATGCCAGATAATTTCCTATACATACGGAAGTAATTTTGGAAAGTGATGGAAGCAAGTGTTTGGTTTTCTGGTTGAATAGCAACATGCTCTTTAGCTTCTAACGCTTGATGAAGTCCTTCAGAATAACGCCGCCCAGGCATCATTCGCCCTGTAAATTCGTCAATAATAACGATTTCATCATTGCGAACAATGTAATCTTTATCGCGAGCAAACAGTTTATGAGCTTTTAGAGCATTATTGACATGATGAACGATAGCGACATTTTCTATGTCATAAAGACTCTCACCTTTAAGATGCCCAGCTTGTTCGAGCATTTTTTCAATTTTTTCAGTACCAACTTCGGTAAATGTCGTTGTTTTTTGTTTTTCGTCTATTTCATAGTCTTCTGGAGTTAAGGCAGGAATAAATGTATCAATAAGGTTATAGAAGTCAGTACGATCTTCTAGAGGACCAGAAATAATAAGGGGGGTACGGGCTTCATCAATAAGAATCGAATCAACTTCATCGACAATTGCATAATGATGTCCACGTTGGACCATTTGACTACGATCGAAGGCCATATTATCACGCAAATAATCAAAACCTAGTTCATTATTTGTGGCATAGGTGATGTCGCATGCATAGGCCTCTCGGCGGGCATCACTATCAAGATCATGAAGAATCACGCCTGTTGTAAGCCCTAGAAAACTAAAAATTTTTCCCATTGTTTCAGCATCACGACTGGCGAGATAATCGTTTACTGTCACAACATGAACGCCTTTACCTTCCAATGCATTGAGATAAATTGGTAGAGTTGCCATTAAGGTTTTACCTTCACCAGTACGCATTTCAGCTATGCCGCAGTCGTGAAGGACCATTCCACCAATAAGTTGTACGTCAAAAGGACGCATGTCATAAACACGTTTTGCGGCTTCACGAACAGTCGCGAAAGCTTCTGGTAAGAGCAAATCAACACTTTCACCTTCACTAAGACGTTTACGAAAGGCATCTGTTTTTTGGCAAAGCTGCTCATCACTTAATTTTAGGAATTGTTCTTCCAAAGCATTAATTTGTGCAACTTTTTGGCGGAGTGCTTTGAGATGTCGCTCATGAGCTGAACCAAAAAACTTACGGGCAAAAACACCTAAACTGACCATCTCTGGCCCTTTCTTTTAATTGTTGTCACTCTTGTTGGGAAATTCATATGCTCTCCCCATACTCTACATTTCCTTCAGGTTGTCTGATATCATTGGAGACATCATGAAATGCAGATGGTACCATTATACTTGCTGGTGTGCAATTTTTCACTCTAATTGTAAAGTAGAGATAAGAGGCTAAGCGCTTTATGTCAACTTTAAGTATGCTATTTAACTGATACAATACAAAGTAATTTAAGATACAATATGTCATTTTTCTCTATTATCATGTTTTTCATCTGCATTAGATAGGATTGGAGAAACTGAGATAAAAGGATGATTTTATACTTTTTTAAAATAAAATTACTAATTTATTTCTCTATGTTTAAAGATTAAAGTGTTATGGTAAAGAAAATTGGAATCTTGAACCTGCCTTCATTTTTAAGGAGTATATTTATGAAATTTAACTTTATCACGCTTTTTTTAGCATCAACTTTATTGGCAAGTACAAGTTTAGGGGTGAGTGCTCAAGAAGGTTTGAATTCATCGTCGAGTGATTTAAAGACTTTAGAGAAAGCTTCTGAAAAAGCCGTTTCTCCTTCTCATGTTATGGCGGTTATTGATGGGAAAAATATTACAGCAGGCCAATTGGATGATTTAGCGCTTGAAATAAATCCTAATTTAGCACGTTTTCCTGATGAACAACGCCGTATGATGGTTTTAAAAGCTTATTTAGATATGCAGGCACTCGCAAAAGCAGCAAGAAGCAAGGGTCTTGATAAGACAGAAGCTTACGATAAACGTATGGCAGTCATGCGTGACAATGTTCTTCAACAGCTTTATTTTAAACAGGAGATTGTTGATAAAATATCGGATACTGATTTGGAAGCTCTTTATAAGCAAGAAGTTGCTGCTTTACCTAAAGAGGATGAGGTTAAAGCGCGTCATATTTTGGTCAAAACGAGAAAAGAAGCAGAAGCTATCATTAAGCATTTAAATAAAGGCGAAAATTTTGAAGAGATTGCAAAGAAAAGTTCAACAGATGGTTCTGCTGCCGTTGGGGGTGATCTTGGTTATTTTAGCCATGGTCAAATGGTCAAGCCTTTTGAAGATGCCGCATTTGGTTTGAAAGTTGGCGAATACACAAAACAACCTGTTGAAAGTCCTTTTGGTTGGCATATTATTAAATTAGAAGATCGTCGTGTAAAACAACCGCCTGCATTTGATGATGTTAAAGAGATGTTGCGGACACAGCTAATAAAAAAGCGCTATCAAGAACTGATTGTTGATTTGCGTAGCAAGATAGATGTGAAATACCCTGATTCTAATGTTACCAAAATCATGGAATCGCTTCATCAAAATGGGACGCTACTTCCCGATGAGACATCAGATGAAGAAGATACGGAATAGCTAGGAAAAATAAGTAGATAGCCTCTTTAATAGATAATTTGCTAGGTTAGTTTTGTTCAAAAAGCCTAGCAGTTTTCTATGAGAGGTTATTGATCTGCAATCATTTCATTTTTTTATAGAAAGCATATTTTGGTTTTGAAAATCTCTCCTTTGTCGCCTCAAAAGATCCAAGAGCTTTCTCCATTATCTGGTGTACGGATAGCAACAGCTGAAGCTGGGATTAAATATAAAGATCGTACAGATCTTCTTTTCATCATATTCGATAAGCCAGTGAGTGTGGCCGGTGTTTTTACTCGTTCAAAATGTCCATCTGCTCCTGTAGAGCATTGTCGTGCATCGCTTCCTCATGGGGTTGCGAGGGGTGTTGTTGTGAATTCTGGAAATGCAAATGCTTTTACAGGAAGCAAAGGAAAGCACACAACCGATGCAATTATTTGTGCAGCAGCGAACGCTTTAAAGGTTAGAGAAGATGAAATTTTTATAGCTTCTACGGGTGTTATTGGTGAGCCAATGGATGCATCGGGTATTGTCAATCTTTTACCAAGTATGGCAGAGACAGCAGAAGAGGGCAATTGGTTGGAAGCTGCAAAAGCCATAATGACAACGGACACATTTCCAAAACTTGCGACGCGCACTTTTGACTGTGGGGGAGAGCGTGTTACCATTAATGGAATTGCAAAAGGTGCTGGTATGATTGCACCAGATATGGCGACAATGCTGTCATTTGTGGTTAGTGATGCGACTATTTCTTCGGATGCACTCCAATCCATGTTATCAGAGGCAGTTGAGGGTTCTTTCAATTCAATTACTGTTGATAGTGATACCTCCACTTCAGATACGCTTATGTTGTTTGCGACAGGAAAAGAACATTTTCCATGTCTTACAAGTAAATCTGATCCGCGTTATGGGGTTTTTGTGAAACAATTGAGTGCACTTCTGCATGAACTTGCACTACAAGTTGTTTGTGATGGTGAAGGTGCTCGTCATTTAATTGAGGTTAATGTGATGGGCGCTACAACAAACAATGCAGCTAAAACTATTGCTTTATCAATTGCAAATTCACCGCTCGTAAAAACGGCTATTGCCGGTGAAGATGCGAATTGGGGGCGGGTCGTTATGGCAGTTGGGAAGGCCGGTGTTGAAGTCGATCGTGATCTATTGACGATTTGGTTTGGTGAGCATCGTGTGGCCGTGAATGGCGTACGAGATCCTGAGTATTGTGAAGAGACAATAGGTGCTTATATGCAAGGTAAACACATCACAATTCGTGTTGATATCGGTTTGGGTAAGAGCACGGCGACGGTTTGGTCTTGCGATTTAACAAAAGAGTACGTTATGATCAATAGCGATTACAGAAGTTAATGGATGCACTTTATATTTAACAGCTTATTATTTTTCAGAGCAAATGGGGTATGTGAGCTCTTTTAGGAGCAGAGGGGATATGATAGGAAAGTCAGTTATTTTTATGTTCCCTATTGGGGAGTGATATGTGTATGAAAAGTTCTATTCTTCTTGTTGTTGCATGCGCATTGTTCGATCAGAATAATCGTGTTTTGCTTACACAGCGTCCTGAAGGAAAATCACTGGCTGGTTTATGGGAGTTTCCTGGTGGCAAGGTTGAGCAAGGTGAAACTCCGGAAGCATCATTGATTCGTGAATTAGAGGAAGAGCTTGGTATTTATGTTCAACCAAATAATTTACACCCTTTAACATTTGCAAGTCATAACTATAAAACATTTCATCTCTTAATGCCATTGTATCTTTGTGACCATTATGAGGGTGTTGCGCAAGGACGAGAGGGGCAAAATTTAGAATGGGTTTTTATTAATGATCTTGATAAATACTCTATGCCTGATGCTGATAAACCATTGGTTCAGGTATTGAAAAATCATCTTCTTTAATGTGTTATAAGAAGAAAATATAATTCAATATATTGATTTAAAATGATAATTTATAATTTTTTATGTTAAATGGGGAAGTCCAGAGTCGTAAAAAACTTTCTCATTTCAAATCTGTTTTATGTTAAATTAATCAAAACCATTCTTTTGCACGTTCCAAGCGGGGAGGGTTATGTGGATAAAATTATTTAAGAAAGAAATAAAATACGTGCTGAAAGAACACTCTCCAATAGCCAAGGGTTATCGCAACATTGAGAATTGGCAAAGTGTATAACGATGTCTTTACACGATTCATAAGTATAAAGATAGTGGTAGACAATGTATGTTACACTTTTCACGTGTATCATTGTGAGATGGGTTGGGGTGCACTGAGAGGTATAAGGGGTATTTATTTCATGAGATATCGATAATAGGAAAAATTTCAAAAAATGTTGCTTTTGATTAAGAGGGGTACGTTCTTTACGTAATGTAGAATGGCATTGTGTTGCATATTCACGAGCTTTTTTAAAAGAGGCACCTCGCAATGCTCCAAAGCCCATTTCGCGACGGTGCCGGAATGATATAACGTTAAAGCCCCTATGGAAATAATGTAAAATCTATTGAGCGCCACTATCTTTACGCTTATGAAGAAGTAAGCTGGTCCCAATATTACGATAGCTCTTGGCATTTGAGGGCATTCAGAAGGAATATTTTTCTTTTCATAATCATTTTTACTTATACATCAATTACGCTTGTGATGAACAGACAAGCGGCTTTGATTGATCCAACATAAAAACAGATTTGAAATAAAAAATTTTACGATATTTAGAATGCTTGACGCAGAGTGAATGATGGATAATTATCCTTATAAATCAATATATTGTATAATAAAACATTCAATTAATTTTTTATAGGAGGCATGCATGAAGTTTCTTGAATTGGACGGCGTTTTGCGATGGGATATTGATTTTTTTTAGCGATACGCGTAATTGATTTTTCCAATGGCTCAATCATAACGTCCATAGAAAAACCATTTGCGTGAATAATATTTGCGTGATCGACCATAATAGCAACATGATCTTTCCAAAAAATTAAATCGCCTCGTTGAAGTTTATCAGTATCTGTAAGAGGACTGCCTATAGTTTCTTGCTGCATATCGGTATCACGTAAAACTATTTGATCGGTCATCATCATAGAGAGCTGAATGAGTCCCGAACAATCAATTCCAAAACCGCTGACACCACCCCAAAGATAAGGTGTACGGATAAAGGTTTCTGCAACTGTGACATAATCTTCATATACGCGTCCAATGGGGCTGAGATGGCTCGTAATGATTGCTGTTCCATTTTCAAGAATAGAATACATTGTGTCACGGACTTCAATTTCATCAACAACACTGACTTTGCTTCCCATAGATAAAGGGGACACTATTGGTCCACGTAAGTCAGCGTGTAAATATTTAAATGTACGTGGTACTGAAACCACATGCGTTTGTTTTATGGTTGATGTACAAAGAACTTTTGTATCAATATAACCAACATAACCATCTTTGAGTGATTGTCCCCACGACATTGTTTCCCCTTGTTCAAAAATGAGAAGTTCTTCTCCGAATAAGCATTCTGTTTGTCTTTCACTTTTTTTACTATTTTCTTTAAAAAGTCCAGCGACCGCTGTATTAACACGTCTTTTTTCACCTTGAACAAAGCGCTGAGCTGTAATTTCTGTTTCAAGACGTTGATCTGCTAGATCATCTCTGAATGCATGAAGTCTTGGGTCTTTAGAGATCATCTTTTTGCTTTCCATTTTGTTACTTCTTACCTTTAAACAAACTCATGAAAGCTGTATTGGTAAGATTTTTATCCTCAAACAAAACTAAGAACACAATTTAAAACGATAGCAACTGTTCTTGAAATTGCAAAATTGTCCATTTTTGTGGATATTGTGTGTCAAACTTCATTTTTAAAAATATTATAAAGGGCACGAATAGTTTGTGCTGATCCACCAATAGGGTATCCTGGTTTTTCTTTTGGAATCCATCCATAAAGGTCAAAATGCGCAAAATGTTCAGCTTTTTCAACAAAAGAATTAAGAAATAAAGCAGCTGTTATAGAACCAGCAAAGCTATTTCCAGTTACATTGTTAAGATCAGCAATTGGTGATGATAACATCTCTTGGTAAGGTTTCCAAAGGGGCATTTGCCAAAGAGGATCAAAGACAGCGTGAGCAGATTCAGAAATTTGTTGTGCCCATATTGAATCATTACAATAAAATGCGGGAAGATCTGGTCCTAATGCTATACGCGCTGCCCCTGTTAAAGTAGCCATACAAAGCATGAATTGTGGACTTTCTTCATCACCATAGGCGAGTGCATCGGCAAGGACAAGGCGCCCTTCAGCATCTGTATTACCTACTTCAACACTTAAACCTTTACGACTTCTGAGGATATCACTTGGTCGGTAAGCATTCGCAGAAATTGCATTTTCTACAGCTGGAATCAAAACACGTAGACGGAAAGGCAATTTTGCATCCATGATAAGTTTAGCCAATCCCAAAACGTTTGCTCCACCCCCCATGTCTTTTTTCATAAGCAACATGTTATTGGCTGATTTAATATCGAGTCCTCCAGTATCAAAAGTTACGCCTTTGCCCACCAACGTTATTTTAGGATGATGTTCTTTCCCCCAGAGTAACTCAATCAGTCGTGGTGCAGTGCTGCCTGCTCGTCCTACAGCATGAATCATCGGAAAGTTATGGGTTAAGAGATCATCTCCACAAATACTTTTGATGTGAGCACCGTAGGTTTTTCCTAGTTTTCGAGCTTCTTTTTCGAGAGCATCAGGGGTCATATCATTGGCTGGAATATTAATGAGATCACGGACGAAAAAGACAGCTTCATAAATTCGTTGGAGTTCATTAAGATCAACGGCCTCATTGACATGGATGGATAATGATTTGAAAGAAGAATTTTGACGATAGCGATTAAATTGATAGCTACCGAATGCTAATCCAAGATAGGTATTTATTTCATCAGAGGTTGTACCTTCTAAATGCCATTGACCAGCAGGAAGTTTTTGAGCAAGAACTCCTGTGATAAAAGGATCGCTATTATTGCCAATTCCAAATAAAACTTTTTTTAAATGCCCCGTTTCGTGAGGAACAAAGAGTATTTGTCCCGCTTTTCCAGTAAAGTCATTAACTTTTATCCATGCTGTTGTTGACGCATCAAGTGATAAGTTAGCAAGATTTCTTTGGTTTACCAAGATGATAGGGCAACTGTTATCGATACGCGTTGAGGTAAAATGAATGTGGTGGTGCTGCATAGTTATGAGATCCTTATAGTCGTCTAAGTGCGACATATTCGACCAAATGATTTTTTCCCTTTCGTAGAATGAGATTGGACCGTGGTCGTGTTGGCAATATATTTTCCTGTAAATTTTTTAAATTAATCGTTTGCCAAAGATCCTCAGCGATTTTTGAGGCTTCTTTTTCATTGAGGTGGGCATAACGATGAAAATAGGATTCAGGATTTTGAAAAGTTGTTTTACGCAAACGTTTAAAGCGCTCCAAATACCAGTGACGAATGACTTCTGTTTCGGCATCGACATAGATTGAAAAATCAAAAAAATCTGATACGAAAGGAATAGCTTTTCCATCTTTAGGAAGATCACTGACCTGTAATACATTAATACCTTCAACAATTAAAATATCAGGACGATCGATGGTAATTGTCTGATTTTCTAGAACATCATAGGTCATATGTGAGTAAAGTGGGGCACGGACATTTCCGATACCTGCTTTTATAGCCGAAAGAAAGCACAGCAGCTTTTTAATGTCATAGGAATCAGGGAATCCTTTACGATTCATACGATTTTTTTGCTGTAAGATTGCGTTAGGATAGAGAAAACCATCCGTTGTGATTAGATCAACTTTAAGACTAGATGTCCAACGTTTCAACAGTTCTTGAAGAATGCGAGCCGTGGTTGATTTTCCTACAGCTACAGAACCAGCAATTCCAATAATAAAGGGCGTTTTTCTACTCTCTTCTTGATGGAGAAACTGCTGACGTTTGTGGAAAAGTTCCTGTACTGCTTCAACATGGCATGATAACAGACGCGATAAAGAAAGATAAATGCGTTGGACTTCTTTAAGATCGATAGGATCATCAATAGAGCGTAAACGCTTAATTTCATCAAAAGTCAAAGTAAGAGGTGTGTCTTCACGAAACTCTGACCATTCTTGTGCAGTAAAAACACGATAGGGTGAATATCGGTCAGAAACAGATTTGACCAGATTATCTTTCTGATTAATTTTTTGTATAGTTGTATCAATCATTTGTATTTGTCGAGATTTTTTTGCAGCAGCAATTGATTAAGAGCAGACAGAAGAGCGGCTTTATTTTCAAATAAATTTTGTTTTGCATGCTCTCTTCTTTTAAGATAATAGATCATTTTTCATTAACTTATAGTCCAGTCATTCCAGTTTGCACGGATTTGTGCTAATGAGTGCCCTTGCGCCAAAAAAGCCCATAAAAGTAGACGCGCTTTTACGGCTGATAAATAACCAGACATGAGAGCACCAGAAGCAATCATATCGATTTCGGAGCCTTTATAGCCATAAGTTATACGAGTTGTTGAGCCATTACAACAACGACTAGCAATAATGATTGGTATTTTTTGTGCATATTGTTGTACAAGGTCTGCTTCTTGAAAACTACAGTGCCCCGCACCAAAACCAGCAATAACAACTCCAGCATAATACCCACTTTCAAGGCATAGTTTCATTAATTGTGCACCAGATGATAAAGAGGAATAGAGGAGTGCAATTTGATGATCATGATTTTGGGGAAGATCAAACGTTGTCGGAAAAAATTTTCGATCATTGAAATAAATAAGTTTTCCCTCTAAAATAGTTCCTAAAACACCTGCAAGACCTGATTGAAATGTTTCGACTTTGACGGTATGGCTTTTATAGAGCCAATAAGGTGAATGAATTGCATCATTTATGACAACGAGAACGCCCCTGTTACGACTTTGTGTGGCTGCTGCGACACGAGTGGCTGCTAAAATGTTTGCGGGGCCATCCGCGCCTGCTTCATGAGGCATGCGCATAGCGCCGGTTATGATGAGTGGTTCAGCCTCCTTCCAATAAAGAGAAAGAAAAAAAGCTGTTTCTTCCAGAGTATCAGTCCCTTGTGTTAAAACAATACCTTCTGCACCAGCGTTTATTTGTTGTTTTGCCCACTTAATTATTTCAAAAAGCATTTGAAACGATAAAGATCCACTTGGTATTTGCATTAATGTTTGTGCATGAATATCAGCAACGTTATTTAAATCAGGAACACTTTTTATAAGGTTATCTGAAGTTAAAGTCGGTTGCATGTGACCAAAACTATCAGCAGTCATTGCAATTGTTCCACCTAAGGTCCCTATGGCTATTTTTTTCATAATTTTCCTCTAAAAAGCACAAACTGTTTATATAAAGCTATTTAGCAGTAATTTACATTGACAACAATGATATCATTTTTCCATTTTCAACAAATTGAGTTATGCTGAATCATTGTGTTTTGCTGTATATGTTCTTAAATAGGACAATAGTAATTGAGTTTTACATTGTATGAAAAGAAATCAATATTAAAAAGTAAAGTTAATATTAAGGAGTTTCCTTATGACAGAACATAAGCCAGACATAATGTATGGTACAACAATTATTACGGTACGAAAAGGTGGAAAAGTCGTGATGGCCGGTGATGGTCAGGTCTCTCTTGGACAGACAATTATGAAAGGCAATGCACGTAAAGTGCGTCGTCTTGGAAAGAACGGAGTGGTTATTGCTGGTTTTGCAGGTGCTACGGCAGATGCTTTTACATTACTGGAGAGATTGGAAACAAAGCTTGAACAATATCCTGATCAGCTTATGCGTGCCTGTGTAGAACTTGCAAAAGATTGGCGAACAGATCGCTATTTGCGTCGTCTCGAAGCAATGATGCTCGTGGCTGATAAGAAAGTAACTTTGGCTTTAACAGGGCTTGGTGATGTCTTAGAACCAGAAGATGGGGTTATGGCAATTGGCTCTGGAGGAAATTTTGCTCTTTCAGCAGCGCGTGCACTCATGGATTTGGATTTGGATGCAGAAACTATTGCTCGTAAAGCTATGGCTATTGCCGCTAAAATTTGTGTTTACACCAATGATCATTTTACGATTGAAACATTGGATGCAGAATTATCTTCTTTAGAGAAAGCTATTTAAATGTGTGTTGTATTTTCCCCTCGTGAGACTGTTTCTGAACTTGATCGTTTTATTATTGGCCAAAATGATGCCAAACGCTCTGTAGCTATTGCATTGCGCAATCGGTGGCGTAGGCAACAGCTTGATGAGCCGATGCGTGAAGAAGTTATGCCAAAAAATATTTTAATGATAGGGCCAACAGGTGTTGGTAAAACAGGAATCGCACGTCGATTAGCAAAACTTTCTGGAGCACCCTTCGTTAAAGTAGAAGCGACGAAATTTACTGAAGTTGGTTATGTGGGACGTGATGTTGAGCAAATTATTCGAGATCTTGTTGAAATTGCCATTTCTCTTGTACGTGAAAAGAAACGAGATGAAATAAAAGAAAAGGCTCACGTGAATGCTGAAGAGCGCGTTTTAGACGCCCTTGTTGGTAAAACAGCAAGTCCTGCTACCCGTGATAGTTTTCGTAAAAAATTGCGTGAAGGTGAGCTGGATGAGAAAGAGATTGAAATTGAAGTCGCCGATAATAATAGCAATAGTGCTTCAACCTTTGATATTCCTGGTATGCCTGGGGCACAAATGGGTATTATGAATTTATCAGATATTTTGGGCAAAATGGGCAGTCGTACAAAAGTCCGTAAGACGACGGTAAAGGATTCTTTTAAACCGCTCATTGATGATGAATCTGAAAAACTCCTTGATCAGGAGCAAATTATTCAAGAGGCGCTTCGTGTTGCTGAAAATGATGGTATTGTTTTTATTGATGAGATTGATAAAATTGCAACTCGAGACGGTGGAGCCAGTGCTGCGATTTCGCGTGAGGGCGTTCAACGTGATCTTTTGCCTTTGGTGGAAGGAACAACAATTGCTACAAAATATGGGCAAATCAAAACAGATCATATTCTTTTTATTGCCTCAGGTGCATTTCATGTTTCCAAGCCATCTGATTTATTACCCGAACTTCAAGGACGTTTGCCCATCCGTGTGGAGCTCAATCCTTTAACAAGGGAAGATTTACGACGCATTCTAACAGAACCAGAAGCCAGTTTGATTAAACAATATATTGCTCTTATGGCAACGGAAGAGGTTCATTTGGAAATTACCGATGATGCAATTGATGCTTTAGCAGATATTGCTGTAGATTTAAATGCAAGGATTGAAAATATAGGGGCACGTCGTTTGCAAACAGTGATGGAGCGCGTTTTGGATGAGATTTCTTTTACGGCGCCAGATAAAGCTGGAACATCGTTTAAAATTGATGCTGCTTACGTAAGAAAATCTATTGGCGAGCTTGCTGCTGATATCGATCTTTCCCGTTTTATTCTTTGAAAGTTATTGCTTGTTTTGTTTATCTGCGCGCTTCGATAATTTTGAAACCATGGGCTTGTTCATGTATCAACACTGTGCGGAAAATATTTTTTAATAATGTTTCATAAGGCAGGTGGCGGTTTGCAACAAAAAGCAGACTGCCGCTTGGTTTTAAGCACTTTGCAGCATTTATAATAAAATTTTTTCCTAATGAAACATCTGTCGTTTGTTGTGTGTGAAACGGTGGATTTGAAATGATTGTGTCATATAGATTTGTGATAGGTTCATGTACAAGGTCATGCCAATAAAAATGAATTGGAAAAGGAGCTGTTATGGATTTAAGGTGCCGTTTTGCTGCTCTCAAAGCGTTGTAGTCGGCTTCATAAAGGTCTAGAGCGGTGAGTTTTTCACTTCTTTCAAGTGCAACGTGAGAAAGATAGCCCCATCCAGCACCAAAATCAGCCGTTTTTCCAGAAATAACTTTGAACATATAAGACGCAAGCGCAGCAGATCCTGGATCAATACGTCCGTGTGAGAACATACCAGAAGCGGTTTGAAATTTACCAAAAGTGAGCGGTGGTGAGCGCAATTGCGCAATGTTATGTCTCTCAATTTGTTGAGGAACTTGCAACCAAAATACAAGACCATGATTTTTAGATAATTTATTGGTGATGGGAACAATTGTTTTGACCCATTTCATCATTGAAGCAGCACCAGCAGTTTTATTCCCACTGATTACAATCCATCCATTGGGTTTAACGCATTCTAATAAATCAAGAAAACAATTTTGGTTCAAACCACGATATTTGCTCAAATGTAAAAATGCACCATCATAGCTGAAGGTTTTATCTATTTGAGGAGAGCAGTGAAATTGAGTATCGACAAATTTTAAAAAATCTGGTCGCCAAGGCGTAATAACTCTTAAATTTTGTGCCCATTCTTGAGCTGGGATTTCTGTTAAACCAAAACTTAGCCAACACTGGTTTGGATCAGGATACGGGAGTTCATGATTTTCAAAAGGCAAAAATAATAACACATATGACTCTTTCAAAGAAAAAAATGCCACTCCAATATTGGGATGGCATTTCATGATACGATAAGAAGAAAAACTTACTCTTCTTTTTTCTTACGGCGGCGCTTATTTTCAGGTTGTTTTTTTTCATCCACGCACTTTTCTTCATTTATCGCTTTATCACCGGTGATTTCCTTTCCGGTTGTTTGATCAACGACCTTCATTGATAACCGAACTTTTCCACGCTCATCAAAGCCCATTAATTTAACCCAAACTTTGTCACCTTCTTTTACAATATCGGTTGTTTTGCTGACGCGTTCTGATGCAAGCTGAGAGATATGAACGAGTCCATCACGAGAACCAAAGAAGTTTATAAATGCACCAAATTCTGCAGTTTTTACAACTGTTCCTTGGTAGATAGCACCAACTTCAGGCTCATCGACAATAGAATGGATCCAGCGTTTTGCCGCTTCAATGGTTTTAGCATCAGCAGAAGCAATTTTAATGGTACCATCATCTTCAATATTAATTTTTGCTCCAGTTTGTTCCACGATTTCCCGAATAACTTTACCACCAGAGCCGATAACATCACGGATTTTATCGACAGAAATATTCATAACTTCGATTCGTGGAGAAAATTCACTCAGCTCAGCACGTGCACTGGTTAAAGCTTTTGCCATCTCATTAAGGATATGGATTCGGCCTCCTTTGGCTTGTTCAAGCGCGATTTTCATAATCTCTTCGGTAATACCATCAATTTTGATATCCATTTGCAAGGCAGTAATACCATTTTCTGTTCCTGCGACTTTAAAATCCATATCTCCAAGATGATCTTCATCCCCTAAAATATCAGAAAGAACAGCAAAGCGTTCTCCTTCTTTAATCAAGCCCATAGCAATACCAGCAACAGGGCGTGCTAGAGGAACACCAGCATCCATAAGAGCAAGTGAGGTTCCACAAACCGTTGCCATAGAAGAAGAGCCATTGGATTCAGTGATTTCTGAGACAGCACGAATGGTATAAGGAAAAGATTCTTTCGTTGGCAACATGGGGTGAATTGCCCGCCATGCCAATTTACCATGTCCAATTTCACGACGACCAGGAGAACCAAGGCGTCCCGTTTCACCCACTGAAAATGGTGGGAAATTGTAATGGAGAAGGAATGTTTCCTTATACATTCCCGTTAAGGAATCAACATATTGTTCATCTTCACCAGTTCCTAGTGTTGCAACGACAATAGCTTGTGTTTCTCCGCGGGTAAAGAGAGCTGATCCATGTGTGCGGGGTAAAATACTTACTTCTGATTGGATAGGGCGCACGGTAGAAAGATTGCGTCCATCAATCCGCTTTTGGGTATCAAGAATGTTCCCACGAACAATTTTTGCTTGCAACTGTTTAAATACGGTTGCAATTTGATCTGTACTAAATTGACAGTCTTTTTCTGTTTCTGGCATAAATTTATTGAGGATTTCTGTCTTTAGTGCATCAATTGCAGCATAACGTTCTTGCTTATCAGTAATTGTGTAAGCCTTTCGTATATCCTGTTCTGCCATTTTCTGCATCGCTTTTTCAAGTTCAGAAAGATCTTCAGGAACAAAATCACGAGGATCTTTTGCAGCAACTTCAGCAAGCTTTATAATGGCATCAAGGACAGGTTGAAGGCCTTTGTGACCAAACATCACGGCCCCCAACATGATATCTTCCGGTAATTCTTGTGCTTCTGATTCAACCATCAAAACAGCACTTTCTGTTCCAGCAACAACAAGATCAAGTTTTGATTCAGGCATTTCATCGATATGAGGATTAAGAACATATTGTCCATTACAATAGCCAACGCGTGCACCAGCTATAGGTCCCATGAAAGGAACACCTGACAGGGTCAATGCGGCAGAAGATGCAATCATCGCAAGGATATCGGGATTGTTTTCGAGATCATGCTGTATAACGGAAACAATAACTTGTGTATCATTTTTATATCCCTCAACGAAAAGGGGACGAATTGGGCGATCAATCAAACGTGAAACCAAAGTTTCATTTTCACTTGGTCGACTTTCACGTTTTAAATAGCCCCCAGGTATTCTACCAACAGCATAGAATTTTTCTTGATAATTAACAGTGAGTGGAAAAAAGTCCTGGTCTGGTTTTGGGTTTTTGGCCGATACAACGGTTGCTAAGACAATAGTTTCTCCATAGGTAGCAATCACTGCACCATCAGCTTGACGCGCTATTTTCCCTGTCTCAAGGGTGAGAGGACGCCCAGCCCATTCAATTTCTATCTTGTGCGTTTTGAACATTTTTTATCCTTAATGACCAGTGTTTAAATCTTTGATTGCTTACATTCTGGTTGTGCGTAGCATATTTGCAAGTTTTGGGGTGGACAACAAATTACTTCCTTTGTTGCGAGAAGAGAGAAGTAAATCGCATTAAATGTGAAACGATGAGCAGTCCTATCCCATAATAACTTATCAGTTTTTAAAATTTTTAATTAAAAGCAACACATTGAAAAAATGGGTGGTTTTTTTAAATACCACCTCCATTTTTCTTTTAGCGACGTAAACCTAACTTCTTTATAAGTGTCTGATAACGATTTTGGTCAACTCCTTTAAGATAATCAAGAAGACGCCGGCGTTGAGACACCATCTTCAAAAGACCTCGACGAGAATGATTATCCTTTTTGTGAGATTTAAAGTGGTTTGTTAAATTAGAAATACGTTCAGAAAGTACAGCAATCTGTACTTCTGGTGATCCTGTATCACCAACTTTGTTTGCGTATTCTGCGACAAGAGCTTTTTTACGTTCAGCTGTAATCGACATCGTATTATCCTTTCCAAAAACGAAGAAACATAAAGCCACCCATAGCCGAGATGTCGTTCAGCTAGGGTCTGTGAGAAAACAGGAAAAGTCGAAGACTCTTACCTAATTTCGTTCTTATATAGGAAAGAAGGTTAAAATACTAGTCCTTGACAGCATTTTGAAGTCTTTCTTTAAATAAAAGCTTTTGTTTTGAAATATTGATTTAAATAGAGTTTTATGAGAAGTGTTTTAAACAATTATGCATCCTTTTGATACAAAGATTATGAGTGTGTGTGAGTGGTAACAAAAGTGATAAATAGCGTTGGAGGGAAAAGATGCAGAGCATTTCAACATTAAAACTTTTTCGTAATTCGGTATTTCGAAATTTATGGTCATCGACTCTTATTTCTAATTTAGGGGGGCTGATACAAGCTGTTGGAGCAGGGTGGTTAATGGCGTTGATTAGTTCTTCGCATTCCATGGTTGGGCTAGTTCAAAGTGCCACAACATTACCACTTGTTATGTTTTCTTTGATGGCAGGGGCATTAGCTGATAATTTTAATCGGCGTCAAATTATGTTGTGTGTACAGATTATGATGATGGTCATATCGATGAGTTTATCTGTTTTAGCCTATATGGGATTTCTAACACCTTGGCTTTTGTTATGTTTTACGTTTTTGATTGGATGTGGCACAGCTTTTTATAATCCTTCTTGGCAAGCAACGATAGGAGATATTGTGAGCAGGGAAAATATTCCTGCTGCTGTTAGTTTGAATAGTGTCGGCTTTAATTTAATGCGGAGTGTTGGTCCTGCTATTGGTGGTGCCATCATTGCAACTTTAGGGGCATCGGCTGCTTTTTTGTTTAATGCTATAAGCTATATTCCTCTTATTGGTGCGTTGTTTTTCTGGAAGTCGAATTATGAAAACAACTCACTGCCACGAGAAAGGCTGTTAGGAGCTGTCTCAGATGGTTTGCGTTATGTTGCGATGTCACCTAATCTCTTAAGTATTATGGTTCGAGCGTTCCTTTTTGGTATAGGAGCAACTTCTATTTTAGCACTTTTGCCAATTGTTGCGCATAAAGTTCTTGGAGGAAGTGCCCTTCTTTATGGTACATTGCTCGGTTGTTTTGGGTTAGGAGCCATGACAGCAGGTATTATTAATGCAGTTGTACGGCATCATTTTCGTTCAGAAACAATTATTGCAAGTGCATTTATTGGTTTCGCCTTTTCTTGCTTTTTATTGGGAATCAGTCGTTCACTGATTATAAGCCATATTGCTTTATTTCCTGCAGGGTTATGTTGGGTTTTGGCCTTATCATTGTTTAATACATCTGTACAACTCTCTACACCACGCTGGGTTGTTGCACGTTCTTTAGCTCTTTATCAAACGGCATCTGCCGGGGGGATGGCTATTGGAAGTGCAATCTGGGGAGGTTTAGCTGATGGTTATTCTCCAACAATTGCTTTGAGCGTTTGTTCTTTATTCTTGATTTTTGGTGCTCTTGCAGGGGTAAAATTTAGAATTCAAGAAATTCCTCAGATAGATTTAAATCCTCTTGATCATTTTAGAGAGCCGGAACTATTACTCGACCTCAAAGCAAGAAGTGGCCCGATCATGATAATGATTGATTACCAAATTCATGAAAATGAACTCGAAGAGTTTCTCAAAGTGATGACGCGTCGACGCCATATTCGATTACGTGATGGTGCGCGTCAGTGGGTTCTTTTACGAGATCTTGAAAGACCTGAATATTGGACAGAGGCTTATCATATGCCAACATGGGTAGATTATTTACGCCATAATCATCGTCGTACAAAAGCAGATGCAGAAGTCAATAAGCGTCTGCGTCATTTAAATTGTGCTCCTAACGGTATAAGAGTGCACCGCATGATTGAACGCCAAACAATACCTCAAGCCAATGAGATGCTTTTAAAAGTTTCCTCTGATCATCTCCCTTAGGGTTAAAACAGTTTTTGTAAATATTAAATATGTTAATATTATTTCGATCAATTTGTTAGCTTAATCATAACAAAAAATTGCTGTTTCAATAGTTAATAAATTGATTTATAACGGTTATTTACAATTTTTCATGTTGAGTGATAGTTCTGAAAGTCTTAAGCTTTTCTCGTTTCAAATCTATTTAGAGTAAATCAGTCCACATCTTCGCTTGCACATTACAAACGAGGGCTAAAGTGTGAGTAAAAATGATTGAAAAAGAAATAAAAAGCCTCTTATGAATCCCTTCAAATGCAAGGATTATTGCGACATTAAGAGGAAAAAGTGTGTGGTGGTGTTAGCGCCCGGCGCCACATATGACATAAAAATATAAATAAATCAATATGTTGTGTGCAATTATTTTATATGAATCCACTTAAGAACCCACACTTTTATGCATGATTCATTTGACCATTTTTTATATAAGATTGCCATGCATGAATAGACCATAAAAAGCAAATCATGATGTAAATATTATAACGCATGTGTGTATTCAAATAAAATGAAAAGCCGATATCATTCATAACAGTTTATAAATTTTATGATACGTTTTTATCACAGCACAAATTACACTGTTAAAAATTTAGTTGTTTGGAATTATCGATAACATACGTTTAAAGATCACATCTTGTTTTAATGATTGGATTGTTAATCGCATGATAAAAACACAAGATTTGCAGTCCTCAAAATTGGGGAGCGCAAAATCTAAAGTTGTTATAGTATCCTATAAGAAGGTAATCATTTAAAACTTTTATAAGCTTATAGGTTTAGTTTATAAAGATTGCATAAAAGGATTTAAAGACAAGATCGATTTTATAACCACGGTATTTTTTTACCGAGGTAGGAAATAAAGGTCATGAAATTCAAAATGCTATAT